>DATJBO010000189.1:0-18952 GCA_035515315.1 Solirubrobacteraceae bacterium
CGTCCGCGTCGAGCAGCGCCAGGCCGCGGTCGGCCATCAGCCGCAGCAGCCACAGCTCCGATCCGGAGAGCACGAAACGAGGTTAGTCCGCCGCCCTGACGTCCCCCGTCTGTGTCCAGCGCGAGGCCAACGCCGCCGACCTTGCCTGCTCGACGAGCGCCTCGGCCGTGAGCCCCTCCCTCCATGTGGCCAGCCCGATGGTGATCGGCAGGGGGCGCCTGTGGCCGTCGACTTCGATCTTGATCGTCCGCAGCCGCTGCAGCGCGCGCCTGGCCACGATCTCCCCCCGCGGCCCGTCCGCGCCGGGCAGCAGCACGATCAGCTCGCGCGGGCTGGGGCGCCCCACCTTGTCGAACAGCCGCAGCTCTCCTCGCAGCGCCTGCGCGAGGTGCGCCAGCGCCTGCTCTGCGAGCTCGTCCCCGTAGCGCTCCACGACCGTGTCGAGGTCCTCGATCACCACCAGCAGGCAGCTCAGGGGGCCGAGGTGCCGCTCGGCCCTGGCCACCTCTTCGGCCAGGTGCTCGGCCAGCGCCGGGGCGGGCAGCCACGTCGAAGCGTCCCGCCCGGGCGGATCCGTGCGCGCGTTGGGATCGTTGGCATCCATCCGTGTCGCCGTCGAATCTTCTAGGTTCCGGCCGGGTGTCCGTTCACCGGCGCCCCACGGCATTATGAACCGCTCCGGGCCCCCTGGAAAGGGGTGATTCCCGGCGCCCACCCCGGGGGGCCACGGCCACGGCCGGCGCCGTGGGCGCCCCGGGCGACCGCGAACCGCCGAACACCAGGAGGACGGGCCTGTCCGTCCCCGGCCGCTGGTACACCTGCTCGCGATGCTGGCAGAGTTGCGAGTCGAGAATCTCCTGCTGATCGAGCAGGCCCACCTGCGCCTGTCCGCCGGACTGAACGTGCTCACCGGCGAGACCGGGGCGGGCAAGACGGTCCTCGCACACGCGCTCGACCTGCTCCTGGGGGGCCGCTCGCGGGCCGGGATCGTGCGGCCCGGCGCGGAGGAGGCCTACGTCGAGGGCATCTTCGAGATCCCCCCCGGGCTCGGCGACGGGATCGGAGAGGAGCTCTCGGAGCTGGCGTGTTGCGGGGAGCACGGGCGCGAGGTCGTGCTCGCCCGCCGCGTGCGCGCCGACGGACGCACGCGGGCGCTCGTGAACGGGCGCACCGCGGCGGTCGCGGACCTGCGCGCGATCGGGGGCGCCCTGCTGCGCTTCTATGCCCAGCACGAGCACCGCAGCCTGACGCTGGCGGGCGCCCAGCTGGCGATCCTGGACAGCCGTTGCGGCGCCGAGCAGCCCGCGCGGCTGCGTGCCTGCGCCGACGCCCACGCAGGCGTGCGTGAGCTCGAGCACCGCCTGGCGCAGCTCGAGTCCACCCGCCTGGAGCGCGACCGGGAGCTCGACCTGCTCGACTTCGAGATCGCCGAGATCGACGGGCTCGCACCCGATCCGGAGGAGCACGGGCGGATGCTCGCCGCACGCGAGCGGCTGCGGGCGCTGGACTCGCTGCTCGCCGCGGCGGGGGCGGCGGCCGGGCGACTGCTCGGCGACGAGGCCTCGGCCGGCGGCGGGGGCGGCGCTCCTGGCGGGGCTCCGGGAGCCGCCCAGCTGGTGGCTGAGGCGAGCGGGGCGCTCGGCCCGTTGGAGGGCGTGGATCCGCAGCTCGACGGGCTGGCCGAGCGGCTGCGGGGGCTGGCGCTCGAGACCCGAGAGCTCGCCTACGAGCTCTCCGCCTACTGCGAGCACGCCGCCGACGGCGCGCAGGAGCACGCGGCCGGGGCCGGCGGCGGCACGCTGGAGGAGCTCGAGGAACGGCTGGCGGCGGTCGAGCGGCTGGTGCGCAAGCACGGCGGCAGCATCGAGTCCGTGCACGAGCACGCGCGCACCGCCCGGGCGCGGCGCGAGCAGCTGGCCGCGGCGCGGGGCTCGGCGGGCGAGCTCGATCAGCAGCTGCAGGACGCCCGCGCGGATCTGCAGCGCCACCTCCGCGCTCTGACCCGCGCCCGCAAGGCCGCCGCCGGGCCGTTCGCCGAGGAGGTGGCGGCGCAGCTGGCCACGCTGGCGATGCCGCACGCCGGCTTCGAGGTCGCCCTCGGCAAGTGCGAGGCGGGGCCGACCGGTGCCGACACGGTCGAGTTCCTGATCGCCCCGAACCCCGGCGTGCCGGGAGGGCCGGTGCGGGAGATCGCCTCCGGCGGCGAGCTCTCGCGCGTCATGCTTGCGATCCTGAGCGCGGCCCAGGGCCACGAATCGGGGGTCACGCTGGTGTTCGACGAGGTCGACGCCGGGATCGGCGGGCACACCGCGAAGGCGGTCGGGGCGCGGCTGCGCGAGCTGTCGCGGGAGTGCCAGGTGATCTGCATCACCCACCTCCCGCAGATCGCCTCGCTCGCCGACCGGCACTTCTCGATCGTCAAGCGGGCGGGACCGTCGGCCACCCGCACCGAGGTTCGCGAGCTCGCCGCGGAGGAGGTCGTCGAGGAGCTGGCGAGGATGCTCGGCGCCGACGGGGAGCAGGACGGAGCCCGCAGGCACGCCGAGGCGCTGGTGCGCGCGGCCTGAGCGAGCCGCCCGGACCAGAGCGCGCGCCCGCGCGGTGGCGTTACTCTCGCAGTCGATGGCAGCCAGGCCATCCAGCTCGACGACCGGCCCGAGCCCCTCGGGCGCCGTCCCCGCGGGCGCCGTGCCCGCGTCCGCCGAGCCGCGACTCGCGCGCGTCGTGCAGGGACCGGTGCGCCCGGGCCGCCGCACGAAGCTGCTGGTCCGCCACCTCGTCCGCGGCGACATCGCCCTCGTCGACCACCTCGACATCGACCGCGTCTCGGCCGAGGAGCTGATCGCCGCAGGGGCCGTCGCGGTGCTCAACTGCAGCCCCTCGTCGGGGGGCACGTACCCGAACCTGGGTCCCCAGCTGCTCGTGGAAGCCGGCGTGCTGCTCGTAGATCTCCCCGACGACGAGCTGTTCGGGAAGGTCGGCGACGGCCAGCCGCTGACGATCCGCGCCCGCTCCGCGCCGCGTGGGGAGCACGGCGTGGAAGTGCTCCACCGCGATGCGGTCCTCGCCCGCGGGGAGCTGCTCGATCCCCAGCGGGTGGGGGAGGAGACCGAGGCCCGTCGCCGCGACGTCGCGGAGGCGCTCGAGAGCTTCGCCCACAACACGATCGAGCACATGCGCGAGGAGCGGGAGCTGCTGACGGGTCGCATCGGCCTCCCGCGCTTCGCCACCGACTTCCGCGACCGCCCCACGCTCGTCGTGGTCCGCGGCGTCGGGCACCAGCGCGACCTGCGCGCCCTGCGTCCGTTCGTGCGCGACATGCGCCCCGTGATCGTGGCGGTCGACGGCGCCGCGGAGGCGCTGCTCGACGAGGGCCTCGTGCCCGACATGATCGTCGGTGACATGGACTCGGCCGGCGGGCCGGCGCTGCGCTGCGGCGCGGAGCTCGTCGTGCACTCCTACCCCGACGGCCGCGCGCCGGGCAGCCGTCGCCTGAGCGAGCTCGGGCTCCCGTTCAAGCTCGTCCCGGCGCCCGGCACGAGCGGGGACGTGGCGATGCTGATCGCGGCCGAGAAGGGCGCCCGCCTGATCGTCTCGGTGGGCTCCCAGTTCAACCTCGTCGAGTTCCTGGACCGCAACCGGCGGGGGATGTCCTCCTCGCTGCTCACCCGCCTGCGCATCGGCGAGATCCTGGTGGACGCCAAGGGGGTGAGCCGCCTGTACCGCCCCCGCCCCGCGCTCACCCCGCTGCTGGTGGTGCTCACCGCCGGGCTGCTCGCGATGCTGGTCGTGATCTGGAGCACCCCCGCCCTCAAAGACGTGGCGGAACTGCTGTGGCTGAAGCTCCAGCTGCTCGCGCAGGTGGGCGCCGGCCCCCGCGGCGGCTGACCAGCGGGAGGGCGGGACCGGGGATGTTCGACTACCGCTACCACGCGCTGTCGCTGGCCGCGGTGCTCCTCGCGCTCGCCCTCGGTGTCCTGATCGGCGTGGCGATCGGGGACTCCAACCTCGTCTCCAGCGCCAAGAGCGGGATCGTCCACGACCTCGAATCCGAAATCAGCTCCGCCCACCACCAGCTCGACGAACAGCGAAGCCGGATGGCCACCGAGGAAGCGTTCGCCGAGGGGCTCTACCCGCTTGCAGTGCACGGGCTGCTGGCCCACCGCTCCGTGGGGCTGGTGTTCCTCGGGGGCGCCTCCGACCGCGTCGACGGCCTCGTGCACGACGCGGTCGCCGAGGCCGGCGGGCAGGTCCCGAGCGTGGTGACGGTGTCCGAGCCACTCGACCTCGACGCGATCGAACGGGAGGCGACGGGAACCCGCTTCCAGGGCCTGGCCGCGTCCCCGGAAACGCTCGAACGGCTGGGCTACGTGGTCGGCCGCCAGCTGGTCAGCGGCGGGCCGCGGGTGGACCGGGAGCTGGTCAGCCGCGTGCGGTCGAGCCTGCTGAGCTCCTTCGACGGGCAGCTGTCCCATCTCGACGGCGTTGTCGTGGTGCGGGCGGAGCCGCCGAGCATGAGCGCCCCCCAGAGCGAAGCCAGCACCGCCTTCGACGTGGGGCTGCTGGCGGGTATCGCCGCCGGCCGGGCCACCGCCGTGGGGGCACAGACGAGCTCGTCGGAACCCTCACAGATCTCCTGGTACAAGGGAAACGGCCTGTCGAGCGTCGACGACCTCGACACCGTCGCCGGCCAGACAGCGCTCGTCTACGCGCTCGCCGGCCAGCGGGGAACCTTCGGTTCGAGCTCGACCGCCGACGCACTGCTTCCGAGCGTTCCCGTCCCCGGCCAGGCACCCTGAGGCGTTCCCGGCCCGCCAGGCACCCTGAGGCGTTCCCGGCCGGCCAGGCACCCTGAGGCGTTCCCGGCCGGCCCGGATCGCGCCCGTGGCCGGATCAGCCGTGTCCGCGGACGCCGATAGCTTTCACCCGCAGTGCACGCCCTTCCGTCCCTGCTGGCCCTGGTGACCGCCTGCGTGCTCGCGGGTCCGCTGCTGGCGCAGATGCGCCGCGCTGGAGCGGTGCGGCCCAACTACCGCTCCCGCCAGCTCCCGTTCCCGGTCGGCGTGCTGGTGCCGGCAGCCGCGAGCATCGCTCTGATCCCGCTGATGCTGCTCGCGAAGCTCGCCGGCACCCACGTGTTCCACCCGGCGATCACGCCGATCGCGGTGTACTGCCTGGGGGTGATCGCGCTGGGGCTGCTCGACGACGCCCTCGGCGGGGCCGGCCAGGCCGGCGGGGCGCTCCAGGCCGGCGAGGCCGGCGGGCCGACGACGCCGCGGGGGTGGCGTGGGCACTTCGGCGCGCTGCGCCACGGCCAGCTGAGCACCGGCGTCGTGAAGGCGTTCGGGGCGCTGGGGCTCGCGTTGTTCGCCGGGCGTTACCTGGGGCTCTCCAACGGCCGCTGGCTGCTCGCCGTTGGGGTGCTCGTGCTGTGCACGAACGTCTTCAACCTGCTCGACCTGCGTCCCGGCAGGGCGGTCAAGGCGTTCGTGGTGCTGGGTGCCGCGCTGACCGCCGCCTCGGGGCAGCTGCGCACGATGTGGTCACTCGGCCTGTTCGCCGCACCGGCGCTCGTCGCCGGGGCCTACGACCTGCGCGAGCGGGCGATGCTCGGGGACACCGGGGCGAACCTGCTCGGAGCGCTCGGCGGGCTCTGGCTGGTGCTGACGCTGTCGGGGACCGGGCAGGCGGTGGCGCTGGGGGTGCTCCTGGCGATCACCCTCTACGGCGAGCTGCGCTCAATTTCCGGACTCGTGGAGCGGACTCCGGGGCTTCGCTATCTAGACTCTCTGGGCAGGCCCTCATGAGCTCGCACAGCACTGACCGCCACGCGCAGGCCCCCGACAAGACCCGCTTCATCTTCGTCACCGGCGGTGTGGTGTCCTCGCTCGGAAAGGGCATCGCGGCGTCCTCGATCGGCCGTCTGCTGGTGTCCCGCGGCCTCAGCGTCGGGCTGCAGAAGTTCGACCCGTACATCAACGTCGACCCGGGGACGATGTCCCCCTACCAGCACGGCGAGGTGTTCGTCACCGAGGACGGCGCCGAGACGGATCTCGACCTCGGCCACTACGAGCGCTTCACCGACGCCAACACCAGCCGCGCAGCCAACGTCACGGCGGGCGGGATCTACGACACGGTCATCCGCCGCGAGCGCCGCGGCGACTACCTCGGGGCGACGGTGCAGGTCGTGCCCCACATCACCGACGAGATCAAGCAGCGGATCTCGCTGATCGCCCAGTCCAGCGACGTCGACTTCGTGATCACCGAGATCGGGGGGACGGTGGGGGACATCGAGTCGCTGCCGTTCCTCGAGGCGATCCGCCAGTTCCCGGTGGACGTGGGGCGGCGCCGGTGCATGTTCATCCACCTCACGCTCGTCCCCTACGTGGGTCACGCCGGCGAGCTGAAGACCAAGCCCACCCAGCACTCGGTCAACGAGCTGCGCCGCATCGGGATCGCGCCGGACATGCTGATGTGCCGCTCCGAGAGCGGGCTCTCGAGCGAGATCCGCAAGAAGATCGCGCTGTTCGCGAGCCTCCCGCCCGAGGCGATCATCTCTGCTCGCGACGTCGACGACATCCACAAGGTCCCCCTCACCTTCCACGAGCAGGGTGTGGACGACTTCCTGCTCGAGCACTTCGGCGTCCAGGCGCGGCCTCCCGACCTGACCCGGTGGAAGGAGCCGATCGAACGCTCGGCCCGCGCCACCCGCACGGTGCGGATCGCGCTGGTCGGCAAGTACGTGCAGCTCGAGGACGCCTACCTGTCGGTATCGGAAGCCCTGCGCCACGCCGCCTCGATGCAGGACGCCAGGGTGCAGATCGACTGGATCGACTCCGAGGCGCTCGAGGGCGCCGCCGCGGCCGACCTGCTCGGCGAGGCCGACGGGATCCTGATCCCGGGTGGCTTCGGAGGTCGGGGGATCGAGGGCAAGATAGCCGCCGCGGGCTACGCTCGCCGCAACGGGATCCCGTATCTCGGGATCTGCCTGGGGATGCAGGTCGCGGTAGCCGAGTTCGCCCGCAACGTGGCGGGGATGGAGGGAGCGAACTCCACCGAGTTCGACATCGAGACCCCGCATCCGGTGATCGACCTGCTGCCCGAGCAGAAGGAGGTCGCGGACCTCGGCGGCACGATGAGGCTCGGCGCCGACCCGATCAAGCTCCACCCCTCGACGATGGCCCGGGAGATGTACGGCGAGGCCGTCATCTACGAGCGCCACCGCCATCGCTATGAGGTCAACAACCTCCTGCGCAGGCGCCTGACGAACGCCGTCGGGCCGGCTCCCGGTTCGCGGCTGAAGGTGTCCGGCACCTCCCCCGACGAGCGCCTCGTGGAGCTGATCGAGCTGGAGGAGCACCCCTTCTTCGTCGCCTCCCAGTTCCACCCCGAGTTCAAGTCCCGCCCGGAGCGGCCGGCCCCGCTGTTCAGGGGCTTCGTCGCCGCGGCCCTGGAGCGCTCCGGTGAGCATGAGGGCGTGCGCCGGGCGGCGGGCGAGGACGGCGAGCAGGCCTCGGCCGTCGCGCCGTCCGCGCGCTCGACCGGCGCGTGAGCCCCGGCGGACGGGTCGAGATCGGGACGCCCGCGCGTCGCTACCTGAGCGGCACGTTTGCCGAGCTCTGCCGGATCGAGAGCCCCTCCGGAAGCGAGCGGGCCTGCGGGGAGAGGGTGATGGCCGAGCTGCGCGCGCTCGGCATCGAGACGCTCGAGGACGACGCCGGCCGCCTCACCGGCTCCGACTGCGGCAACCTGCTCGCCCGCCTGCCGGCCGCGGCCGCGACGGACGCGGGCGGCGGGCCGCCGGCAGTGATGTTCTGCGCGCACCTGGACACCGTGCCTCCCCAGGCGCCGGTCGAACCCGTGCTCAGCGAGGGGGTGTGGGAGAACGCCAATGAGGGGATCCTCGGGGCGGACAACAAGGCCGCGGTCGTGGTGCTGCTGGCGCTTGCCCGCACGCTTCACGCGGAGGGCTCGCCGGTGGAGCTCGAGCTCCTGTTCACCGTCGGGGAGGAGCGCTCGCTGGCCGGCGCCAGCGTTTTCGACGTGGACCGCCTGAACAGCCACGTCGGCTTCGTGTTCGACCACGCCTCCGAGATCGGGGAGGTGATCGAGCGCTCGCCCAGCCACTTCAGGCTGGAGGCGCACTTTCGCGGGGCCTCGGCGCACGCGGGGATCCGCCCCGAGGACGGTCGCAGCGCGATCGTGGGGGCCTGCCGCGCGATCGCCGCGCTGCCGGTGGGGCGCGTCGACGAGCAGACCACGATCAACGTCGCCTCGATCTCCGGGGGCGGGGCGATCAACGTGGTTCCCGACGCCTGCTCCTTCACCGGCGAGGTCCGTAGCCTCGATCAGGAGCGCGCCGAGCGGCTCGTCGGCCAGGCGGTGGAGCGCATCCACGACGCTGCCCACCTACCCGACTGCGACGTGGACGTGGACGTCAGCGTCGAGCAGACGTTCGCCGGCTACCGCCAGCCTCCCGGGGGTCGGGCGATCGCGGTGGCCGAGGCCGCGCTGCGGCAGTGCGGGCGTGAGCCCCGGCGGATCGCCAGCGGGGGCGGCTCGGATATCAACGCCCTGATCGCCGCCGGGCTGGACTGCGTCAACCTCGCCAACGGCACCCGCCGTCCCCACGAGCCGGGGGAGAGCGTCGCCGACGAGGCCCTGGCCGAGATGCTCGAGGTGGCCCTGGCGCTGGTCGAGCAGTCGGCGTCGCTCGAGCCTTCGAACTCCCGCTAGCGTGGACGCCCGATGCTGAAGCTCCGCTCCGCCAGGGTGGTCGAGGTGCTCGACGCCGCCGGGTCCTCGGCTCGGGATGGCGGGCCCGCCCGGGAGCAGACGCTCGTGGTCGAGCTCGACCGGCCCTCGGGCGACGCCCCGGAGCGGCGACCGGCGATCGCCGACGCGGGCCTCGTCGGCCGGGCCGAGGTGGGTGACGAGGTGATCGTCAACGTCCAGGCGCTCGACCTGCGCCTCGGGTCCGGGGGCTTCGACGTGGTGCACGCCAACCTCACCCGGGGTCTGTTGGACGGCGTGGCGTCATCCGCCGATGGCGCCGCTTCCGGTGCCACGGCGATGAAGCTCAACTACACCAGCCTGCAGCATGTGGTGGCGCCCGTGGACGACGAAAGCCTCGAGCTCCCGGTGGGGCGTCCGGTGGCGGTCATCGCGCTGCACGGTCAGCTGGCGGCGCTCGCGTGGGCCTTCCAGGGCCACGCGCCGGGACAGCGCCTGGGCTACGTCCAGACGGAGGGAGGGGCGCTCCCCGGCGGGCACTCACGGACGGTTCGCGAGCTGCGCCGTCGCGGGCTGCTGGCCGGCCACCTCACCGCCGGTGCCGCCCATGGCGGCGAGGGCGAGGCGATCAGCACCGCGGGAGCGCTCCATCACGGCCTCGTGAGGCTGGGCTGGGACGCGGCGGTGTGCGGTCCCGGGCCCGGAATCGTCGGGTCCGCGTCTGCGCTCGGGCACGGGGGCATGGCGGCGCTCGACTCGGCGCACGTGTCGCTGGCGCTGGGCTGCCCGACGCTGCTGGTGGCCCGCATGTCCTCGAGCGACGAGCGCGAGCGTCACCGCGGGGTCTCCCACCACACGCTGACCGTTCTCGACCTGCTGCTCCAGCCCGTCACCGTGGCACTGCCCGCCGGCATGCGCTCCCCGGTAGGCACCGAGCTCGCCGCGAAGCTGGGAGCCGTGTTCGGAGAGTCCGGGGGCTCGCGCCCGGCGCCCGCGCTCGACGTGGAGCGCCCGGCGAGGATCACCCGTCACGACTGGCGAAGGGCGGCCGTCGACCTGCCCGGGTACGCCGCCAGCGGCCTGCCGGGTGTCACGATGGGGCGCGACCTCGCCGAGGACCCGCTGTTCTTCGCCTCGGCGCTGGCCGGCGGGGGAACCCTCTCCGAGCTCGCGCGGGAGGCCTGTGCACCCGCGGGAGTCCCGTGAGCGGTACGCCCGGCGGTGAGTTGCCCCGCCGGATCGAGCCGCTCGGGGGCCAGACCGTCTACGACGGTCGCCTCGTCCGGGTCCGCATCGAGCGCTTCCGACACGCCGACGGGGAGGAGGTGACGCGCGAGATCGTGCGTCATCAGGGCGCCGTGGGCGTGGTGGCGTGCGACGAGCGGCAGGTGTGGCTCGTGCGCCAGCCGCGCGAGGCGGTCATGGATCCAGATCTGCTCGAGCTGCCGGCCGGGCGGCTCGACGTGGAGGGCGAGCAGCCGCTGGCCGCCGCCCAGCGAGAGCTGGCCGAGGAGATCGGGTTCGGCGCGCGCAGCTGGGATCCGATCCTGAGCTACTTCTCGAGTGCGGGGTTCAGCGACGAGCGGGTGTACCTGTTCCACGCCCGGGACCTCTACGAGCACCGCGCCGACAGCGAGGAGAACGAGCGCATCGAGATCGTCCCGTGGCCGCTGGACAAGCTCGACGACGCGATCGCGCAGTGCGAGGACGCGAAGACGCTGATCGGGCTGCAATGGCTCGCCCGGCGCCTGAACGGCTCGTTGCACGCCCAAGGAGCGACCCGGGGGCGGGCGAACAGCTGAAGGGATGACGCCCGCCGCCAGCCCACCCGCTCGCACCGAGATGGGCGGCACGGGCCCGGAGCAGCGGCTGATCGGCGACTTCCTCGCCTACATGGAGCTCGAGCGGGGGCTGTCGCGCAACACGCTCGAGGCCTATCGGAGCGACCTCCTGCAGCTCGCCACCTTCCTGCGCGAGCGCGACCTCGACGTGCTCGAGATCACCCACGGCGAGCTCAGCGCGTTCTTCGCGGCGCTCTCCGGAGGCGACGAGGAGCACCCCCCGGTGGCTCCGGCGACGCTCGCCCGCAAGGTCGCCTGCGTGCGCTCCTTCTACCGCCACCTGCGCATGGAGGCGGCGATCGAGCACGATCCCACGGCCGAGCTCCGGGGCCCCCCCAAGGGCCAACGCCTGCCGCGGGTGCTGTCGCGCGACCAGGTGGCGCGGCTGCTGGAGTCCCCGCGGGGGAGCGACCCGCTGGCACTCCGCGACCGGGCGCTGCTCGAGCTGATGTACGCGTGCGGTCTGCGCGCGTCGGAGGCGATCGGGCTGGAGCTGGCAGACGTCGACTTCGAGGAGGGGCTCCTGCGGGCCCGGGGGAAGGGGTCCAAGGAGCGGATCGTGCCGATCGGCAGTCGCGCGCTGTCGGCGCTCGGTTCCTACTGCCGGGCGGGCCGGCCGGTGCTGCTCGGCAACGCGCCGCAGTCGCGGCTGTTCCTGAACCGCCGGGGAGCGCCGCTGACGAGGCAGGGCCTCTACAAGATCGTCCAGGGCCACGCCCGCCGGGTTGGGCTCGAGCGCCAGATGAGCCCGCACACGCTGCGCCACACGTTCGCCACGCATCTGCTGAGCGGTGGCTGTGACCTGCGGTCGCTGCAGGAGATGCTCGGCCACGCCGACCTGGCGACCACCCAGCTCTACACCCACCTGTCCGCCGACCGGGTCAAGGACGCGTACTTCGCAGCCCACCCCCGCGCCCGCCGCTGAGCAGGGTCACGCCCGAGTGGGCTCCCCGGCGCGGGCCTAAGCTGGGGCCGATGCCCGAGCTCCCGGAGGTCGAGACGATCAGGCGCCAGCTGGCCCCGCTGGTGGAGGGCCGCGTGCTCGAAGGGGTCGAGATCCTCGACCCGCGGTGGTCGCGGCCGCTCGCGCCGGAGGAGCTCGAGCTCGCCCTGCGGGGGCGGCGGGTGCTGCGGCTGGGCCGTCGCGGCAAGTACCTTGTGTGGGAGCTCTCAGGGGACATGTACCTGGCCCAGCACCTGCGGATGACGGGGACGGTCCTGGTCGAACCCGACCCCGAGCCCCCGCACACGCGGGTGCGCATGAGCCTCGGGAGACGGCGCATCGTGATCAGCGACCCGCGCCGGTTCGGCACAGGGGAGCTGCTCGCCGGCGAGGAGGAGCTCGAGCGCTTCTTCTCCGCGAGGCTCGGCCTGGAGCCGTTCGACCCCGGCTTCACGGCCGCCCATCTGCGTGCGCTTACACGTCGGCGCCAGGTGCCGATCAAGGCGCTGCTGCTCGATCAGACACGGGTCGCGGGCGTCGGCAACATCTACGCCGACGAGGCCCTGTTCCGCGCCGGGATCCACCCGCTGAGGGCCGCCGGGACGCTCTCCACCGAGCAGCTGGAGAGGCTGCGGGAAGGGGTGATCGGCTCGCTGAGCGCCGGCATCGACGCCCGCGGTGCATCGATCGACGACTTCCGCCACGTGGACGGCGTGCGGGGCTCCTTCCAGGACCGGTTCCTCGTGCACCTGCGCGCGGGCGAGCCGTGCAGCCGGTGCGGGACGACGATCGTCAAGATCGTGGCGGCGGGGAGGGGGACCTACGTGTGCGAGAGCTGCCAGCGCCCGCCGCGGAGGCGTCGCCGGTAGGCGATCAGGCCGCCAGCAGCTCGTCGAGCCGGCCGTTCTCGGCGGCGGCCTGGAGCTCGGCGTAGCCGCCCAGCAGGCGCCCGTCGACGGTGACCTGGGGGAAGGTCATCATCCCCGTCCGCTGGGCCAGCTCGACGCGGCCCACCGGGTCCTTCGAGAGGTTGACCTCGGTGAACTTCACGCCGCGAGCGCTCAGGATCCCCTTGACCTTGCGGCAGAACGAGCACGGGTCGGTCGTGTACAGCCTCACCTCCGCCATTACTTTACAAAGTATAGCATTGCATCTTCCGGGATCGGGACGACCGTTCCGGGTCGTTTCCGCGGGCTCCGAAGCGTACGCCCGGTGCTCCGGCCTGGGATCTAGACTCGCCCCAGGATATGCCAGGACCGTTGAGAACCGAGGCGGTGGTGTTGCGCTCGATGCGCTACGGGGAGGCCGACCGGATCCTCCACGTGTACACCCTCCACAGGGGAAGGCTGAGCGCGATCGCGAAGGGCGTGCGGCGGGCCCGCAGCCGCTTCGGGGGGCGCCTTGAGCCGTTCTTCCGGCTGCAGCTCGAGCTCCACGAGGGGCGGGGAGAGCTGTTGACCGTGACGGGGGCCCACACCGTCGACGCACACGCGCGGCTGCGGGGCGACGCGCGGGCCCTCGACAGCGCCTCGCGGGCCTGCGACGCGGTGGGGCGCCTGTTCGAGACCTCCGAGCCACATCCGGCGGTGTTCCATCTGCTGTGCCGCCAGCTCGCGCTGTTGGACGAGCGGGCCGGCTCGGAGGGCACGGCGCGGGCGTGGGCGGGGGCGCTCTCGTTCCGGCTGAAGCTGCTGCTCGCCGCCGGCCTCGCGCCCCAGCTCGGAGCGTGTGCGAACTGCGGCTCGCGGGAGCACCTCGTCGGCTTCTCCGGGGCCGCCGGGGGGGTCGTGTGCAGCGCGTGCGAGGCGGGCTCCTTCGCGCTGGCCCAGGAGGCCCACACGTTCATGACCGAAGCGCTCGGGCGGTCCCTGGCGGAGACCCCCGAAGCGTCCGACCCGGCGCTGCGGCAGGTCGAGCGGGCGATCTCCGCGACGCTGGAGCATCACGCCCACGTGCGCCTGGCGCCCGCGGTGGCGGCGTAGCGGCGCGAGGGCAACCTCGGCCGTCGCGGCTATCTTTCGATCGATGGACGAGGGCCTGCCGATCTCCTATGAGGTGCTGGGGGCGGGGGTGCCCGTGTTCTCCAGCGACGGCCAGCGGGTCGGGACCGTGGGGAGCGTGCTGAGCGCTCCCGAGGAGGACATCTTCCACGGCCTGCTGATCTACAACGACGCCAAGGAGCTGCGCTTCGTGGAGGCCTCCTCGATCGCCTCGCTGCACGAGCGGGGGGTGGATCTGCGCCTCGACGCCGCCGCGGCCCGCGAGCTGCCGCCGCCCGAGCACCGGGCGCCGGTGTTCAGCGAGGATCCCGCGGAGATGAACAAATGGCAGCACTGGGTCCACAAGCTCACGCGCGGGGGGTACGACTGGAAACGCGGGAGCTGAGCACCACCGGCCCCCAGACCGTCGCGGCGGAGTTCGCGGCACGGATCGCGGCCCGGGATCAGGAGCTGCTCTCGCCGCTGGCGGCCCGCTCCTACCCCGCCCGGCGCGAGCACCCGGAGGAGGACTGCTCGCTGCGGACCCCCTTCCAACGCGACCGCGACCGGATCGTGCACGGAAAGGCGTTCAGGCGCCTGACGCACAAGACCCAGGTGTTCGTGGCGCCCCGCGGCGACCACTACCGCACGCGTCTCACCCACACGCTCGAGGTGACCACGATCTCCAGGACCGTGGCGCGGGCGCTGCGTCTCAACGAGGACCTCGTGGAGGCGATCGGGCTGGGCCACGACCTCGGCCACCCGCCCTTCGGGCACATCGGCGAGGAGGCCCTCGACGCGTGCCTGAAAGAACGCTTCGGGCGCGACTTCCGCCACTACGAGCACTCGTTGCGGATCGTCGAGCGTCTCGAACGCGACGGACGGGGGCTCAACCTGACCGAGCAGGTCCGCGACGGGATCGCCCGCCACTCCTCGAGGGCGCCGATGCCGCAGACGCTGGAGGGGCAGATCGTGCGCGTGATCGACCGGGTCGCCTACATCAACCACGACATCGACGACGCCGTCCGGGCAGGGCTGCTCGACGAGCGCCAGCTCCCCCAAGGGGCGATCGAGGTGCTGGGGCACACAGGGTCGGCGAGGATCGACGCACTCGTCCACGACATGGTCGAGCACTCCGCCGAGGGCGGCGAGATCGTGCAGGGGCCGCTCGCGGGGCCGGCGATGGGTGAGCTGCGGGACTTCATGTTCGAACGGGTGTACCTCGGCCCGGCGGTGCGGGAGGAGTACGCGAAGATCACCGAGGTGATCCGGCGCCTGTTCGCCCACTACGTCGAGCACCCTGAGCTGCTCCCCGCCGTGCCGGCGGAGGATCTCGCCCAGCGGGTCACCGACTACCTCGCCGGGATGACCGACCGGTACGCGATCAGGGCCTACACGGAGCTGCAGGTGCCGCGCGCGTTCGCCCGCTAGGTTGGCTCGCGTGGCGCTGTACACGAGCGAGTCGAAGGAGCGCGTCAGGGAGGCGGTTGACTTCCTCGAGCTGGTGGGCGCGCGGACCGAGCTGCGACGTGCCGGGCCCACGCGGTACGAGGGCTTGTGCCCGTTCCACGACGAGCGCACGCCGTCGTTCGGGATCGACCCCGTGCAGAAGGTCTACCACTGCTTCGGCTGCCAGGCCTCGGGAGACGTGTTCACGTTCGTGCAGGAGACGGAGGGGGTTGACTTCAAGGAGGCCCTCGAGCTGTTGGCGGAGCGCTGCGGGGTGGAGCTCGTGCCCGAGCGGGAGGATCCCAGGGAGGAGGAGAGGCGCCGTAGCCGCGGGCGGTTGCTCGAGCTGGTGGGTCGCACCGCTTCGTACTACGCGCGCTACCTGTGGGAGTCCGCGGAGGCGCACAAGGCGCGGGCCTACCTGGCCGAGCGGGGTCTCGGGGAGCAGATCCTCAGGGAGTTCGGCGTCGGATACGCGCCCAGTGCGTGGGATCGCGTCCTGCTCGCCTCGAGGCGATCGGGGTTCTCCGAGCAGGAGCTGTTCGACACGGGGCTCGCGCAGCGCTCCAAGCAGGACGGGCGCCCCTATGACCGCTTCAGGGGGCGGATCATGTTCCCGCTCGCCGACATCCGCGGCAGGGTGCTCGGCTTCGGCGCCAGGGCGATGCGGGAGGACCAGCGGCCCAAGTACCTGAACACCGCCGACAACGCCATCTACCACAAGGGCTCCCACCTGTTCGGGGCGCACCTCGCGCGGGCGCACGGGGCGCGGGCGGGGCAGGTGATCCTGTGCGAGGGCTATACCGACGCGATCGCGCTCCACCAGGCCGGGATGCGTAACGCGGTGGGGCTGATGGGGACCGCGCTCACCGACGAGCAGGTGGCCGAGCTGGCGCGGATGGCGCACACGGTGCTGCTCGCGCTCGACGCCGACAGCGCGGGCCAGGAGGCGATGTTGCGGTCCGCGCGCGTGGCGGCCAGGAGGCGTCTCGAGCTACGGGTGGTGGAGCTGCCCGCAGGGACCGATCCCGCCGAGCTGATCCGGCGGGATGGCCCCGAGGCGATGACGGTGGCGGTGGAGAACGCCGTGCCGTTCATCCGCTTCCGGGTCGAGCGGGTCCTCCAGGATGGCGACGACTCGAGCGCCGAGGGTCGCGACCGGATGCTCGAGGAGCTGCGCCCGCTGTTCGCCGAGCTGCCGGAGAGCGCGATGCGGATGGAGCTCACGAGGCTCGTCTCCAACCGCCTGGCCCTGCCCGACCGTCTCGCCGAGAAGGCGCTGTCGGCCGTTCGCGGCGGCTCGGGCGGGCGCCCGGCCGTTCGTCCGGCGGCGGGGTCCGCAGCCGGGGGGGAGGGGCCCCTTCCGAGCAGGGTCCCTTCCGCGGACGCCCCCCGGCAGGACTGGCCGGCGGCGGAGCTGCAGGCGCGCGAGGAGACCGAACGGGCCTTTCTCGCCCTGTGCGTCGCGTCCCCACAGGAGGGAGCGGGGTTGCTCGAGGCGATGGACCTCGAGCAGCACTTCGCGAGCCCGCTCGTCAGGCGGGCCGCGGCGCGGCTGCGGGCCGGGGACCTCGCGGACCCGATGAAGGACCCGCCCGGGGCGGTGGCGCTGGAGGACGATCCGCAGCTGAAGGAGCTGCTGGCGGAGCTGATCGTGGGGGCCGGGAGGGAGCACCCCGACAAGGCGATGCTCGAGGTCCAGCGCCTGCAGCTAGAGCTCGCCGGTGTGGAACGCGAGATCCAGCAGGCGTGGGGGAGTGGGGGCGGGGAGATCTCCCGCCTCGCCCGGCGCAAGGCGGAGATCAAGCAGGAGTTCGACCAGGCCAACGAGCGGGTGCTCGAGGAGAGCGCGAACAGCACGGGGTGAGGGCGGTGGCCAGCGTCGCGGCGATCCCGCCACAAGCCCGGGTCCGTAGCCCTCTTCGCGAGGCAGCGGGTTTCATCCCAAGCGGCCGGGAGACTGGGCCGGTGGAGCGCGCGCAGGTGGAGTGTTTTCTCGAGGAAGGTCTCTCGCTGGCTGAGATCGGCCGGCGGGTCGGGCGTCATGAAGCGACGGTGGGTTACTGGCTGGCCAAGCACCGCCTCGCCGCCGTCAACCGGGAGAGGCATCTCCCGAAGGGCGCGCTCGAGCGTTCCGAGCTCGAGTTCCTCGTCAGACGGGGCCTCTCGATCACGCAGATCGCGGTGGTCTCGAAGCGCAGCAAGGCGACGGTGAGGCACTGGCTACGCGAGTACGGGCTACGGACCGTCGGCTCCCAGCGCAGACGTGCGAGCCTCGCGGTCGGCGAGGTGGCCCTGAGGCGGTGCTCACGGCACGGGCTGGTCGAGTTCAGGCACCGGCCGGACGGGGGAAGTCGCTGCGTGCGCTGTCGCGCGGAGGCCGTCACCCGGCGCCGGCGGAAGGTCAAGCGGACGCTCGTGGAGGAGGCGGGAGGTGCCTGCCAGCTGTGTGGCTATGACCGATGTCTGGCGGCGCTCGAGTTCCACCACCTCGACCCTGAGGCGAAGAGCTTTCAGATGAGCGTCCGATACGCACGCTCGTTGGAGAGCGCGCGGGCGGAGGCCGCGAAGTGTGCGCTGCTCTGCGCCAACTGCCATGCCGAGGTTGAGGCCGGGGTTGCGGTGCTACCCGCGCGTGGCCCGGGCTCCTAGAATCTGCGGCACCCGGGCCGTCCCGGGTAGCCCGATCCGGGGTAGCTCAACTGGCAGATGCGCTCGGCTGTTAACCGAGAGGTTGTGGGTTCGAGTCCCACCCCCGGAGCTTCGTTCTACGCAGGCGAGGGAACGACCACCCGCCGCGATGTGCTCTGCAGTCCGCTAAGCGCCGGCCACCACGGCGCGTCGCCGTGGATTGAGAGGGGGCGCAGTCGCACGAACGCCGATTCGCTGTGGAAGGGCCGGGCTGCGTGTGAGCGGACCGCCCGCTGGTGGCCACCGGCGCCGGTCCCGTTGACGAAGTCGCGCATCGCGGCGAGGTCGCGCCACACCGAGAAGGTCGCCACCAGCCGCGGGGGCCTGGCGAGCCCGCTTGAGGCGAGCAGCGCCCCGCCGGCGAGCGCATCGCGCTCCGCCCGGGCGCTCGCTTTGAGGAAGCGGACCACCTGCGACGGGCGCAGCCGGCCCAGCGTGAGCGCTGCCGCGGGCTCATCCGTGTCCATCGGGACGGTGCGCCCCTCGAGGGCCTCGAGACCGCTCCACGACCCGAAGATCCGTGTGGGCTGCATGCGCATCTGCCACCCCGCGGCCAGCACCGTGCCGACCTCGTGCTCCTCCTGGAAGCGCTCGAGGGCCTCCTCGTCTGTCCAGAACGCGAACGCCGCCACCCGGTGGCGGTCGGGTCGGGGCAGCAGGCGCTCGGTGAGGGGGGAGACGAGGACGATCTCTCCGGCGACCAGGCCGGGAACCCGGCCGGGCCTCCCTTTGAGGAGCGTCCGGAGCGCGGCGGACCGGTCGAGCTCTCGCATGTGCAGTGAAGCGACCACGGCAAACCCTCCGAGTATTTGTTACTATTGGGTATACCGAATGGTAACAAAGTCTCGGCAAGATCGCACCACCCGACTGAAGGCGCCCCGGCGGCGTGAGCTGCTCGAAGAGGCGGCGGCCCGGCTGTTCGCGCAGCGGGGATACGAGGCGACCACCGTCGAGCAGATCTGCGCGGCGGCGGGCGTGAGCAAGCCGATGCTCTACCGGCACTTCGAGTCCAAGCAGGAGCTCGCCCGCAAGCTCCTCGAGTGTCGCCGGGACGAGCTCGCGGCAGCGCCGCTGGACGAGTTCGTGCGCCGTCCCGACGCCGGTTCCCTGCGGGCCATGACCGACAGCTGGTTCGCCCACGTGGAAGCCCACCCCGACAGCTGCCGGTTCCTGTTCCGGGACATCACCGGCGACGCCGAGCTCGCGCAGCTGCAACAGGAGCTCCGTCACTGGCAGCGCTCGGCCGACGTCGCGCTGCTGCGTGAGCTCGCCCCCGGTATCCCCGAGCACGAGCTCGAGCCGCTGGGCGAGGCGAT
>DATJBO010000190.1:0-15780 GCA_035515315.1 Solirubrobacteraceae bacterium
CTGGACAGGTTAAAGCATCTCTCGTTGGGCTGACCACACGTAAGGACGGAACCAAACAAGTGACCTACAACGGAATGCCGCTCTACTACTACGCCGCCGACACCAAGGCCGGACAGGCAACCGGCAACCACCTCAAGGGACGGCTTCGGCTTGTGGGTTGCGATGCTCGCCAACGGCACGCAGGCGCCGGACATCGGCGAATAGGCAAGCATGGTCTCCCAAGCCCGCCGAATGGAGCGCCCGGTGGGCTTGGGAGACGTGATCTAGCCGAGTGGCGCAAGGCGTCGGCATCGACTGCGGCCAAAGCTTGTGTTCCCGGATGGCGGCAAGCAATGGAGCACGACGGCCCTACCCGTCGGGAGCCCGCCATCTGTGCGGGCTATCCGCTCAGCAGAGCCCGCCGTCGAAGACGATGATGGTGTCTTTCGCGGTCCGGCTGAAGTTGTCGGTCACCGTTACCGTGACGTGGTGCTCTTCGATCACGCACATCGACCCTGAGAGGGTGTGTTCAAGTGTCTTGCCGGTGCCCAGCGGACCGTCAAGGTCATCGCTCCAGACGTAGCCGGATTCAGAGACGGTCGCGCCACCGAGCGTTTCCACGTCGGCGTGAAACCTGATCAGTTCTCCCGGTGCATGGCTTGATTCGTCTTCCGGTTCTGTGATCTGCACACTCGGGTTTCCACTTGGTGGGCCGATGGTGACCGTGATCGAGGCGCTTGAAGTGGCGCCGGCTGAGTTCGTTGCCGAAAGTGTGACCGTGTGCGCTCCGGGACTGTTGATGTCGTACTTGAAGAGAGAAGCGCCGATCCCCACCGCTTTGCCGTCCACTGACCACACGGCCGAGGTCGAAAGGTCTCCCTGCGCACCATCGAAGGCGGTGCCGCGGAAGTTGATGAACTGGTCGGCCGCGAATTCCGACCCGTTGATCGGGGCGGTGATCGTGACGTGGGGTGGTTGGACAACGATGTGGACCGTGATCGGATCGGTCACGCGCACGCCGCCCTGCGAGTCGGTGATCCGTGCGTAGATGTGGTGGAGGCCCGGGCTCAGGCTGTGGGTCGTGAAGATGAATCCCCGACCGATGTCGGGACCGTCCTTGTCGTCGTTCCACACGATTCGAGATTCCGGCACGGAGCCGTCGAAGATGTCGTCGGTGCGGACGATGAACGTCGCTTCGGCACCCCAGTTGTAGGTCTGATCGCTCCCCGTCGGGAACACGATCTGTCCACTCGGCCTTGCGTCGGGGACACATGCGTTGTCGGCGTTGGACCAGTAGGTGTCGACCGCCGTCTGGCCCTTGCCGACGCGCGTCGAACGGGCCCACGGATAGCTCTTTTCCTCGCAGATGTCGCCGAGCTCGCCATCGGCCCAGATCGGCTCCTTGTCGGGATCCGCCCAGCTGAAGAAGGGGTATGGATCGGTGGCCGCCTCGACGAACTCATGCGACGCCCGCTCGGTTGTGGTGTCCAGGGCGGCCAGGTAGGCCGAACTTGTGCGGTCGTGCGTGAGCGAGTCCATGCCGGGCACCTTGATGACGAACCATGGAATCGCTGGATGCACGAGAAACGAGAACAGGATCCCCTCTGACGGTGTGAAGAAGTGATAACCGCCCCATGCGCCGGTCTTGATTTCGCTTTCATCGACGAACACCGCGAAGATCGGGTCTTCGTCGGAGTCTCGCCACCAGTAGTTCGGGGCGTCCGAGCCGAACCGGTGGCTGAAGGTGAACGCCTCGACGTCGAGGAACGTCCACACGCCGCCGGTGGCCGGTTGGCCGGTGTCGATTTCATAGCCCAGGAAGCGGCCCTGTCCGACCCCGTACTGGGAGAGGCCGCCCCAGAAGTTCCTGGAGTCGGGGTCGGCGAACTGGTCTCCGACGAAGTCCTCGAGGCCTTTGTTCACCGCGCTCACGAAGTCGGTGTGTTCGGCGAAGTGCGGGCCCCAGTAGAATGCCCAGATCGCGGGATGTTCGCTGATTGGGCCCGACGCTACCCCGGTGGCACACCCGATCACATCGACGACCGCGACGCCGCAACGATTGGGTTCGGCGGGGACTTCCGCCGTGCGGGCGTTGCCGCTCGACCCCGCGGGGATCAGGTTGTGCCTCTTGTATCCCCGTGGGACGCTCAGGAGGCCGACTCCGGTGGAGCGGCGGATCCGGGTCGTTCGCAGCACTGTGTGCCAGCGCCGACCCTTGGCTTCGTCTATCCGAAGCGGGATCTGCGAGGCGTGCGCCAGCAGCGCCCGCCCGATCGAGCCGGGAGCGGAGGCACCCAAGGATTGGGCGAGCAGTGACCTGACGCGGGCGGGCGGGCCCGGCAGCCCCACGTCGTACCACAGTCGCTCACGCAGTTTGCCCTGCGTCAAGAGATAGGCCCGAGCGTCGAAACCGCCGATTCGCATCGTGAGCGCAAGTGCTCGCAGGTGGGCCTTAGGCTGCTTGAGCGACGCTTTACCCGGCGCCTGCTTGCTCCCGGGCGGCGCGGCTGACGGCTCGGACGGCTGAGCGTGTGCGAGCATCTTCACTTCGCGGTCATAGCTTGAGATTGCGCTCCGCAGAGCGATCACCTGAAACAACTTGCGCAGAGGGTCGAGCAGGGTCACCTGGGCGTCGGCGTAGCGGATGATCACTCCCTGAACCGGCGTGGCGCTCTTGCTGCGGACCTTCCCTCCCGCACGTTGGGGTGCGAGCGTTTCGTAGCGTAGGCCCGACGGCCCGCGCGTGAGTCTCGACTGGTTGTGGCCGTCGCGCTGTTCGATCACGTAGGCGCGGGCCGCCAGAGCCGACGATGCCGCGCCGGCCGCAAGCCCGACGCCGAGGAGGGCCAAGAGGGCCGCGAACGAGCCGAGGTGAATGGGGGCGCGGCGGTGGCGCGCAAGAGGTCTTCCCGGGCCCGCGGTCCCCCGCCTTCGATTCGTGTAGTCCCCCCACATGTGCCGCTCGCGATCATAGCTGCGCCCCCTGACGATCGGACCATTGGAAGCGAAGGTCAGGCACCCGTGGTCCTTCGCGTGGTCCCTGAGCGCGGGCACGCCTCACAGCACCGCACAACACCCCGGAACGTCCTTCGAGCCCAGTATCGCCCACTCGGACTCGTCGTGGCGAAGCCCCCCGGACCCGGCGCCGGCCGGCGCCCCCGCAAGGGCGCCGGCGGCGATCGCGAAGCCGGCGACTACAGCGGAACGGTCAGAGCGGTACCTCTTACGGTGCACCCTTCGGGGTTCTGGCCGGTCCGGAGGAACGCGTCCCACAGGACGATGCTGGTGGGCGTAGCGATTGAGCCATTGACGTGCGCGACGTTTGCAAACGGTTCCTTTTCGTTCGAGATCAGTTCGATGATCGGCGTCGACGAGGTCGATAGCGCCACGTCCTGAACGAGTTTCTGTTTTGCTTCCGGGCTTTTTTCGCCGGTGGCGTCCGTCGCGACCATTCCGGTCATCGCGAACGAGCCAGCCGGCGCCTGCGCTTCGATCCTGCTGAAGTTGAGGTTGAAGTTGAAGCAGGCGAGCCTTACCTGCGTGCCTCCCAACGCGAACAGCGCCGCGGTTGGCGAGTCCAGCGTTCCAGCGAGTGTCGCCGAAAACGCCACGGCTTTCTGCGGCTGTCCGGCCAGACCTTCTTTGCCGTTGGCGCCGCTCGTTCCGTCCTTTCCATTTGCCCCGTTTGCGCCGCTCTTGCCGGCAGGACCGGTCGTGCTCCACGACACCTTGCGCTCGCTGCTTCGGCATTTCGTTCGTGCGGTCACTAGGCGCATAGAGCCGCCTTGCTTCTTGACGCAGGCGTACAGCTTCGCCGCGTCAGCCTGCGGTGCGGCGGCGAAGACTACGGTCAGCGTCGCACCCGCGGTGACGAGCAGGCCGACTCCGCGTCGCGTGATTCGTCTTGACATGGTCGATCCTCCGATGTGTGCGGGCGGCCCGGCCGCAGTCCAGCCACGTGCCGCGTTCGCCGGCTCTCTTTGCGAGCGCCAACGCATCTGCCCCCCGCTTCAAGCTTGCGGCCGGCATCGTCGCAGCTACCGCAGGGCAGATCAAGAACTGTCCGTCAACCGCTCGGAGAAAGCGGTGGGTTGGATTCATTCCACCTTGCCTGCGCCCTTGTGGCCCGCCGTGGTCCTTCCCGTGGTCCCTCAATGCGCGAATCTCAGGTGACCTCAGAACATCTCAGAGCCCGTCACACGGCCTAGAAGACCTCACATGACGCCCGGGACGTGGTTCGAGCCCAGTATCGCCCACTGCGGTCCGCCGCTTCAGCTCGGCTGAGCAGCGTGCGCCAACGTGCCCGTGCGCCCCTTCTAGCAGACCCTGAAGCTCAGGGTCTGCGTCTTGGTCACCGCGATCGTGACGGGCTTGCCGTGGCGGTGCACATTTTCGTGGAACACGTAGATCAGTGAGGGAGTGCGTTGATCTTGATGTTCTCTGCCTCGGCCACGCGAATCAATGGCGCATCGGCGGTAGCGATCGGGTCGGACGGGCCTGCCGTTGCGAGTAGGACGCAATCCGCCAACGAGAGGGGAGACCTCGTGCGGTGGTAGCGACGGGCGCGGATGTCGGCTGCGTCGCGCGCGATCCGCTCGTCTGTCGGTATCAGCTTGATCCGCTCTGCCACGAGCGGCACGGTCACTTCCTCAAGGCGCTCTCGGCTGATCCCCTGGATTCGTTGCAACACGTCGAGCGCCTCCGCCAAGTTGACGGCCGTGATCGCCACGTCGCCGGCTCGCAGCAGCGCCTCCACCTGGTCCGCCGCTGGCTCTTCCCGCATCAGTGCGATGAGCGCAAAGGCATCGAGGATGGTGCTCATCCAGTCGAACGCCGGCGACGTTCCGCCGCGGTGTCAGCCTCTCGAGCGGCGTTGCGAAGTTGGCTGCTGCTCATCGACAGCTCCCCGGCGAACGCGCCGCGTGCAGCAGCGATTGGATCATCGGGAGCAGGTCTGAGCACGATCCGGTCTCCGAGGTCCTCGAGCGCGAGCGTCGATGTGCCCCATCTGTGACGGATGCGAGACGGTATCGAGATCTGTCCGCCGCGCGAGATCTTGGTGGTCTTCATGATCATGAAGCTTACCATGAGAACCGGCTTCCTTGGCCCCCAGGCGCCAGCCGACGGCTGATCCGCCGGCCGCGCTTGCGAGGGATAGCCGCCCCCCGGCCAGGAGAAGGAGATCCTCAGAGCCGGGGGACGGCCACCGTCTTCATAGGCTCCCGGAACGAGTAAAGGGGAGCTTTATTGGCAGGTACGGCCCCGGATGCGTTCGGCGTTCTCACAGCTCCGTGTCGCGATGACATGCCCAGCTACGGCTTGAATTCAAAGGCTCCGGCTGCCACTTGGTTGCTGCCGCCGCCTACCGCGCTGGACCCCCCGGTGGCGTCGTTGAGGAAGCCACCGGAAACCGCGGCGAGTTCGCCCGTGGCCGCGTTCAGGCCTCCGCCGCTGACGGTGGAGCCCGCGCCGGAAGCGAGATTGACTGAGCCACCACCAACCCAGCTGAATTCGCCTTCGGCTTTGGTGCCGTCGCCGCCTGATATCGAAGCGTTCAGTCCTGCGGCGGTTCCTTTGGTGCCACCTGAGATTGAGGAGGACTCACCCGTGGCGTCGTTCTGCGTGCCGCCGCTGACGGAGGACGTGATGCCGCTGGCGGAGTTCCCCTCCCCGCCGCTCACCGATGCCTCGGGTGCGGAGGTTGTGTTATGCCCCCCTCCGCCGATATTGCTGTAGGAGCCGCCGGCGACGTTGCCGTAGCCGCCGAGGACAGACGCGTATGGGGCGGTGATGCTGTTGGCTTCGCCGGCGATCAGCCCGGCAAAGCTGGTGAAGGACTGTTCGTCGCCGATGACCAGGTCGTGCGAGCCGGTCTGCGTCCCTGGGAATTCGTCATAGCCGATCACGAGGTTCCCGGTGCCGTTGACGGGCGCACCGGTTTTGCCGGCCCCGGAGATCACCTGTACGTTCACCCCGGAGAACTGGATCGTCGGCTTGCCACCGACGCCTTCGGAGACAAATTTGATGTAGGGCAAGATGGCGCGCAACGTCGCAAGATCAGCCGATTCGTCAGCATTGCTGCCCGGCGCACCCGCTGCACCCTGGGCGCCAGCTGCACCCTGGGCGCCAGCTGCACCCGGGGTGCCCGCCGCGCCCTGCAGGCCACCTGGTCCAGCCGGACCGCGTGGCCCCTTCGCACCGTGAAGCTTCTTCAGCACGCTCGGATCGATCTGCTTGGTCGAGGTGATCAGATAGTGCTTGGTCGCCATCGCAGTACCGCTCAGCGCGAACACGAGCGCGAGCGTCGCAACGACGTTCGAATACGTCAGGTGTCGAGCGATCGACTTCATCACACCCTCCTTGGAGGCTCGTAGATCCCCGCATCTTAGGCTCAGATCCCGACCTGGGATCCGGGCGATACGGTCGTGCCCAGTGTGGTCATACGAGATCGCATGAATGCCGCCGGGAGTGAAGGACGCGGTTGCCGGGGTCGACCGGCTAGCCGGTGAGGCGCGAGTGCTCTAGGCCGAGTTGGCGAACAACGTCCATTGGATCGACTGGAGCACGCTCTGATTGGCGTCGGTGGCTTCGCACATGAGCGGCTCATGACGACGTTCCGTTCGAGAAGCCCGACGACGCGGCACGACGCCTCTCTGAGGAACGGCAAGATGAAGAAGGCCAAGAAGGGCAGCGTCTCCGGCACCCTGTCGATCTCCGGGCCGGTCGTCCCGTCCTGACCCCTCGGGAGCGCTGATCACATCCCCGGCGGTCCGGGCATGAGGGAGCCGGGGCCGCTGGGATGTGTGCCACACGACTTGCGAGGAGGCCCCGGTCTAGTCCGCCGGGGGCCTCCTCGTGGGCGCAACCTAATACCGGAAGGTGACCTCGATCGCCTTACATGCACTCAGCGGTTTTGGCGACCCGGTCACCCTCACCTCGAGGAGATCTCCAGCGCTTGCGGTGGGCGAGCTCGCCGTGTTTTCACAGCGACTTTTTGTGCCGGAGGTGATCGAGCACGCCAGCAGCGTCGACCCAGTCGTGTTGTCGACCACGGCGATCTGCAGGGATTCGGTCCCCGTCAGGCTCACATCTGCGGCCGCATAGAGGTCGTTGACCTTCGCGCCGCCCGCCGGCATCGGCGGTGAGAGCTCGTGCTGGCCCGCGAACGAGGTGGGCACTCCGCTCGTCGGGCCCGGACACGGTCCCTGGCCCTGGCTTGCCGAGAGGTAGGCGAGGTTGAGGCAGTAACCGCTCGTGACACCGGTCGCGCTCGCGAACGTCAGCGTTGCCGCGTTGCCGGCCGTGCCCGCCGAGCCGGTCGCGCCCGTCGCTCCTGTCACGCCGCGCTCACCCGTCGCTCCCCGTTCTCCGCTCGTGCCCTTTTCACCGTGGGGGCCGGTCGGGCCTGTAGACCCCGTCACGCCGCGTTCACCGGTGGCGCCCTTTTCGCCGTGCGGGCCGGTCGGACCGGTGGACCCCGCCGCTCCCTGATGTCCGGTTGTGCCTTTTTCACCCTGGGGACCGGTGGGGCCGGTGGGACCTGTGGGACCGGTGGACCCTGTCACTCCCGCTGCGCCTGATGCGCCGACGTCGCCCTGGGGACCGGTGGGGCCGGTGGGTCCCGTGGCCCCGGTTACCCCCTGTGCGCCCGTCGCACCGTTTTCGCCCGGTGAGCCGGTCGCCCCGGTTGCCCCAGTCGCCCCGGTTCCCCCGGTTGCCCCGGTTGCGCCCGGTTCTCCCGTGGCGCCCGCTTCGCCCTGCGGACCAGCCGGGCCCGTGGGGCCGGTCGGGCCCGTGGCCCCGGTCACGCCCTGCATGCCGCTCCCACCCGCTGGTCCCGTCGGCCCGGTCGCTCCGGTGGCTCCTCCCGGCCCGGTGGGCCCCGTGGCACCTGTGGGCCCGCTCGGCCCGCTCGGCCCGGTTCCTCCGTCAGCGGCGGTGTAGGTGAACACGACCTCCTGCGGTTCGGCACCACTCGCGCTCGCAAACGAGGCTCCTTTCGCCTGTGTCCCAGCGAAGCTCGAGCCGGCACCGCCTCCGCCGCCGAAGAAGCCGCTGCCCCCTCCGCCTCCGCCGAAGTAGCCGCCGCCTCCGCCGCCCCCTCCGTAGATCCAGTTGTTTCCTTCTTCGACTTCCGTCGGCGCCCCGCTGCCGCCCTGGTCTTCTTCGCCGTTTCCTCCTGCTTGGCTTTTCAGTTCTGCCGTTTCGTAGTTGCCGGCGTGGCCGCCTTCGCCGCCGTGGGTGGGAGTGCCTCCCTGGCCGCCGCCACCGGCTTTTTCCGTGCCACCGCCGGGACCACCGGCCCCACCGGTCGTTCCCGACGCGCTGCCGCCACCGCCACCACTGCCGCCGCCGCCCCCGCCGGCCACGACCAGACGCGCCGCGAGCGTCCCCGGTTCGGCGCGCACGTCGGAGCTTCCCCCTCCCGCGCCGCCGGCCTCACAGCCGAACCCGCCGCGCGTGACCCCGCCACCGGGGCCGAAGTCGACGAACAGCTGCTTCTTCGGTTCCACCGCGAGCGTGGCGGTCACCTTGGCCCCCCCGCCGCCACCCCCTCCCAGGCACCCGGCTTCACCGGCGCCGCCGATCACTGTGACGTTTACGGTGGTGACCCCCACCGGCACTTCGAAGGCCTGCTGCGAGCCGCCACCCGGGTTGAACGTCTGTTTTTCGGCGTACGCATTCGTGGTCACGCCGAGCAGCGTCACCACGACCGCGGCAACCGCCCCAAGAGATGCCGCCTGCAGTCTCATTCGAGACTCCTTTCTCGGGTTCCGAGAGCCCCCTCGGGCCCTTCTGGGCGGCGGCAGCATACGGCAAGCGGGGACCCCGAAGGGCACCGAAGTCACAATTTGACAACGTAGTTGTGAACGCTGGTAACAACCCCGCGGCAGACCTACGCCGCACGCGACCGGCCGGCCGCACCCGCGGGCTCGAGCGCCGCCCGATATCCGTCGGCGAGTCTCTCCAGCGCGCGGTCCCATGTGCGCATCCGCGCGGAAGCGAGTCCGGCCGTCGCGATCCGCTCACGGAGCAGGGGAGAGCGGGCGAGCTCGAGCAGGGCCTCGCACATGGCCATCGGCTCGGGCGGGCAGAGCATTCCGCTGATCCGGTGCTCGATCAGCGAGAGGGGGCCGCCCGCGGCAACGGCGACGACGGGGACGCCGCTCGCCTGTGCCTCGAGGACGACCTGCCCGAACGTGTCGGTTGCGCTCGGGAACACGAACATGTCGGCGTTCGCATACGCCGCGGGCAGCTCGCCGCCCTCGAGCCAGCCGAGGAAGGTGGCACGCTCGCCGAGCCGCTCGGCCAGGTGCGCACGCTCGGGACCATCGCCGGCGAGCACCAGTCGCAGGCCGGGACAACGCCCATGAGCCAGCAGGAAGGCGTCGGCGAGCAGATCGATGCCCTTCTCGTGTGTGATTCGCCCCGCGTAGAGCACCGTCAGGCACCCGTCGCCGGCTGGCGACCGATCCGTGGCACGCGCGCGGCGTGCCGCTGAGAAGCGTTGGGTGTCGACGCCGCGATCCCAGCGCATCACCCGGTCCGCGGGCACCCCGGCGGCCGCGAGCGCGGCATCGGCAGCATCGCTCGGGGATAGGACCACGTCGCAGGCGCGGTAGAAGGCGCTCACCCCGAGTCCGACGGCGGAGGCGATCTCGCTGCTGCGCGCGCGGATCGCCGCGTAGGCCGTCAGCTCGGTGTGGTAGCTGCCGATCAGCGGCAGGCCGATTGCGCGCGCTATGAGCGCTCCGGCGATGCCGGCCGGTCCGGGGGAGGCGACGTGTACGGCCTGGAAGCGGCCCTCGGTGAGCGACTGCACAGCGGCGGGGAGACTGGGTACGCCGATGCACAGTCCCGGGTAGAAGGGCACCTCGATCTCGACCACCGCCGGCAGCCGGCGGTCGACCGACGGGTCGGTCCCCACGACCTCGATCTCGAAGCCGGTGACACCGCGCTGGCGGATCTCCTCGATCGTCCGGGTCACCCCGTGCGTGGAGCCGATCCCGTCGGCGAGGATCGCCACCCGGGCGCTCTCGCCGTCCTCCCGTCCACGTCTGGGCGTGTGGACCTCCGGGGACAGCGCGATCTCCTCGAGCTTGGTCTCCTCACTGGCCAGGAACGCCGCCGCGGGCGCGTACGGGATCGCCGCAATGCAGGACTCGAACAGGCCCCTTGCCGCCTCCACGCCGCGGGCGTGGCCGTCGGACGGCAGGCCGCCGTCGACGATCGCAACGAGCTCCCCGACCGCGGTCCGCAGCCTCCGCTCGTGAGCCCGGCAGGCTCGTCGGAACAGCGCCCCGTGGCTGAACCCCTCCTCCTGCATCATCGAGATCAGGCCGGCCTCGTCCAGCGCCCGCAGGCCGACGGCGCCGCGCCATGCGTCGAGCAGGCAGCGGGCGTCATCCGGTGTCAGCTCGCCGCCGATCGGCCCGTGCCGGGCGTCGGCCTCGCGCAGCAGCCGGGCGACCATCCGCATCACCCGTTCCGGGTCCACTCGCGCGGCTGAGTCCGCATGCGCCGGGAACCCGAGCGACCTAATGGCGAGAGCGATCGCGGCGTGGGCCCACTTGGCGGCGCTGCCCTGTGACCCGCGGGCCCTCACCGCGCCCTGGCGGAGGTGCCCGAGGAACTCGTCCGGGCTTCCCGCCGGGGGGCTTTCGGTGAACGTCCGCCCGATGTCGACCCCCGCGTGGTCATCGCTGCCGCCGATGCCTGTGCCCTCGCGCGTGGCGATATACAGCCCGGCGGGATGGTTCAGCCGGGGCGCGCGGGAGCCGTTGCGCACCTCCCACACGGTGAACAGCTCGGCCAGACGGCGACGGTGACGGCGCGAAAGGGGAGCCGCCACGGCGTAGTACGGATGCGCGAGCGCGCATGCGATCTCGTGCTCGTGCAGGTACGCCGCACACAACTCGATGTCCCACCTGTGCACCTGCAGCCATTCGTGATCCTCCCCCGTGATCCCGAAACAGAGAATGTGCACCGCCTGTTCCTCGTCGCGGAAATGCGCCGTCAGCTCCTCGGAGACGAACACGTCCGGGTGGTCGGCGATCTCCAGGACGCCATCGATCGTGTCGTGGTCGGTGATCGTGACGAAGTCCATCCCCCGCCGCTTCGCGAGCGTGTAAACCTCGCTTGGGGGCGTCGCACACTCGGGCAGGCCGACGGCCCGCTGGACGCCGAGGCGGGACTCCTCTGAGGCGCTGGAGTGACAATGGAGGTCAACCCGGCTGCGCTGCTCCCCGCTCTCCACTGCCGCCGCGGTGGCGTTCATTGTGCAATGAGATTTCCACGCAAACAGCGTGTTCCTGTGACCAACCGGCAATGATTGTGTTAACGGCTGGTGAACGGCGACGGCGCCCCCGGGCCCCGGCCGCCGGGGCCGCACCCCGAACCCGCTCGGCGACAACGCATCCATAGGTACCCTGGGGCACACAATCCATGCCTGGGCGCGGCAACCGTCACGAAAGCGACACAACGATGACGAAAAGCACACGCGGTTCGAACGCGGGCGAAGCGCCGTCCCAGCGGCGCGAGGCGACGCTACGAACGCTCTACGCGGCCTTCAATGCGCGCGACGTCGAGTCGGTGCTGCGCCACATGACCGCGGACGTGGACTGGCCCAACGGCTGGGAGGGCGGGCGCGTGCACGGCCACGACGGCGTTCGTGACTACTGGACGCGGCAGTGGTCGGCGATCGATCCGACCGTCGTCCCGATCGCGTTCACCTCGCGACCCGACGGCAGCATCGCCGTCGCGGTCGAGCAGGTGGTTCGCGAGCTCGACGGTGCACTGCTGAGCGAGGGACAGGTGGCGCACGTCTACACGTTCGGCGACGAGCTGATCACCCGTATGGACATCGAGGACCCCGCCGGCGGTGAGGATCCCGCCGGCGATGAGGGGCCAAGCGTGGGAGCGGATCCCCTGCCGCCTACCTGACCACCGCCCCGCGTCGGCCACACGCCCCCCTGCTGGCCGCGCGGCCGCGAGCGGAGAGGATGCACAGCCAGGCCGACCGGCGCACCGAGATCGCGGCACGTGAGGATCTGCCGCCGCACCGCCAGCGCACTTTCTGGCCTTGTCTGTTCGGGTTTGATTCGGGGCTCATCGGCGCATCCTGGGGTCGAGATACACGTCGTCGATGCGTATGACGCCCTTGGCAGAGCTGAACCCGATGCTCAGCTGCGCAGCCCCGCCGGAGATCGTCGAGGCCACCGCGGCGCCCGTGTGGAGGACCGGCGAGAGTTCCCAGCCGTTGCCGATCGTGAACGTCTTCGACCCCACCACGAGGGGAAGTCCTGCGATCGTGCGGTACTCGAGCCTCACGGTGAGACTCGCGGATGGGCCGACCGCGCGCATGAAGAACCTGAACGTACGGTCGTTCGGTTCCACGCACACGAACGGCGCCTGCACGCTGCCGCCCTGGGGAAGGGCGGCCGAGAACCAGTCCTGGCTCCCGGTGACGTCATAGGGCTCGCCTCCGAGCGCCGGGACGGCGCCTCCCGAGTAGCTCCAGCGCGATTCACCGGGCTCGAAGCCGCCACCGGGCACGAGCTGGTAGTAGCCGTTGTCGCCCCACGATACGAACGGGTGCACGAGCGTCGTTTCCGGACACGGGCCACTGGTCGCGGCGGCCTGCGCGCCGGCGACGGGCAGAGCCGCCCAGATGGACGCCAGAGCAAGACCGGCGCACACGAAGGGAACGCGAACCGGGCCGAGGGCCCGCGCTGCTTGATGAGATAGTGAAAACATCGACGCCTTCCTTGGTTGGTGGCAGCCGAGCTATCTCGGAGAGACCTCTGGCTTTGCGTCCCCGGCTCGCACCGGGTTTGCCGTTAGCTTCGGTTTATGTCCGCGGTGTCGTCACGGGGCCCCCCCGGCTTGACGGCAAAGGTGGAAAGTTGGACGAACGGGCCGACACCGGGTCGTCCTTCTGGTACGACGCGGGTTTTTCGCGGGACCGACCGGTCGCACGGTGGCCGTGGCACAGTGGCTGGTAGCTGGGGGGGCGCACCGTCGGGGGCCGAACCGTCGGGGGACCTTCGCGAGCGATCGCTACGAGGGCGTCGCGTTCGATCAGGGCAGCGCCGCGTGACTCGCCGCGGGGGAGGGCTGACGCTGGCCGACACGGCCCCGGCAGGCGACCATTGGAACATGGCCGCCGTCGAGGTCCGTGGCGACGAGGACCAGCCCGCGCGCGTCAGCCCAGCATCAGGGGCGAGGTCGAGAAGGTCCCGCTCTTGACCGCCTTGGCCTTCTTCTTGCCGCTCGCGATCCCGCACGTGGGACCGCCCGCGAAGCTCTCCGAAACCGAGGCAGCCGAGAGGCTCGCGCCGGCTTCGAAGGGACCGCCGCTCAGCGTGCCGCCGAGACCTTCTCCGAACACTTCGGTGATCGGCAGCAGCAGGCTCCCGTGCGAGGTCCCCGATTCGGCGGGCAGCCACTTCACCGCCAGCTGGACGGATTCGGTCGTCGGTTCCGTCGACAGGCTGGTGAGCACCGAGCAGGTGACTTCGCCGACCGTCTTCAGGTGGGCCACGTACTTCGCGCCTTCGATGTTCAGCGGCCCGTCGCAGCTGCCGAGTTCGCCCTTTACGGTGATCGTCTGCACGTGTGGGGTTTCGGTGAGGCCCGGCGAGAGCTTGATCGATCCCTGGTCTTCTTCGCAGACCTCCCCCGAGCCCCCTTCTTCGCCGCCCCCTTCGCCCCCTTCGCCCCCTTCGCCGTCTTTGCCGCCGGTCGTGACTTCGACCGGGGCGCTCGGCTGGCTCGTGCCTTCCTCGTCGGTGGTGGTCACCGTGATGCTGTAGGTCGTGTGGTATTCGAGCGGTCCGAGCGTCGCGCCGGAGCCGCTGACCGTGGTGCTCAACACCGGCGCGCCGGAGCCTACAGGCGCGGCGGTCACGGTCGAGGAGGTGATCATCGAGGCCGTCGCCGGGTCGGGCGTCCAGGTCACCTGCAGCTTCCATACCGGCGGCTGCTCCGACGCTTCTTCGACGGTGAACACGCTGGCGTTCACTTCCGTCGGAGGTTCGGGTGCCACGAACGGCGGTTCGCCGGTTTCGAGGTACGCCCTCGTGCCGACGTTGTAGATGCGGTCGCCGTGGGCGTCCGTTTCCGAGAAGCTCGTGTTCGCTTCGGCGGGTCCTTCGAGTTTCCCGAAGCTGCGGGTGTTCCCGAACCAGTCCCACACCACGCTCGCCCAGGCCGAGTAGGTCGTGGTTTTGTAGCCGCCGCCGCGCCCGCTGCCGCCGCAGCGGGTCTGCATGTAGACGTCACCCGTGGGGTTGCCGGCGGCTTTGAACCCGGTTGCGTACACCTGCTCCTGGATGCCACCGCAGGAGTGCCCGAGCATCGAGAAGGCGTCGCCCTGCGGGAGCACTAGTTCGATCGGGCCAGCGGCCTGCGCCGAGGCCGCGAACGCGGCGCACCAGAGAAGGGCAGAAACGACCCCAAGACCGCGTGTCATCGCTGCGCGCACCGCGTTTCCTCCAGTTCGCCACCTACCCGATCACCCCTCGGGACCGGCCAAACCTACCAGCCCGCCGGGCCGGCTCGCCAGCGATTACGTGCTTTTTACGGGTCCTGGGAGCGCATTTCTAGAATCGGCCGCATGGTCGCTTGGACGCGGCGCGTGGCCGCGCACCGCAAAGCCGTACTCGCAGGTTGGCTGGTGCTGTTCGTGCTGGGCGGCTACGCCGCCTCGAACCTCGGCAAGCTCCTCACGAACCGCTTCAGCGTCCCCGGGTCCGAGGCCGAAAAGGGGCTCAGCATCCTGAAGTCGCGCTTCCACGAGCGCGGGGACGGTGCCTTCACGCTGGTCGTCCGCTCCACCGGCCCCACGCTCAGGCCGGCGGTCGCGCAGCAAGCCGCCGATCGCGCGGCCACGAAGCTGCCCCACGGCAAGGCCCTGCCGGCGCGACCCGCCGGGCCGGGGGTCTTCTACGTGCAGATCCAGACCCCGCTGCAGGCGGCCGACGCGAAGAACCACACGACCGCGATGCGCCAGGCGATCGGGACGGTCCCGGGCGTCAAGACCTACCTGACGGGCTTTCCGGCGCTCGCCCATGACGAGCAGCCGATCTACAGCAAAGACCTCGGCAAGGGGGAGATGATCGCGGTCCCGATCGCGGTCGCGGTGCTGCTGTTCATGTTCGGCACCCTCGGCGCGGTGATCGTGCCGATCATCTTCGCCGCCGCCACCCTGCCCACGACGCTCGGGTTGGTGTGGGTGATCGCCCACCTCGGCAGCACCGCCCAGTACGTGACCAACATCGTCACGCTGATCGGCCTGGGCATCGCAATCGACTACTCGATGCTCGTCGTGTTCCGCTTCCGCGAGGAGCTCAGCGGCGGCGAGGACGTCCAGGACGCGCTGGAGACGACGATGTCCACCGCCGGGCGCGCGACGCTGTTCTCGGGGATGACGGTCGCGATCGGCCTCGCGGCCCTGCTGGCGATGCCGCTGCCGTTCATGCGCTCGATGGGCGCCGGCGGCGTGCTGATACCGCTCGTCTCGATGGCCGCCTCGGTGACTTTGCTGCCGGCCCTGCTGTCGGTGCTGGGCCACCGCATCAACCGCCTGCGCGTGATCCCCCGCAAAGTGCTCGAACGGCGCGTCAGCGGCGAGGCCGGACCGTGGTCGAACCTCGCCCGCGTGATCATGCGCCGTCCCGTCGCGGTCCTGGTCGTGACCGGCACGCTGATGCTGTCGCTGGCGATCCCGGCCTTCGGCCTGCACGTCACCAGCGGCGACAACCGCTTCACCCCGCCGGGCACGGAGGCGGCCAACGGGCT
>DATJBO010000191.1:0-12628 GCA_035515315.1 Solirubrobacteraceae bacterium
CGGCGTGGCGGTCACGGTCGAGGAGGTGATCATCGAGGCCGTCGCCGGGTCGGGGGTCCAGGTCACCTGCAGCTTCCACACCGGCGGCTGCTCCGACGCTTCTTCGACGGTGAACACGCTGGCGTTCACTTCCGTCGGAGGTTCGGGTGTCACGAACGGCGGTTCACCCGTTTCCAGGTACGCCCTCGTGCCGACGTTGTAGATGCGGTCCCCATAGGCGTCCGTTTCCGAGAAGCTCGTGTTCTCTTCGGCGGGCCCTTCGAGTTTCCCGAAGCTGCGGGTGTTCCCGAACCAGTCCCACACCACGCTCGCCCACGCCGAGTAGGTGGTGGCTTTATAGCCGCCGCCGCGCCCGCTGCCGCCGCAGCGGGTCTGCATGTAGACGTCGCCCGTGGGCCTGCCGGCGGCCTTGAACCCGGTGGCGTAGACCTGCTCTTGGATGCCGCCGCAGGAGTGCCCGAGCATCGAGAAGGCGTCCCCCTGCGGGAGCACTAGTTCGATCGGGCCAGCCGCCTGTGCCGGGGCCGCGAACGCGGCGCTGCAGAGAAGGGCCGGCACGATCCAGAGACCGCGTGTTACCGCTGCGCCCATCACGTTTCCTCCAGTTCGCCGCCTACCCGATCGCCCCTCGGGCCGAGCCAAACCTACCACCCCGCCGGACGAGTTCGGCTGCAGTTACGGGCTTTTTACGGGTTCTGGGAACGCGTTCATAGAATCGGCCGCATGGTCGCTTGGACGCGGCGGGTGGCCGCGCACCGCAAAGCCGTGCTCGCAGGTTGGCTGGTGCTGTTCGTGCTGGGCGGCTACGCCGCCTCGAACCTCGGAAAGCTCCTGACGAACCGCTTCAGCGTCCCCGGCTCCGAGGCCGAAAGGGGGCTCAGCATCCTGAAGTCGCGCTTCCACGAGCGCGGGGACGGTGCCTTCACGCTGGTCGTCCGCTCCACCGGCCCCACGCTGACACCGGCGGTCGCCGAGGAAGCCGCCGAGCGGGCCGCCACGAAGCTGCCCCACGGCAAGGCCCTGCCGGCGCGCCCCGCCGGGCCGGGGGTCTACTACGTGCAGATCCAGACCCCCCTGCAGGCGGCCGACGCGAAGAACCACACGACCGCCATGCGCCGGGCGATCGGGACGGTCCCCGGCGTCAAGACCTACCTGACGGGCTTTCCGGCGCTCGCCCACGACGAGCAGCCGATCTACGGCAAAGACCTCAGCAAGGGGGAGATGATCGCGGTCCCGATCGCGGTCGCGGTGCTGCTGTTCATGTTCGGCACCCTCGGCGCGGTGATCGTGCCGCTCATCTTCGCCGCCGCCACCCTGCCCACGACGCTCGGGTTGGTGTGGGTGATCGCCCACCTCGGCAGCACCGCCCAGTACGTGACCAACATCGTCACGCTGATCGGCCTCGGCATCGCGATCGACTACTCGATGCTCGTCGTGTTCCGCTTCCGCGAGGAGCTGAGCGGCGGCAAGGACGTCCAGGAGGCGCTGGAGACGACGATGTCCACCTCCGGGCGCGCGACGTTGTTCTCCGGGATGACGGTCGCGATCGGCCTCGCGGCCCTGCTGGCGATGCCGCTGCCGTTCATGCGCTCGATGGGCGCCGGCGGCGTGCTGATACCGCTCGTCTCGATGGCCGCCTCGGTGACGCTGCTGCCGGCCCTGCTGTCGGTGCTGGGAAACCGCATCAACAGCCTGCGGGTGATCCCCCGCAAAGTGCTCGAACGGCGCGTCAGCGGCGAGGCCGGCCCGTGGTCGAACCTCGCCCGCGTGATCATGCGCCGCCCCGTCGCGGTCCTGGTCGTGACCGGCGCGCTGATGGTGTCGCTGGCGATCCCGGCCTTCGGCCTGCACGTCACCAGCGGCGACAACCGCTTCACCCCGCCGGGCACGGAGGCGGCCAACGGGCTGCTGCTGCTCGAGTCCCGGATCGGGCCGGGGCCGCTGGCGCCCCACCAGGTGGTGGTCGACACCGGCCGCCCGGGTGGGGCGACGGCGCCCGCCACCGTCGCCGCGGAGCGGCGCCTGATCGCCGAGCTGCGCTCCGACCCGCGCATCGAGCCGGCCACGATCCAGTCGCCCGCCGGGCTCTCCGACCTGCAGGCGAGGCGCGCCAACCTGGTCGATCCCGACGCAAGCGTGCTGCAGATCCGTGCGGCCGGACACACCGACGCGGGCACCGAAACCGCCGTGGACCTCGTCCGCAAGATCCGCGGCACGTACATCCCCCGGGCCGGATTTCCCGCCGGCGAGCGGGTGTATCTCACCGGCGCCCCGGCGTTCGGCCTGGACTTCGTGAACAAGGCCTACGGCGCGTTCCCGTGGCTCCTGCTGGCCGTGCTCGTGATCACCTACTTCGTGCTGCTGCGCGCGTTCCGCTCGGTCGTCCTGCCGATCAAGGCCGTGCTCATGAACCTGCTCTCGATCACGGCCGCATACGGCGCCCTGGTGCTCGTCTTCCAGCACGGGTGGGGCGAAGTCGTGGGCTTCCACCGCTCGCCCCAGATCGAAGCCTGGATCCCGATCTTCCTGTTCGCGATGCTGTTCGGGCTGTCGATGGACTACGAGATCTTCCTACTCACGCGCATGCGCGAGGAGTGGGACCGCCGACACGACAACGAACACGCGGTGGCCTACGGGCTGGAGCGCACCGGGCGCATCATCACGGCGGCCGCGGTGGTCATGATCGCGGCCTTCTCGGGGCTGATGTCCGGCACCTTCGTCGGCCTGCAGGAGTTCGGCTTCGGGCTGGCGATCGCAATCTTCCTCGACGCCACGATCGTGCGGGCGCTGCTGGTGCCCGCCCTGATGAAGCTGCTCGGGCGCTGGAACTGGTACCTGCCCGAACGCATGCGCCGCACGATGCGCCTGCGTCCCGAGGCCGAGCCCGCCTCGAGCACCTGAGGGAGCCCGCCTCCGGGACGATCAGGTGAGGGCCTGCAGCGGTGCGGGCGTCCCGGCGAGTGCGAACGCCCCGCCGGTCATCCCGCCGATCTCGAGCACGGCCTCGCGCAGCTGGCGGCTCACGCCGGCTCCGGAGACGAAGCCGTGGATCAGGCCCTCGTAGCGTCGTACCAGCGCGGGGGTGCCGGCTGCCCGGAGCGCGTGCGCGTAGTCCTCGCCCTCATCCCGCAGCGGGTCGAAGCCCGCGGTGACGACGATCGCCGGAGCGAGCCCCGAGAGGTCGTCCGCGAGGATCGGCGACACGCGCGGGTCGAGCACCACGTCGGTCTTGGCGGCCCCGCCGAGGTAGCTCGCTTCGAACCACCTCATCTCGGAGTCGGTCAGGAAGAAGCCCTCCGCGAACAGGTCCCGAGAGCGCCGCCGCGTGCTCATGTCGGTGGCGGGATAGATGAGCAGCTGCAGCACGGGAGCGGGGCCGCCGTCGTGTGCGCTCAGCTGGGAGACCACCGCCGCGAGGTTGCCGCCCGCGCTGTCGCCCCCGACGCCCACCCGCGCGGGGTCGGCCCCCACGCGCTCCGCGTTCTCGTGGGCCCACGCGAGCGCCGCGCGGGCATCTTCGACGGCCGCCGGAAACGGATGCTCGGGGGCGAGCCGGTAGTCGACCGCCAGCACGTGCGCGCCCGCGGAGCGGGACAGCAGCCGGCACACGGAGTCGTGCGTGTCGAGGTCCCCGAACACGAAGCCCCCGCCGTGGAAGTACACGAGCAGCGGGCTGCGCTCGCTCGCTGCGGCCGCCGGCGGCGCGTAGTGGCGCGCGGCGAGCGTGCCGATGCGCACGTCCTGCACGGCCGCCACCCGCTCGGGGGGACCGCCGAACACCGCCGCTAGGCGCCGGCGCTCGAGCCGCATCTGCTGGGGGTCGTCTTGTTCGGTCACGGCGGCCGCCTGGCGGTTGAGCAGCGACAGCGAGAGCTGTTGGGAGGGGGCCAGGCGCTGCCCGTCGAGCTCGATCGGCGCAGAGCCCGACAGGGCGACCTGGATGGGTCCCGGCAGGGCCGCCAGGAACCTCGCGAACAGATAGATGAGCCTCGCCTTGAAGTCGGTCATGTCCCTCCCGTGGTCGCCTTGCTGTGAGCTTATGCCCACGACGAGGCCGTTGCGGTCTGCTCAGAAGACGATCGTGCGGCCTTCGTGGACCAGCACGCGGTCGTCGAGCACGCTGCGCAGCGCCCGCGCGAGGACGACACGCTCGAGGTCCCGTCCCACCCGCTCGAGGTCCTCGACGGTGTAGTCGTGCCCGACGCGCTGCACGTCCTGCTCGATGATCGGGCCTTCGTCGAGCTGCTCGGTGACGAAGTGGGCGGTGGCCCCGATCAGCTTCACGCCTCGCTCGTAGGCGTGGCGGTACGGCTCGGCTCCGGCGAAGGCCGGCAGGAAGGAGTGGTGGATGTTGACAACCGGGCAGCCCACCTGTGCGAGGAACTCGGGCGAGAGGATCTGCATGTAGCGCGCCAGCACCACCAGGTCGACGTCGCCCGCGAGCACCTCCAGCGCACGCTGCTCGGCCCCGCGCTTGGTCTCCCGCGTCACGGGGATGCACAGGTACGGGACCCCCAGCCCCTCGACCTCGTCGCGCAGCTGCTCGTGGTTGGAGATCACGCACACGGTCTCCATGTCGAGCTCCCCGCGGCGGTTGCGCCACAGCACGTCGAGCAGGCAGTGATCGGCCTTCGAGGCCATCAGCGCCACACGCCGGCGGTGGTGGGGATAGGAGATGCGCCAGCTCATCGAGAAGCGCTTGGCGAGCGCTTCGAAGGCGGACTCGAACTCCTCGCGCCCACGCTCGAGCTCGGGCAGGAAGAACACCGTGCGCATGAAGAACGTCCCCCGCTCCGGGTGCGTGGAGAACTGGTCACTGGCGATGATGTTCGCGCCGCGCCCGAACAGGAAGCCGGACACGGCGGCCACGATGCCGGGCCCGTCCGGGCACGACATCAGGAGGCGCGCGCTGCTTCCCGCGCCCTGCGAGGAGGGGGGCGGAAGCGACGCCATCAGAGGTCCTCGGCGCGTGGGTATGCGGTGGCTGGCAGGCGGATCGGTGCTCGCTCCCGGGTGGGCGCCGAGACGCTACCATCGGGCCACCGCCGGTCGTGGCCGATCTCGTGCACGGGCTCCGGTGGGGGGCGCAAGGCGAGGAGATGCAAGCGGGAGTGTTGGGGGGACGGCGCATACGACGGGCCCTGGTCGCGGCGGTCATCGCGTGCATGGCCATCGCCTTCGCGTGGTCCGCGGCACTCGCGGCCGCCGGCAACGTGACGACGGCCGCTTACAACAACCTGCGCGACGGGTGGGACCCCAACGAGCCGGCCCTCAGTCCCTCGGCGCTCCGCTCGACGGGCTTCCAGAAACTGTTCGCCACGAAGCTGAGCGGGGCTATCTACGCGCAGCCGCTCGTCTACGAAGGGACGCTCGTCGCGACCACCGAGAAGGCAAGGGCGTACGGGCTCGACGCGGTCACCGGGGCGATCCGCTGGCAGCGCTCGTTCGGCACCGCCTTCAAATCCTCGGCGATCGGGTGCACCGACCTGAAGCCCAACCTCGGCTCCACCTCCACGCCGGTGATCGATCCCGCCACCGGCACCCTGTACGTGACCACACGGCTGGAGATCGGCCGCAAGGGCGGGCACCTGGCCAACGCCCGCTGGTTCCTGCAGGCGCTCAAGGCCACCACCGGCGAAGAGCGGCCCGGCTTCCCGGTCGAAATCAAGGGCACCCCCTACAACACGCCCGGAATCCAGTTCAACGAAGCCTTCCAGGAGCAGCGTCCGGGGTTGCTCCTGCTCGAAGGCGTGGTGTACGTCGCGTTCGCCTCCGACTGTGACATCAACCCCTACCGTGGCATCGTCGCCGGCTTCGACGCCACCACCGGAGCGATGACCACGATGTGGAGCGACGAGAGCGGGCCGGCGGCCGACGAAGGCTCGATGGGCGGGGTCTGGCAGAGCGGCGGCGGGCTCGTCTCCGACCTGCCGGGGAGGATCATCCTGACGACCGGCAACGGCGTCTCGCCGACGGTCGCGCCATCGAACGCACCTCCCCAGACGCTGTCCGAGTCGGTCGTCGGCCTCACCGTCGGCGCCGGCGGCCAGCTCGCGCCGTCGCAGTTCTTCGCGCCCCACGACGCTCCCACGCTCGACCAGGACGACGAGGACCTCGGCTCGGGCGGACCGATCGCGCTGCCCTCCGAATACTTCGGGACGCCCGGCATCCCCCACCTCGTGATCCAGGACGGCAAGGACGGGCGCCTGTTCCTGCTCGACGCCGACGACATGGGCGGCTATCTGCAGGGCCCCGAAGAATCCGACGCCGTCCTGCAGCAGCTCGGCCCGTTCGACGGCGTGTGGGGTCACCCCGCCGCCTACGGCGGCCAGGGCGGGTGGGTGTACGTGCTCGAGAGCGCCGGCGGAGGGAGCCTGGCCGCGTACGGCTCGACGCTCGGCCCCCACGGCGAACCCCAGCTCGTGCCCGAAGGCCAGAGCACGGAATCGTTCGGCTACGCCTCGGGCTCGCCGATCGTGACCAGCGACGGCACGACCTCCGGCAGCGCCGTCGTGTGGGTCATCTACGCGGGCGAAAACGGCAAGCGCGGACAGCTGCGCGCCTACGGTGCGATCCCCGAAGAAGGCGTGCTGCCGCTGCTGTGGTCGGGCAAGATCGGCACGGCTTCGAAGTTCGCGGTCCCGACGGCCTCAGAAGGGCGCGTGTACGTCGGCACGCGCAGCGGCAGCCTCGAGGCCTTCGGTGCCTCCGGCAACGGTCCCCTGCAGGCGTCGCCGGTCGAATTCGGGACGGTCGCCGTCGGTCACGCCCGCACGCTGCGGTTGTCGCTCGCGGCGGCCCGCGCGCTGCGGCTGACCGGCCCGATCACCACGGCCGGAGTGGAACCGCTGTCCGCCAAGGCGGCCACCTCTCACCAGACGGTCCGCCACGGGCTGACCGCCGGCCCGAAAAAGATCCCGGCCAGCGAGTCCCCGCTCGGCGCGGGCGTGCTGGCCGTCAAGCAGCCGCCGCGCGCCACGCGCCTGGCGGACGGGCAGCGCCTGGGGGTGAGCGTCTCCTTCAAGCCGGCACGCCCCGGGCCGATCGTGGGGCTGCTGCAGGTGCGCACCAGCGCCGGCGTCAGGACGATCCCCGTCAGCGGCTACGGCAGCGCACCCGGGCTGATCCGCTCGGCACCTCCGCTGGACTTCGGGGAGATCGCCACCCACGCCGGCGGCAAGTACCTCACCTTCACGATCAGCAACTCGTGGACGCGGCCGGAGCGCATCGCCGCGGTGCACCTCCCCGGCGGGGCCTACCAGGTGAGCGGGGCGCCCGCCGCCGGGACGGTGCTCGGCCCGCACCGCTCGCTCACGATCGCCGTTCACTTCGAACCCGCCGCGCCCGGTACCTACGTACGCCGGGTGCGGATCGCCAGCGACCACGGCGGCGTCACCGTGACGCTCGCCGGCAGGGCGGTCAACGGCCGTCCGCGGCTGTCGCTGCGGCCCCGCACGCTCGACTTCGGCGCCGTGCCGGTCGGCGCCAGCCGCACGCTGCGCTTCACCATCTTCGACGCGGGCAACGTGCCGCTCACGATCACCCGCGCGATTCCGCCGGCCGACCCGTTCGCCGCGGACAAGCCGGTGCCCGAGGGACTCACGATCGGCTCCGGTTCGGGGTTGACCGAGGCGATCACCTTCACGCCGAGGGCGACCGGTCCGGCCGGCGGCAGCTACGTGCTAGCCGGCGACGACGGCCGCGGTCATCAGCTCGTGAGGCTCGTGGGCCGCGGCGTCACGAAGGCGGGTGCTCGGCGAGGTAGGCGCTAGCCAGGCGCCTCGGCGCGCGGCACAGCCACGCTTCGACGATCAGCTCCCGCAGCTCCTCGATCGGTACCGCGTCGAGCCGCACGAGGATGCTCGGGTGCCCGTCGAAGTGGGGTGTGGTGAAGTACACGTCCCCCGCCTGGCCCACCAGCGCCTCCTTGACGCCGAGGTGCGCGACCCGGGCGGCGAGGATCGCCCCGGCCGGCGCCGGCCCGGCAAGCGCCTCCAGTTCACGCGGGCGCAGGGGGCGCTCCCACACGAACAGCCGCTCGCCCACCCGCCACTGCACACGCGAGCGGGAGGTGCGCTCGCTCGCGCCCGGAAGCGCCATCGCGATACCGCGGACGTCATCGAAACTCGCCACCCCGAGCAGCGTATCCTCGCCGTGCGGTGGCCGAGGACATCTGCCAGATCCAGGTCTCACACTCCGACCGCGCCGCGCTCGAGGCGATCGTCGAGGAGCTGCTCGCGCAGCGGCTGATCGCGTGCGGGCAGGTGCTCGGCCCGGTCTCCAGCTGCTTCCGCTGGGAGGGGGAGATACAGCGCGAGCAGGAGTGGCTCGCGCTGATGAAGACGCCGGCCGCGCTGGCGCCTGGAGTGCAGGCGCGGGTCGCCGAGCTGCACCGCTACGAGGTCCCCGAGATCATCGTCGTGCCGGTCACCGGTGGGCACGCGCCCTACCTGCAATGGGTGCTCGAGCAGACCTCGGAGCGTGTGCCGGACTCCTCCGGCGGATAGCGCGCCGGGGCCCAGTCCCCCTATCACTTACGGGTGGGCTCGGCACCTGGAATGATGGGCACGTGAGGATTGCCGCAAGGACCGGGCGTACGGGGACCGGATGCGAGCCAGAGCTCCAACCGAGGTAACCCCCACCGACCGCGAAGCCAACTGGGCGGTCGGGGTCGCCGCCGGCCTGTACCTGGTCGGGGCGCTGCTGTGTGCGACCGGGGCGCTGCTGCCGGAACTGCGGGCTCCGTGGGCGATCGCCGCGGTGGGGATTCTCGCGACCGCCACGTCGGCGCTGCTGTTCGGGGTGTGGCACCGGGACCGCGGCACGCTCACGATCGCGTTCCTCGCCGACCTCTGGGGGATCGTGCTGATCGCGACGCTGTGCGCGGGCAGCAGCGGCGCCTCGAGCCCGTTCGCGCTGATCTACATGTTCGCGATCGGCCACGCCGCCGCCTTCCAGCCGCGCGGGCGCCTGTACGTCGTCGCGGCCGCCGGCCTCGTCGCCTTCCTCGCGCCGATCGCCTACGAAGAAGGGGTCTCGACGCTGTTCGCCGCCGTCGCCTGCATGGGGATCGTGCTCGCGCTGCTCACCTCCGCGGCCGTCCACTTCGCGCTGAACAGGATCCGCGAGCAGCGCCGGCGCCTGCAGGTGCTGAGCGCCGCGAGCGCCTCGTTGGACCGCTCGCTCGACCCCTCCGAGACACTGCGGGCGATCTCCCGGATGGCCGTCCCGGAGCTCGTGCCGGTGTGCCTCGTCGACGTGCTCGACGGAACCGGCTCGATCGGCTCCACCGCGGCGGCCGCCACCGACCCGGGCCTGGCCCGGGAGATCGAGGCCGCGCCACCGGCCCGCCCGCTCGCCAACCTGCGGCTCGACGGGGTGGCCAACCTGCTCGACGAGCCGTCCGGCGGCAGGCCGGCGGGCACGCCCGAGTCCGGCGCTGCGGGTGCCGGCCCGCCGAACGGGCGATCCCGCGTGCACGGAGTGGGGCCCCGCGCCCAGGCCGTCGACGGACACGAGCACGCGGCCGTGATGGAGCCGGCCGGCTACGTCTGCGAAGTCGCGTTCCCGATGCTCGCCCGCGGACGCATCCACGGGATGATCACCTTCTGGGGCCCGCGGACCGGACCGCCCTTCGACAAGGGGCTCGTGAGCGTGCTCGAGGACCTCAGCGGCCGCGCCGCACTCGCCTACGACAACGCCCGCCTGTACGCCGAGCGCGCGCAGGTGGCGCGCACGCTGCGCCGCAGCCTGATGCCCTCCGCGCTGCCCACGATCCCCGGGCTCGAGCTCGCCAGCTACTTCCGCCCGATGGGCGCCGGCAGCGAGGTCGGTGGCGACTTCTACGACGTGATCTCCGACGAGGAGGGCTGCTGGCTGATCGTCGGCGACGTCTGCGGGAAGGGCGCCGAGGCCGCCGCGCTGACCGGCTTCGTGCGTCACACGACCGCCGCCTACGCGCGCGAAACCGACCGCCCGGGCCACGTGCTGACGCGGGTCAACCGCGCGATGCTCGAGCAGGACTTCGAAGGATGCTTCGCCACGGCGATCCTCACCCGCATGCGCTTCCGCCCCGCTTCGGTCGAGGTCACGGTCGCGCTCGCCGGGCACCCCGCCGCGCTGATCGCCCGCTCCGATGGCGACGCCGGCGAGCTCGGCGGCTCGGGCAAGCTACTCGGCGTGTTCCCCGACGCCGACATCGAGGAGGCCTTCACCGTGATGGGGCCGGGCGACGCGCTGGCGCTCTACACCGACGGCCTCACCGAGGCGCACGCCCCCGCGCAGGTCCTGTCGGTGGGACAGATGGTCGAGCGGCTGCGCAACTCCCCCCGCCGCTCCCCCCAGGACGCCATCGACGCGCTGCTGGGGCTGATCGGCCCCGACACCCGCGTCGGCGACGACATCGCGATCCTCGCGGCCCAGGTCGCAACCGGCCGCGGTGGCCGCAAGCCGGCGACGCGGCCGGCCCAGGTCGCGGCGGGCTGACCTCACGCCGGGCCGGGGCCCGGGCGGAAGGGGGGCGGCCGGCCGAGGTCGCGGCCGGCTAGCGTTCCGCGGGTGCCGGCACCCGACATCTCCACGGCGGCGGGCCTCGCCTACCGCGAGGCCGGCGAGGAGGGCGCGCCGGTGACGCTGCTCGTGCACGGCTACCCGGAGTCCTCCTACATGTGGCGCGAGGCGCTGGAGCAGCTCGGCCGGGCGGGGCACCGCGCGATCGCCCCCGACCTCCCCGGCTTCGGCGACTCGCCCCCCGATCCGCCCGGTACCTGGGAGCACCACATGGAGGCGCTCGCGCGCTTCGTGGACACGCTCGAGCTCGCGCCGGTGGCGCTCGTCACCCACGACTGGGGCGTGCTCGTGGGGCTGCGCTGGGCGTGCGACCACCCCGGCTCGGTGCGCTCGCTGACGATCTCCGACGGGGGCTTCTTCGCGGACCGCAAATGGCACGATCTCGCCAACGTGATGCGCACCCCGGGGGAGGGGGAGAAGCTCGTCGCCTCGTACACGCGCGAGGGCTTCGACGCCGCCATCCGCGAGCTCTGCGAGGGGGTCGGCGACGACGCCCTCGACGAGTACTGGAAGGGGTTCGCCGGCGAGGAGCGCCGGCGGGGGCACCTCGAGCTGTACCGCTCCGGGGACTTCGACAAGCTCGCTCCCTACGAAGGCCGGCTCGCTGCGCTCGGCCTGCCGACGCTGATCGTGTGGGGCGCGGAGGACCCGTTCGCGAGCGTGAGGATGGCGGAGCGCTTCCACAGCGAGATCCCCGGCTCGGAGCTGCACGTGATCGAGCAGGCCGGTCACTTCGTGTGGGAGGACGTGCCAGAGCGCACGGCCGCGATCCTCGTCGAGTTCCTCGACCGCCACCGCTGAGCACGCCCGTCCGCCCGCGCGCGCCGGGATAGCCTTCCTGCCCCACACGATGCCGGTCAAGATCAACCTGCCCGACGGAACGCCCCTGGAGCTGCCCGATGGCGCGACGGGCGCAGACGCGGCCGCCGCGATCGGCGCCGGCCTGGCGCGCGCGGCGCTCGCCGTGGAGGTGAGCCATCCCGAGGCCGGCGAAGAGCCCGAGGTGCGCGACCTCGCCCGCCCGCTTCCCGACGGCGCCCACGTGCAGATCATCACCCCCCGCAGCGGTCAGGCGGCGCTGGACGTGATCCGCCACGACGCTGCCCACGTGCTCGCCACCGCCGTGCTCGAGCTCTACGACGGGGTCAAGATCTCGATCGGCCCGCCGATCCAGGACGGCTTCTACTACGACTTCGAGTTCCCCGAGGGGACCACCGTCTCGGAGGCCGACCTGCCCGCCATCGAAGCGCGCATGCGCGAGCACGTGAAGGCCGCCGAGGAGTTCGTGCGCACCGAGGTGCCGGTCACGAACGCACGCGAGCGCTTCGCCGACGAGGGGCAGGACTACAAGGTCGAGCTGATCGACGACCTCGTCAGCGCCGCCCCGGCGGGCCACCCGCTGAAGACCGTCTCGCTGTACACGAACGGGCCCTTCACCGACCTGTGCCGCGGCCCGCACGCGCCCACCACCAAGACGGTCGGCGCCTTCAAGCTGAACTCGGTCGCCGGCGCCTACTGGCGCGGCGACTCCGACCGCACGATGCTCACCCGCATCTACGGCACGGCGTTCTTCTCCAAGGCCGAGCTCGAGGAGCATCTCGAGCGCCTCGAGCAGGCCCGCCTGCGCGACCACCGCCGGCTCGGGCGCGAGCTGGAGCTGTTCATGTTCTCCGAGCTGTCACCCGGCAGCCCGTTCTGGAAGCCGGGTGGGATGGCGATCTGGAACGCCCTCACCGAGCTGTGGCGCACCGAGAACCGCCGCCGCGGATACATGGAGGTGCGCACCCCGATCCTCTACGACGTCGAGCTGTTCAAGCAGTCCGGGCACTGGGACACCTACCGCGAGCACATGTACTTCACCGACGTCGACGAGCACCCGATGGCGCTCAAGCCGATGAACTGCCCGGCCCACATCCTCATCTACAAGGACAGCCGCCACTCCTACCGCGACCTGCCGATCCGCTTCTCGGAGGCGGGGCTCGTCCACCGCCACGAGCCCAGCGGTGTCCTCCACGGCCTGATGCGTGTGCGCCACATAACCCAGGACGACGCCCACATC
>DATJBO010000192.1:0-4581 GCA_035515315.1 Solirubrobacteraceae bacterium
GGTGTGGCCGAAGTCGTAGATCTGCACGATCCCGGGGTCGTTGACGCGCGCGAGCAGCTTGGCCTCGTCCTGGAAGCGCTCGATCGAGGCGCCGTCGTCGGCCCACCACGGCTTGATCACCTTCACGGCCACCGTCCGCGCGAGGCGCCGGTCACGACCTCGGTAGACGCGCCCGAAGGATCCCTCGCCGATGATCCCGCGCAGCTCGTAGCGGCCGTCGAGGACCCGCCCGTCGAGTTCGGCACCCGCCAGCATCTAGGGAACAAGTATTCCCAGATGGCGCGCGGATGTCTCCCACCAACCGCGGGCGCCGGCGCGGTCCGGCGCCCTTCAGCGCGCGCCCAGGCGCCCTTCAGCGGGCGCTCAGAGGGCCTGCACCGGGGCGTAGAAGACGAACAGCCGCTCGGCTTCGACGCGGGCGTAGAGGGGTCCCGAGTCCAGGAACCGCTCCCACTCCGGGCCATAACGGGGGACGTAGAGCTCGAGCAGCGCATCCCGGAACGGCCCGGAAGCGCAGCGAGTCCGCGGCCGAGCCGAAGTGGAACGACCCCCGGTGGAAGATGCCGTCGACCGGCCCGACGAACGGGCGCCCGGCTGCGCTGACCGTGGCGAGCGCCAGCAGGCACATGCCCCCCAGCAGCTCGACGACGCCTGGCGCATCCAGGCGCCGGGTGGGCGGGTGGATGCTCAGCAGGTGCTCACCCGCGGCGGCGTAGCTGCGGTCCAGGAGCGCCTGCAGGGCGGCGACGTCGGCCTCGGTCTCGTGCACCGCCGCCGCTTTGCGGTGGGCTACTCCCCGGCCAGCAGGCGCTCGGCGCCCTCCGCGCCGCCCACCAGCGCGGAGCGGTCCAGCTCGGTGACCGACCGGCAGCCGGTCAGCCCGAGCGCCACGTCGATGTCGGCCTTCATCACGCCGAGCACGTGGCGGACGCCCGCTTCGCCCCGGGCGGCGACCGACCAGCCCCAGGCGCGCCCGATCAGCGCCGCGCGGGCTCCGAGCGCCAGCATCTTCACCACGTCCAGGCCGGTCCTGACGCCCCCGTCGACGAGCACCTCGACACGGTCGCCGACCGCGTCGGCGATGTCCGGCAGCGCCCGCGCGGTCGAGGGCACCGAGTCCAGCTGGCGCCCGCCGTGGTTGGAGACGACGATGCCGTCCACCCCCACCTCGGCCGCCCGGCGGGCGTCCTCGGCGTCGAGCACCCCCTTGACCGCGAGGCGTCCGTCCCAGTGCTCGCGCACCCAGGCGATGTCCTCCCACGTCACCGACGGGTCGAACTGCGCGTCGACCCACTCGCGGAAGGCGCTCGGCGACCGTGCGCCCGGGACCGCCTTCTCGAGGTTGCCGAACGTCAGCGGCTTGCCGCCGAGGGCGACGTCGCGGACCCAGCCGGTGTGGCCGACGAGGTCCAGGCCGCGGCGCAGCTGGCCCCACCGGGACGTCTTGCCGAGGCCGTTGCGGATGTCGCGGTGGCGGGCGCCCACGACCGCGAGGTCGATCGTGAGCACCAGCACCGGCGACCCGACCGCCCGCGCGCGGGCCATCAGGTCCTCGGCATAGCCGCGGTCGCGCATCACGTACAGCTGGAACCAGGGTGGCCGGCTGGTCGCGGCCGCGACCTCCTCGATCGGGCAGATCGAGACGGTGGACTCGATGAAGGGAACCCCCGCGCGCTCGGCCGCGCGCGCTGCCTGCACCTCGGCCCGCGTCGCCATCATCCCCGCCAGCCCGACGGGCGCGAGCACCACCGGCATCGCGAGCTGCTGGCCGAGCACCTCGACGGACTGCTCGCGGACCGACACGTCGCGCATCACGCGCTGGCGCAGCAGCACCCGCTCGAGGTCGGCGACGTTGGCGCGCATCGTGGCCTCCTCGTAGGCGCCGCCGTCGAGGTAGTCGAACAGCTGGCGCGGCAGCCGCCTGCGAGCCAGCTCACGGTAGTCGCCCACCGTCGCCGGCGAGACCCCGAGCGGCCGGTCCGCCGATCGTCGCATCGCCCTCAGATCCTAGAGCCGCCCGGCGAGCGGCTGCTGTGTGCCGTCGCCCGGCACGGGCGCCGGCCGGGTGAGGCGCTCGAGCGTCGCCACGATCGATTCGTACGGGCGCCCCGTCACGCCCTCGAGCGCCAGCTCACAGGTGCGGTTGCACGACACGCACGCGTCCAGCTCGCGCCCCGAGAGCTCGCGGGCGGTGTCCCCGAGTGCGGCCGCGGGGAGCTCGGGGTGCAGCAGCCCGCGGTCGCCGGCCATCCCGCAGCAGCGGGGTGCGAGCGGCTCGACCACCTCGTCGGCGAGCGCGCCGGCGATCTCGCGCAGCCGCCCGTCGAGGCCGCCCTCGACCGCCGCGCACGGCCGATGCAGTGCCACCGAACCGAGCCGCCCGCCGGGCTGCAGCGAGCCGAGCAGCCGCTCGTGGACCCACTCGACCGGGTCGATCACGCGCACCGCCCCCAAGCGCTCGCGCAGCTCGTCCTCGAGTGCCCCGCCGAGCTCGTCGCCCGCCAGCGCCTGTGCGCAGGAGCTCGCGTCGGTCAGCAGCGGCAGCTGCCCCTCCCTCGTCCAGCGCAGCGCGGCCTCGGCCATCCGCCCGGCCATCAGGCTCCGGCCCTCGCGGTAGCCCTTCGAGCTCCACGGGGTCGCGCAGCAGTGCCCCTGGAGGTCGGGTGGGATCCACAGCGGCTGGCCCGCGCGCCCGGACACCGCCACCATCGCCTCGGCCAGCGACGGCTCGCTCGCGAGTGCCCGCGGGTTGCCGAAGATGCGGTTGATGCAGGCGGGGAAGTACACGGCGGCGGCCCGCTCGGGGGCCGCCCCCGCAGGCAGGCGCGCAGGAGCCGGCGCCGGCATCGCGCTCGTCCACGCCGGGATCAGCTCCTCGCCCAGCACGCGGCGGCCGGCGCCCGTGAGCGCGCGCAGGACGCCGTCCGCGCCGCCCGCGCCCGCGCGCAGGGCGGCGCGTGCCGAGCTCTCGACCGCGCCCCAGCGGCGCGCGAGGCCGAGCGCGACGCGTTCGGCGCGGGGCGTGTGCTCGGCGGCACGCAGCTCCTTCACGAGCGCGCCGGTGTCGATCCCGACCGGGCAGGCGAGGCTGCACGTGCCGTCCGCCGCGCAGGTCTCGATCGCGTCGTACTGGTACTGCTCCAGCAGCGCCGTCAACACCGGCGAGCCCTCGGGCTGGCGGGCCATCTCGCGCCGCAGCGCGATCCGCTGGCGCGGGGTGGTGGTGAGGTCGCGGCTCGGGCACACCGGCTCGCAGAAGCCGCACTCGATGCACTGGGTGGCGACCGCCTCGATCTCGGGGGTGGACTTCAGGTTGCGCAGGTGCGCCCCCGGCTCGCGGTTGAGCAGCACGCCCGGCGCGAGGATCCCGTCGGGGTCGGCGAGCGCCTTGATCCGCCACATCATCTCGGTCGCCTTCGGGCCCCACTCGCGCTCGACGTAGGGGGCCATGTTCACGCCGGTTCCGTGCTCGGCCTTCAGCGATCCGTCGTAGGTGTCGACGATCAGCTCCACCAGCTCGTGCATGAAGGCGTCGTAGCGCTCGAGATCGGCCGCCTCGCCGAAGTTCGGCGTCAGCAGGAAGTGCAGGTTGCCGGCCGATGCATGGCCCGCGACCCCCTGCAGGAAGCCGTGGCGGCCGAGCAGCGCCTGCAGGTCCTTGGCCGCCTCCGCGACGCGCGCGGGCGGCACGCACACGTCCTCGATGATCAGCTGCACGCCAGGGGCGCGCATCGCGGCGAGCAGCCCCTGCATCCCCTCGCGGACGTGCCACAGCATCTCGATCTCGCCCCGCTCGCGGGTGAAGCGGGGCGCCTCGAGCACGCCGTCGGCCTGCAGGATCGAGAGCGCCTGCGCCTCGGGCCCGTCGAGCTCCTGCTCGGAGTCGGCGCGGAACTCCACCAGCAGCGCCGCCGACTCGGGGGGGAGCTGCTTCCAGGCCTCGGGCGTGCCGGGCATGTTCCAGGCGGCCGCGATCAGCGTCGGGGCGACCATCAGCTCGGTCGCGCTGGCGCCGGCCGCCACCAGCTCTCCCACCACCGCGGCGGCAGCGTCGATGCCCTCGAAGTGCACCAGCGAGAGCGCCGTGTGGGGCTGCAGCGGGAGCGTCTCGAACACGGCCTCGGCGAGGAACGCGAGCGTTCCCTCCGAGCCGATCAACAGCCGCCTGAAGATCTCGAGCGGCTCGTCGGCGTCCAGGAACGCGCACAGGCGGTAGCCGGTCGTGTTCTTGATCTCGAACTTGCGCCGGATCCGCTCGCACAGCTCGGCGTCGGCGAGCAGCTCCTCGCGGATCTGCAGCAGACCCGACACCAGCTGCGGGGCGGCGGCCGCGAACGCCTTCCCGGCGCCCGCGGCGGCGGTGTCGATCACCGCTCCGTCGGCCAGCACGAACGTCATCGAGCTGACCGTGCGGTAGGAGTCGGCGTGGACCCCGCAGCGCATGCCGCCCGAGTTGTTGGCCACCACGCCGCCCACGCAGGCGATGTCGGTGCTGGCGGGGTCGGGGCCGATCCGCCTGCCGTGGCGGGCGAGCATGCGGTTGAGGTGGCCGAGGATCACCCCCGGCTGGGCGCGCACGCG
>DATJBO010000193.1:0-4017 GCA_035515315.1 Solirubrobacteraceae bacterium
ATCGTCGAGGTCGACGACCACTGCAACCCGACCCTCAGCGGGCATTCCGGCTGCTCCTACACCTCGCCCCCGCAGCCCGAAGTCCAGGCGCTCGCGCTCGTCCGGGCGCTGCTGAACTGCACGCAGGGGCCGCTCACGGTCGACGACGCCCCGTGGACTGGGCCCATCGCCGGCGGTCGGCGGATCATCCGCCTGCACGCCGCTCAAGCCGACGGCCAGCTCACCGCGCTCTGAGCGCCGCCCGGCCGCGAAGCAGCTGACGCTGCACCGTGCGCCAGCTGTCACCCGTCAGCACCGAGATCTCCTCGTAGCTGAACCCGAGCCCCTGCAACACCAGAAGACGCCGCTGGCGCGGCGACACCGCCACCAGCCGGGCCCGACGCTCACGCAGCTCCTCGAGCTCGAGGACGCGGTCGACGGGATCCCCCTCCCCCGCCGCCTGCTCCGCGTAGCGATCCACGATCGGCTGGCCGGCGAGGTCGCGGCCCCGCGCCAGGCGCGCGCCCGCAGTCACCGCAACCGCCCGCAGCCACGCCAGGCCGCGCGCGTCCAGCGCGACGTCGTCGCGCCACAGGAGCGCCAGCCACGCCGTCTGACACGCGTCCTCGGCCAGCGCCCGGCCGCCGGCCAGGTCTTCCGCGACCCGGACACGCAGCCGACCGCTCTCACGGGCGTAGAACGCTGCGACAGCCTCACGTCGGGCAACCGCCTCCCCTGCCGCCTGCCGTCGAGCCGCTGGAGGTGTGGGGCCGGTGAACATGCCGCCGCGCCCGCGCAGCCTGAAAGGCGGCGGTCAAGCCGAAGAACCGGACTCTCGCCCTACCCGCCCCCCGGTCGACCGGTCGACATCCTCTGCCTCCCTTCGCCCCATCGTGGCGCCAACACCCTCCCGTGTCGTCGGGGGCGGGGGCTGTCTTCGGCTTGAGGGCCGACCAGGCCAGCAATGCTCGGCAGGCCGTTCACCGGCTCCACCGCGCACCGCTCACACCGGCATAACGCTAGGCTTGCACACTGCTAGCACTGTCCTAGTGCTAGTCTTGCGCTGGGTGTCCCCTACGCTGTCGGGAGGACACCGCTGGCCGGGCGCGAACCTACCGTCATGCCAGCAGCTCAACGAACGAAGCAGCGACGAAACGTGCAGACGATCGCGGTCATCAACCAGAAAGGCGGGTCGGGCAAGACAACCACCGCGACCAACCTGGCCGCGGTGTGGGGGAGAGAGCGCCGCCGGCCGACGCTCCTGGTCGACCTCGACCCGCAATTCGCCGCTACCCGCCACCTCGGCGTGCGCCCCGCGGATCTCGACGCCACTCTTTACGACGTGCTCGCCGTCGAGGACGTCGACGTCGAGGACGCGATCGTCGCCCACTCCGACGGACTCGACCTGCTCGCCGGCGATCGCCGCCTCGCCGAGCTCGAGCTGGCGCTGGTGGGGGAGGCGATGCGCGAACAGTTCCTTACCAGCGCGCTTGAGCCGATCGCCAACCGCTACGAGCTGTGCGTGCTCGACTGCCCACCCAACCTCGGGCTGCTCACCGTCAACGCGCTCGTCGCCGCCGACCGCATCCTCGTCCCCGTCCGAATGGAGGACGAAGGCGCCCTCCAAGGCGTCATCGAGCTGCGCGCGACGCTCGACAAGCTCTCGCGCCGCGGCGTCAAGCGCGAGATCAGCGGCATCGTGCGCACCGTCGTCGATCCGCGCCGGCAGGTGTACGCCGTCCTCAACAAAGGCCTCCGCGACGCCGAGCTCGACGCGCTAGAGGCCGAGATCCCCAACCGGGCCGGCTTTCACCGCCAAGGCGTCGAAGGCGCGCCCCTCGTCGTCAGCCAGCCCGACTCCCCCGGAGCATGCGCCTACCGGGCTCTGGCCACCGAGCTTGACGCCAAGCTCGCCGAGGCGGCCGCATGAGCCCGCAGCTGAAGCTCCAGCAGCGCGACGACCCGCTCGCCGTCGGCGATCGTCGGACGCCCAGCGCTCCCGACCCGGCGCCGGCGTCCCCGGCGCCTGAGCCCACCGCGCCGCCCGAGGTCGCGCCGCGCGCCGCTCGGACACGGCCTCAGCGGCCCCGAACCGCACGCCAGCGCGGCACGGGCGCGGCCCACGGATCGAAGGTGGGGGGGACCCCGACCTACGACGACGACCGCCTCGAGCAGACCGGCTGGCGTATCTACGAGAGCCTGGTCGCGGCCGTTCGCGACCGAGCCCAGGAGCTCAGCGACGCCGGCGTGCCGACCTCCGCAGCTGCCTTGGCGGCCGCCACGCTCCACAGCCGCCTGCCCCAGAGCGTCGAGGAAGGCACGGAAGTCATGCGCGCCTTCCGCCAGGCCAGCGCAGGGCGCGCCCGTGCGCGCCGCAGCGCCTAACGCTCCAGCGCCGCTACCGTCGAAAAGTCGCCGGCCACCGGCCCCTCATCGACGGCTCGCGTGACCCGCAAGACGTGTCCGCTCCCGCCTCGCCTCCGGATCACCTCGATCGCGCGATACGCGCGATCGCTCGCGACGATCCGTGCGCCCGCGCGGGCAAGGGCCGCGCGGTTGTCGCGCTCGCGGCTCGCCTGCAGGCTCAGCGCCGTGTAGAAGTCGCCATCGACTTCGACGTCGAGGCGTTCCAGCTCGCCGCCCGGCTGCGCAACGAAGTCGGCCGCACGCGCAGCGAGGTAGTACCAGAGCCGCTTGGCCGCCCCGCCGACGCGGCGCTGGATCTGCCAGTCGAGCACGATGAGGCCATCGAGCAGCTGCCCGACGAGCCAGTCGGCGAGCTTGACCTTGACCGTGTCGTGGCGGAGCCAACCCGCGGACCCGGGGTCACGGTCGCCGTCGCGGATGAGCAGCACATCCTCGTGGTCGACGATCGCCTCAAGGATGTGGACCTTCGAGCGCAACGTCACGTTCCGCTCGCCACTCAGCACATCGATGCAACGCAGCGTGATGAGTGCCGCGGCCAGGTTGTCGACGGCTTCCTGCATGAGGCGGTGTTCGCGGCCAGCCGGCTGGCGGCCGTAAAGATCGCAGCCGAGGCGGTACCACGTGAACTCAATGACACCCGTGGTGGGGCTGCCCTGGTCAAACCACTCCTGTGTCAGCCAGGTCAGCGCGTCAAGCTCGAGCTCGCCGAGCGGTGCGCGCTCGGCGCGCGCGATCGCGCCGAGGAGATCGCGGCGGGCGATGCGTTTCTGCTGCGTCTTGGTCCCGAGCTGCCAGCCGGGGAACAGCGCAAGGTTGCCCTCGATCATCCCTGTGCGCCGAGCCGGTAGCGGTGTCATTCCCCTGCAAGCTACGGCTGGGATCGGACGCCCAGAACTCGAAAGCGCGAGTCTAAGTCCAGGGTCGCGAGTCTAGGTCCAGGGTCCGCGAGTCTAGGTCCGGGGTCAGCGCGAGTGTAGGTCCAGGGTCGCGAGTCCAGGTGCCCCGTTTTTCGGCCGGATCCGTCCGCGTGGCCCAGCACGATGGCCGGTCAATGACTTTCGTCCGATTGCCGGGGTCGCCCGTGTAGCGGCTCTCGGCCTGCACTAGCAGCCCTTAACGACCACGACCGAGCGGCAACTCGGTCGTCGATCCGTTTGGGCTGGTCCTCGATAGCGCCGACGGGGCGCGCCCGAAAACACAAGTTCTCTGGTCAGCCACTTTACCGCCGTTGCGGACGGATCTGCAACGGGGCCGGTGACGCCATCCCTGACGCACCCGGAGGGGCGGTGGGTGAGTGCTGCCGCGAGCGCCGCCATGCGCGGCGTTGGCGGTGGCATTCACCGCACCTACGAAGGCCCGGCGTGGCCCCAAAGCCGCGTCGCGCCGCGCGTATCGCGACGCCGCGCAGCTGCCGACGCCGCCGTTGGGCGTCGAGGTCCTGGCCGCCGTTGCCAAGGCGCGCGCCGGCGCCGACCGGACGTTCGCGTGGGACGCGCGGCTGGAGGCCTCGCTGATCGCTGTGCTCACGTACCTGTGGCGGCGGGGGAGGGGGGAGAAGTGGGCCGGGCCCTGCGGGTCGGCGCGCTATGGATGCTCGCTCTCCCAGCTGGT
>DATJBO010000194.1:0-8893 GCA_035515315.1 Solirubrobacteraceae bacterium
GTGATCTTCTTCCCGCGCGCCGCCGGGGGGGCGGCCCCCGCAGGCCGCTAGCGGCGTGGCGCTCCCGCTCGGGACCGCCGCCGTGCTGCTGCTCGTGCTGTTCTTCGAGCTCGCCCGTCCGAGACTCAGGCGCACGCTCACACGCGCCCGGGTGGCTGTCGCCCGTTCGCGCCGGGGGCACGCCGTCGACGGCTACGACCCCGGGCGCGAACGTCGCGCCGAGCAGCGCGCCAGGGCGCTGCTGCGCTCGTGCGTGGACGAGGAGGACTGGGAGATCTACGACGAGCTCGGGTTCCTCCGCGTGCTCGGCCCCGTCGGCGCTCCCGCGGGCCGGGCCCAGGCACCGTACGGCTACCTGATCTACCCCCACAAGCCGATCGTCGCCTACGTCCCCGCCACCTCGGAGCTGCTCAACGAGTACTGCATCACGTTCCCCGACCACACGCGGCCGTTCGGCAGCTCGCGGTTGCCGCACTCCGACGACGTGCTCGCGAAGTGGATGGCGATCACCGCCGACGAGCGGCGCCTGATCGGCGAAGCCAACATGCACCTCCCCGGCCGTCAGGTGGATCCCGAACGGGTCCGGCGGGATCTGGCGCGGCTCGCCCGCTGGGAACGCGAGCGGGCCGAACGCGAGCTCGGTGGTGCGCGGGCCGCGTGAGCGCCGGCGGAGCATTCGACCTCAAGCACCGCAGCCGCGCCCTCACCGAGGGGCCGGAGCGCGCCGCCGCACGCGCCTACCTGCACGGCATCGGCTACAGCGCCGAGGACCTGGCCAAGCCGATCATCGGGGTGGCCCACTCGTGGATCGAGACGATGCCGTGCAACTTCAACAACCGCGTGCTGGCGGCCAAGGCCAAGGAGGGCATCCGGGCCGCCGGGGGCACGCCGATGGAGCTCAACACGATCGCGATCTCCGACGGGATCACGATGGGCACCGCGGGGATGCGCGCCTCGCTGGTCTCCCGCGAGGTGATCGCCGACTCGATCGAGCTCGTCGCCTCCGCCCACTGCTTCGACGCGGTGCTGGCGATCTCCGGCTGCGACAAGACGATCCCCGGGACCGTGATGGCGCTCACGCGCCTGGGCGTCCCCTCGCTGATGCTCTACGGAGGCTCGATCCGCCCCGGCCACTTCAAGGGCGAGGAGGTCACCATCCAGCAGGTGTTCGAGGCGGTCGGAGCCCACGCCGCCGGGCGGATCACCGAAGAGGAGCTCCACGCCCTCGAGGACGCCGCCTCGCCGGGCGCCGGCGCGTGTGGGGGGCAGTTCACCGCGAACACCATGGCGATGGCCTTCGAGGTGCTGGGGATCTCCCCGGCCGGCTCGGCGATGGTGCCGGCCGAGGACGGGCGCAAGCTCGAGGTCGCCCGTGAGGCCGGGGAACTGGTGATGGACGTCCTGCGCCGCGGGCAGCTGCCGAGCCGGATCATCACCAAGCAGGGGCTGGAGAACGCGATCGCGGCCGTCGCCATGAGCGGCGGCTCCACGAACGGCGTCCTGCACCTGCTGGCGGTCGCGCGGGAAGCCGGCGTGCCGCTGGCGATCGACGAGTTCGACCGCATCTCCGGGCGCACCCCGCTGCTCTGCGACCTGCAGCCCGGGGGCCGTTTCGCCGCCACCGACCTGTACGAGGCCGGCGGCGTGCCGCTGGTCCTCAGGCGCATGCTCGAAGCCGGCGTCCTCAACGAGGGTGCCGAGACCGTCACCGGCCGGACGATCGGCGAGCATGCCCGCGAGGCCCAGGAGACCCCGGGTCAGCGGGTCGTCCTGCCCCTCTCGGAAGCGCTCGCGCCGACCGGCGGGTTCGCGATCCTGCGCGGCAACATCGCCCCCGACGGGTGTGTCGTCAAGCTCGCCGGGCACGCCCGTCGCTCCCACACCGGGCCCGCTCGCGTGTTCGAGGGCGAGGAGCCGGCGATGGCCGCCGTGCTCGCGGGCGAGATCAACGAGGGCGACGTGGTCGTGATCCGCGGCGAGGGCCCCGCCGGCGGTCCCGGGATGCGCGAGATGCTCGCGGTGACGGCGGCGCTCGTCGGCGAGGGGCTCGGGGAAAGCGTCGCGTTGATCACCGACGGTCGCTTCTCCGGCGCCACCCACGGCTTCATGGTCGCCCACGTGGCCCCCGAGGCGGCTCGCGGCGGGCCGATCGGGGCGCTCGCCGACGGCGACCGGATCACGATCGACGTGAGCACCCGCTCGCTGGACGTGGAGCTCGACCCCGACGAGATCGCCGGGCGCCTCGGCGGGTACCGCCCACCCGCGCCCAACGGCCATCTCGAGGTGGCGATCCGCAAGTACGCCCAGCTCGTCGGCAGCGCCTCCGAGGGCGCCGTCACCAGCTGAACTCGCGGCGCCCGGCTGGGGCGTCTGACTCGGGCGCCCGGCTGGGGCGTCTGACTCGCGGCGCCCGGCTGGGGCGTCTGACTCGCGGCCCGTGCGGCAGCCCCCCGGCCAGCGGCGCGGGGAGGCCTACTCGGCCAGGAAGTCGCGCAGCAGCGCGTTGAACGCGGCGGGCCGCTCGAGCATCGCCATGTGGCCGGTGTCCTCGAAGATCACCTTGCGCGAGTCGGGGATCAGCGACGCGAACACGTCCGCGTCCCGCACGCTGACCAGGCGGTCGTGGTCGCCCCACACGATCAGCGTCGGGCACGCGATCTCCTTCAGGCGCTCTTCGAAGTCGTATTCGATGATCGCCTGAAACGCGTCCAGGAAGCCCGGCGTGCCGACGCCCCGCAGCTGCTCGGCCACGAGCGGAGCCGGCAGTCGCCCGGCATGGCGCACCGCCAGCGACAGCGTGAGCTCGCGCAGCCTTGCCCGCCGCGAGACCGCGTCGGAGCGCGACGCGAGCCCGGCCGCGGAGGCGGCCAGGATCCGCTCGGCCCGGGTCAGCGCCGGGATCGGGCTGCGCGAGGCCAGCCGCGGGCTGATCGGCGCCAGCGGCTCGCGTGTGGAGATGCCCGCGGGTGAGATCAGCACGAGCCGCTCGACCCGCTGCGGGAAGGCGATCGCCAGCTCGGCAGAGATGAAGCCGCCCATCGAGTTCCCGACGAGCGCGGCGGCGTCGATCGCGAGCTGTCCGAGCAGCGCGTCCAGCAGCCGGCCGTAGCCGGAGATCGTGATCTTCTTGGAGGGCATCGGCGAGTAGCCGAAACCGGGCAGGTCGAGCGTCACGATGCGGTGGTCGCGCGCCAACACCGGGAGCTGCTCGAGGAAGTTGGCCCAGCATCCCGACAGCCCGTGCACGAACACCAGCGGCTGGGTCGCCCCGGCCGCCTCCGGACCGAGCTCGATCACGTTCACCATCTCGCCGTCGACCGCCAGCCAGCGCTGGTGCTCGCGCCAGTCGACATCGAGCCACTGCGAACGCCCGACGGGCCCGTAGGCCGCGGCCTCCCCGGCGGGGATCCGGACCGATCGCTGGATCGTCGAAGCGCACATCCAGGACAGAATCTACCCCTCGGGCAGGCCCCGGCCGGCACACGGCGAAGTGAGGAGGATGGCCGGCGCCCAACCAGCGGACCAGCCCGCCGCCGACTGGGCGGCGGCGATCCGGCTGCTGGAGGAGGATCTCGGCAGGCGCGACCGCGCCGAGCGCACGCGCCGGGCCTATCGCGCCGACCTCGCCGAGCTGGCGCGATGGGCCGGCTCCCAGGGGCTCGCCCCGCGGGACATCGGCCCCCGCGAGGTGCGCCGCTATGTCGCCCACCTGTCCCGCAGCGGCTGTGCCCCGACCACCTCCGCCCGCAAGCTGGCCGCCACACGCGCGCTGTTCAACGGCCTGCGCGAGCACGGACACATCCGGCAGAACCCCGGAGAGCTGGTCTCCACCCCGCGCCGGGGGCGGCACCTGCCGCGCGTGCTCAGCAGCCGCGAGGCCGGGCGCCTGCTCGACGCGATCGGGGCCGCCAGCCCCGTGGAGCTGCGCGACCGGGCGATGTTCGAGCTGGCCTACTCCTGCGGGCTGCGAGCCGGCGAGATCGTGTCGCTGGACGACGGCGACCTCGACTTCGACGCCGAGCAGCTGCGGGTCGAGGGCAAGGGCCGCAAGACCCGCCTGGTGCCCGTCGGCGAGCTGGCCCAGAAGGCGCTGCGGGACTACCTCGAGCGTGGCCGGCCGCCGCTCGCCCGGCACGGCGGCCCGCTCCCCCCGAGCGCGCTGTTCCTGAGCGTGCGCGGTCGCCGCCTGGGCACCAGCGACGTGCGCCGCAGGCTGAAGGTGTGGGTCTCACGGGCCGGGATCGGCGAGGGCCTCGCGCCCCACGCCCTGCGCCACAGCTTCGCCACGCACCTGCTCGACGGCGGCGCCGACCTGCGCAGCATCCAGGAGATGCTCGGCCACGCGAGCGTCTCGACGACCCAGATCTACACGCGGGTGGAGTCCGCGCGGCTGAAGAACGCCTACCGCGCCAGCCACCCCCGAGCCTGAGTGAACGCCCTTTGCGGGGGATCGGGCCGCTAGGCTGCCGCTAACGCACGCCCACCACGGGGAGGGAAGCCCTGGAGACAAACGTCAAGCCAATCGAGCTGCGCGAACTGTGGCGGCGCTACAAGCTCGACGGCGACGAGAGCGTTCGCGACCGGCTCGTGGTCGCCTACTCGCCGCTGGTGAAGTACGTCGCAGGGCGCACCGCGGCCGGACTTCCCCCGCACGTGGAGGAGGCCGACCTGATCTCCTACGGCCTCGGCGGGCTGATGTCGGCGATCGACCGCTTCGACCTCTCCCGCGACATCAAGTTCGAGACCTACGCGATCATGCGGATCAAGGGGGCGATCATCGACGAGCTGCGCTCCATGGACTGGGTGCCGCGCAGCGTCCGCGCGCGGGCGAGGGAGGTGGAGAAGGCGATCTCCAAGCTCGAGCACGTCCTGCACCGCCAGCCCACCGACCAGGAGATCGCCGACGAGATGGGCATCACCGTGGAGGAGCTCAACGACTCCCTGCTGGCGATCTCGCACTCCTCGATCGTGGCGCTCGACGAGCTGTGGAGCGTGTCGGACTCCAGCGGGGACCAGGTCTCGCTGATGGACACGATCGAGGACCCCGGCGCGCCGGACCCGGCGCGGGCGCTCGACCTGGGCGACCTCAAGGACCGGATCGCCGACTCGATCGCCAAGCTGCCCGAGCGCGAGAAGCTCGTGATCGCCCTCTACTACTACGAGAACCTCACCCTGCGGGAGATCGGCGAGGTGCTCGGCGTGACCGAGTCGCGCGTCTCGCAGATGCACACGAAGGCGGTCCTGCGGCTGCGCGGGAGGATGCAGGAGGAAGCCTTCGACGCCTGACGGCGCCGTGGACGACCCGCCGGGCGACGCTGGCAGGCCGGCGCGCACGGCGCTATCGTGGGCCTCCAGCGACGAGGAGGCGTACAGATGGCAGGAAATGGGGCCCTAGGGAACGGAGGCCGTCCGGCGGCGGACAGGATCCGCAACGTCGCGCTCGTTGGCCATCGGGGCGCCGGCAAGACATCGCTGCACGAGGCGCTCCTGTACGAGGCCGGGGCGATCAACCGCCTCGGCTCGGTGCCCGACCACACGACCGTGTCGGACTCCGATCCCGACGAGCAGGCCCGCCAGATGTCGATCTCCGCGACGCTCAGCTCGATCGAGTGGCAGGGGCGCAAGATCAACGTGATCGACACCCCCGGCGAGCCAAGCTTCGTGGCCGACGCCCTCGGCGTGCTGCGCGTGTGCGAGGCGGCGGTGTTCGTCGTCAACGCGGTGATGGGCGTCGAGGTGACCACCAGCCGCCTGTGGACACGGGCCGCCGAGCTCGACCTCGCGCGGATGCTGTTCGTGAACATGCTCGACCGGGAGCGGGCCGACTTCTTCCGCACGCTCGAGGCGCTCAAGGGGGCCTTCGGGGGTCACGTGGTGGCGACGGAGATCCCGATCGGCTCCGAGCACGAGCTCGAAGGGGTGATCGACCTGGTCGACATGACCGCCTTCCGCCAGGGCGACGAGGGCGGCGCCGGGGCCGCGAAGGGCTTCGAGGAGACCCCGATCCCCGACGCGCAGGCAGAGCTCGCCCAGGAATACCGCGAGAAGCTGATGGACGAGGTCTGCGAAGTGTCCGACTCGCTGATGGAGCGCTACCTGGAGGGCGAGGAGATCTCCCACGAGGAGATCGTCGGGGCGCTCAAGGAGGGCACCAACCACGGCAAGATCTTCCCGGTCGTGTGCGGGTGCGCCACGCGCAACCTCGGCACCACGCGGCTGCTCGACGCGATCGTCGAGGACCTCCCCTCACCGGTCAAGCACGGCTCGCTGCAGGTCGGTGATCTCGAGCTGCGGGCCGACGACGGCGGCGAGCTGTTCGCGTACGTGTTCAAGACCCGCGCCGACCCGTTCGCGGGCAGGATCAACCTGATGCGCATCTACCAGGGGGTCCTGCGCGGGGACAGCCAGGTGCTCAACACCCGGGCCCACGTCAAGGAGCGGATCGGCCAGCTGCTCGTCTTCAACGGCAAGGAGGTCGCCCACGTGACCGAATTCGGGCCAGGGGACATCGGCGCGGTCGCGAAGCTCAAGGAGACGCGCGCGGGGGACTGGCTCGCCGACCGCGACGAGCCGATCGAGATGCCCCGTCCCAAGCTGCCCGCCCCGGTGATGGCGTTCGCCGTGGAGCCGAAGAGCCGCGGCGACGAGGACAAGGTCCTCTCCTCGCTGCGGCGCCTGCAGGAGGAGGACCCCACGATCGACCTGCACCGGGACCAGCAGACGGGCGAGCAGATCGTCGCGGGCCTCTCCCAGGTGCACGTCGAAGTGATCGTCGACCGCCTGCGTGACCGCTTCGGCGTGGAGGTCTCGCTGAAGCCCCCGCGGGTCCCCTACCAGGAGACGATCCGCCGGTCCGCCGCCGCCCACGGCCGCCACAAGAAGCAGTCCGGCGGGCGCGGCCAGTTCGGCGACTGCCACATCGAGATCGAGCCGTTCGCGATCGCCGAGGGGGAGGACGGCTTCGAGTTCGTCGACCAGATCAAGGGCGGCGTGATCCCCAACTCGTTCATCCCCGCGGTCGAGAAAGGGGTGCGCGAGGCGATGCAGTCGGGCGTGCTCGCCGGCTACCCGGTGAAGGGCGTGCGGGTGCGGCTGGTGGACGGCCAGCACCACTCGGTGGACTCCTCGGAGATCGCCTTCAAGCTCGCCGGCATACAGGCGATGAAGCAGGCCCTGGAGCTGGCCGATCCGGTGCTGCTCGAGCCGATCATGCTCGTCACCCTGTCGGTTCCCGAGGCATACGTGGGCGACGTGATCGGCGACCTGAACAGCCGCCGGGGACGCCCCCAGGGGATGGAGCCGATCGGCTCCATGACCGAGATCAAGGCCGAGGTCCCGATGTCGGAGATGCTCACCTACGCCCCCGACCTGCGCTCGATCACCGCCGGCCAGGGTGACTACACGCTCGAGTTCCTCCGCTACGAGGAGCTCCCCGGGCACCTCGCCCAGAAGGTCGTCGAGCAGGCGGGCGAGCCGCAGGCCCCCGCTCACGCCTAGGCTCACCGCTCTCCGATGGCAACCCGCACGATCGTCACATCCCAGCCCGACGTCGCCTGCGAGCTGTGCGCACGCAGGCTGCTGCGGGGCGAGCAGCACGAGGTCTTCCTCGCCGACGGGCGCCCCCGCACGGTGTGCGAGCTGTGTGCACCCCGGGCCGCCGACGCCGGCTGGGTCAGGGAGCGCGACGGCCAGGCGTCGCTCGCCCCGATCGCCGCTCCCCGGCGCGGCAGGGGTTTCTTCGAGCGCCTGCGGCTCGGATCGCGTGCAGGCGAGCCGAGCGAGGCCGAGCAGGCGCCGCCCGCCCCGGCCCCCGCAGAGCCGATGCTCGACGGCGGGGCCGCGAGCGCCTCGTCCCCGGAGCGCGCCGTCCGCGCCCCCGCGGTCTCGTCGCTCGGGCGCGCCGCCGGCGCAGCGGCGGAGTCGTCCCTGGAGCGCGCCGCCGGCACCGCGGAGGCGTCGCCCCTGGAACGTGCCGCCCTCGTGTTCAACGAGAGCGAGTACCCGCGCCGGGTGGCCGGCCTGATGCGCTCGCTCGGCGCCCCCGCCGTGTGCGTGCGCCCGGCCGAGCACCTCGCCGGCGCGGTCCACATCACGCTCGGCTGGGAGCTGTGCTGGTACCGCTACGAGGTCGACACGACCGAGGAGCCGCCGCTGGTGCGGCCCCTCGAGCAGGGCACCGAGCTGGCCCAGCTCTCGCGCGAGGAGCGCCACGCCAACGCCCACGTGGCCGCCGACGGCACGATCTTCCTGTAGGCGGTGCGAACGGGAGCGCTGCCAACGGGCTTGCGGGGGTTGCGGGCTCCGGCACGCCAGCTAACATCCGGGGCCGCATGATCTACTGCGTGGTGCCCAGAGCCCTGGAGGGGGAGCTGTTCGACAAGCTCACCGAGTACTACCGCGACGACGACAACGTCGAGGTGATCGTCGAGCGGCGCCAGTTCGACCGCCGTGCCCGCCGCGGCCGTGCCGAGCCCGCGATGCTCGAGCGGCGCGTCATAAGGGACCGCCGCCGCGCGCGTGTCGCCGGCGACACGCTCCCGCTGGCCCACGCCTAGTCGCCGGGCTTGCCGCAACGCGCGAGCAGCCGCCGGTGAAGCTGGTCGTCCACGTCGATGGCGGCGCCAGGGGCAACCCCGGCCCGGCCGCGGCGGCAGCGGTGATCTCCGACGCCGACGGGACCGTCCTGGCGGAACCCACCGAGGTGATCGGCACCGCCACCAACAACGTCGCCGAGTACCGCGCGCTGCTCCTGGGCCTCGCCCACGCCGCCGAGCTGGGGGCCAGCGAGGTGGAGGTGGTGGGCGACTCGGAGCTGGTCGCCAAGCAGGTGCAGGGCCTCTACAAGGTGCGAAACGCCGCCATCCGTCCCCTGCACGCGCGGGCGCTACAGGCC
>DATJBO010000195.1:0-10360 GCA_035515315.1 Solirubrobacteraceae bacterium
CCACCCGTTCGTGACGATGATGTGGGAAGTCTCCGACCAGAACACCCTGTACGGCGCCGAAAAGCCGCGCTCGCTGGCGGAGTGGCTGCTGCGCCGGACCGGCAAGCTGAGCTCGACGGTCGCGGAGGTGGTCGCGTTCACACGCACCCGCGGGGGCCTGCCCGCGGCCGACATCCAGTTCCACATGGGCGCCGCCTACTTCGAAGACCACGGCGCGGAGACCTACGACGGCCACTGCGCGGTGATCGCCCCGGTGCTGGTGTCGCCGAAGGCCCGTGGGCAGGTGTGGCTGCGCTCGTCCGACCCGACGGCGAAGCCGCGCATCATCACCAACACCCTGTCCGAGCCGGACGACCTCGAATCGATGATCGCGGGGATGCAGCTGGCGCGCGAGATCGCCGCCCAGCAGCCGTTACGCGAGGTGATCGTCAAGGAGCTCAAGCCCGGTCCGGACGCCCAGGGGCGCGAGGGGCTCGAAGCCGACCTGCGCCGGCGCCTGATGCTCATCTACCACCCCGTCGGCACCGCCCGCATGAGCGACGCCCACGAGCACGCGGTGGTGGACTCGCAGCTGCGCGTGCACGGCCTCGAGGGCCTGCGCGTGGTGGACGCCTCGATCATGCCCACGATCGTCGGCGGCAACACCAACGCGCCGACGATGATGATCGCCGAGCGCGCCGCGGACCTGATCCGGGGCCGCGCGTGAGCCTCGCGCTCAGGAGCCACGCGTGAGCGTCGCGCTCAGGACGGGCACGTGAGCGTCGTGATCGCAAGCCGCCCGTGAGCATCGCGATCAACTTCCACCGGACCGGCTCCGGGCCGCCGCTGGTGCTGCTCCACGGCGTCGGCCACCACTGGCAGGCGTGGGAGCCGGTGATCGAGCAGCTGGCGAGCGAATTCGACGTGATCGCGTGCGATACGCCGGGGTTCGGCCGCTCGCCGCCCCTGCCCGCGGGGCTGATCCCCACGATCCCCGCCTACGTCGACGCGTTCGAGTGGTTCTTCGCGGAGCTCGGCCTCGAGCGGCCCCACGTCGCCGGCAGCTCGATGGGCGGTGGCGTGGCGCTGGAGCTGGCCCGCGACCGGGCCGCGAGCTCGGCCACCGCGTTCTCGCCGATCGGCTTCTGGACGGCGGCCGAGCGCCGCTACTGCCAGCTCTCGCTGGCGCTCGTCGGGATGACCCCCCGGCCCCTGAGGGCGCCGATGGAGAGGCTCGCCCGCAGCGAGCTCGGACGGCTGCTGCTGTTCTCCCAGACCTTCGGATACCCCCGGCGACTGCCGGCCGAGGAGGCGGCCTCGACGCTGCGCGACCTGTGGGCGGCACCGGCCCTGCAGACGACGCTGCAGGCCTTCGAGGACTACAGCTTCCGATCTCCCGAGCAGCTACGCAGCACCCCGGTGTCGATCGCCTGGGGAAATCGCGACTGGCTGCTCCCGTACCACCTCCAGGCACCCCGCGCGCGTGCCCTGCTGCCGTGGGCCGAGCACGTCACGCTCGGCGCCGGGCACATCCCCTTCTACGACGACCCCGCCGTCGCCGCGGAGGTCATCCGTCGCTGCGCAGCCCGCGTCCCGGCCGCGGTGCCGGCCGCCTGACGCACGCGGCCCGAGCCGTTCACAGCCACAGCGCGAGCAGCACGAGGTCGACCCATCGATCCCACTTGCGCGCGACCTCGTTGATGCGGGCAACCTCGACGAAGCCGAGGTGCTCGTGGAGCGCCAACGAGCCGCTGTTGTCGGCGTCGATGCCGCCGATCATCACATGCAGGTCGTTCGCGCGGGCCTCTTCGGCCAGTCGGCTGACCAACGCGCGCCCGACGCCCCGCCGTCGCCACGGCGCCGCCACGTGAACCGTGTGCTCGACGGTCGTGCGGTATCCCGGCCAGGGACGGAATTCGGCGTAGCTCGTAAAGCCCACGACCGCTCCCTGCTCGCGAGCGACCAGCACCGGGAACCCCCTGGCGCGGCGCTCGGTCAACCAGCCGTGCTGGCGCTCGAGCGTGACGGGCGTTTCGCTGAACACGGCCGTTGAGTTGGCGATCACCTCGTTGACGATCGCGACTATCTCGGGCAGGTCGCGTTCCTGGGCGTCCTCGATCAGCACCGCGGCATTATCTTCACCTCCATGTCCTCGCTGCGTGGTGCGCTGCTCGCAGCCCTGGGAGCCGCGGCCGTGTCGGCGGGCGCTGCCGGGCCGGCTGCGGCCCAGCCGCCCCCAGCGCCCCTCTGGGGGGTCACGCTCGACCACGTCTCGGGCCTCAAGGGAATGCTCCCCACGCTCGCGGCGCTGCCCGAGCCGCCGACCGTACGGGTGTACTTCGACGTGCACGAGCCAGCCGGCTACTACGCCCCGCCGGTGGCCCGGATCGCGGCCGTGGGGCAGGTGATGGGCGAGCTGCTGGACTCCTCGGACGAGCAGGCCATCTCTCCCGCCGCGATGCGGACGCGGGCACTGTCGTACGTCCAGGCGCTGGGTGGAGACGTGGCGATCTGGGAGGTCGGCAACGAGGTCAACGGCGACTGGACCGGGGATCCCGCGGCGGTCACCGAAAAGCTCGATGCGGCATATGAAGTCGTGACGGCGGCGGGGGGGCGGACCGCGCTGACGCTGTACGAGAACGACTTCGGTACCGACCACTGCGGCGACGGCCAAGCCGAGCTCACCCCGCTGCAGTACGCCCACCGCTACGTGCCCGGCGACGTGGCGGCGGGGCTGGACTACGTGCTGCTGTCCTACTACCCGACCCAGTGCGGCGGCGTCGAGCCGAGCGCGGCGACCGTCGCGGCGCAGCTGGGGGAACTCCACGCGGTGTTCCCCAACGCGCTGCTCGGCTTCGGCGAGGTCGGCCTGCCGCGGCCGGCCGGCAGGCGCACGCTCTCGCAGGCGGGCCAGATCATGCGGTGGGCGTACTCGCTGAACCCCCAGCTGCCCTACTACGCCGGCGGCTACTTCTGGTGGTACGGGGCGCAGGACGCGCTGCGCAAGCGCGCGCGGCTGCGCGAAGCCCTCGGCCTCGCCTTCGAAGAAGAGGCGGCGGCCCTGCTCTAGCTAGGCCCCGTCGTCGACCAGCACGCGGCCGACGCTGTCGGCCACACAGGCGGGCTTCTCGCCACCGTCGACTTCGACGGTGAAGCGGCTCACGACCTGGTACCAGCCCCCACCCACCTCGTCGACCTCGACGACCTGGGCGTAGCAGCGCAAGCGGGAGCCGACCGGCACGGGGGCCGGGAAGCGGACCTTGTTCCAGCCGTAGTTGACGCCCAGCTTGAAGCCGCTGAAGGTCGTCAGGTCGCGGCGCAGACCGTCGATCAGCGACAGGGTCAGGTTGCCGTGGGCCACCGTGGTACCGAACGGGCTTTCGCGGGCGGCCCGCTCCACGTCGACGTGGATCCACTGGTCGTCACCGCTGAGCTCGGCGAAGGTGTCGACCAGCTCCTGGGTCACCTCGCGCCACTCGCTCGGGCCCACGATCTCATCCTTGAGCGCCGTCAGGCCGTCGATGCCGTGCGCTTCACCGTGGGGTTTGGTGGCAGTCAGTGCCATCTTCCGCTCCTTTCGCCGCGAGGGGTATTCCGCCGGGGACGGGGGATGCTAGTTGCTGGGGCCCTCGCGGGCGGGTCCGCGGACGATCAGCACGAGCGCGAGGACCGCGAGGACCATCGCGAGGCGCACGAGCCGGCCACGGAGGGCCCGCCGGCCGAACGCGAGACCCTCGGCTCCCGCCGAGAACGCCGAGAACGCCGACCCGGCCGAGAACAGCGAGCCGACCGAGCCGGCGGAGCCGACCGAGAAGGCCGAGCAGGCGGACCCGATCGAGCCGATCGAGAGCACCGAGCCCACCGACCCGATCGACAGCAGCGAGCCGTCGCTGGCAATCGACAGGAACGAGTCGCGGGAGGAGAGCGGGACCGGCACGGCCTGCACGAGGCTAGCCGAACGCCCGCGGGCGGCCGCTGGGTGAGCCGGACCCCCGTGTGAACGCGCGCACCCTTGGGAGCGCCCCGCGGGGATAACGTTGCGGGCAGATCCGGCGGCGACGACCGGGGCCCAGCCTCCTGTCGTGCCGCCACACGACCCGGGGGTCCCTTGCAGCAAACCAGCACAGCCCAGCTCGCCACCACGGGGGAGGTGTGGATCGGGCTGCTCGGCGGCTTCACCGCGGCGAGGAGCGGAGAGCCGCTGGACGAAACGCGCTGGCGCCTGCGCAAGGGGCGTGACCTGGTCAAGATGCTGGCGCTCGCGCCCGGGCACCACATGCACCGCGAGCAGGCGATGGACGCGCTGTGGCCGGACCGGGACCCGGCGGCTGCGGCGAACAACCTCAACCAGGTGGTGCACGCGGCCCGCCGAGTTCTCGGCCCGCAGGCGATCGAGCTGCGGGAGGAGCTGCTGACGCTGCACGCGGGCGTCGACGTGGACGAGTTCGAGCGCGGCGCGGCCCACGCCCGCGAGACGGGCTCGCCGGGCGCCTACCGCGCTGCGCTCGCGCTGTACGGGGGGGAGCTGCTGCCCGAGAACCGCTACGAGGACTGGGCGAGGACGCGGCGCGAAGAGCTCGAGGAGCTGCGCGAGGAGCTCGAGGCGGAGCTCGGACGACTTCCCCCCGCGCGCGCCGCGATCGGGACTCTGCCCACGCGCACGAGCTCGTTCATCGGGCGCGAGCACGAGCTCGGCGAGCTGACGGCGCTGCTGCGCTCGTCCCGCCTGCTCACGCTCGCCGGTGCCGGCGGCGCCGGCAAGACGCGGCTCGCGCTGGAGCTCGCGCGTCGCAGCGAGAGCGAATACGCGGACGGAGCGGCGCTCGTCGAGCTCGCCGGGGTCCAGGAGGGGAGCCTGGTCGTGAACGCGGCCGCCGCCGTGTTCGAGGTGGCCTCGGTGCCCGGGCGCTCCCCGTTGGAGGGCATCGTGGAGTACCTCGCTCCCCGTACGGCCTTGCTCGTGCTCGACAACTGCGAGCACCTGCTCGCCGCCAGCGCGGCGCTGTGCGACGAGTTGCTGCGGGGGGCGCCGCGCCTGACGATCCTCGCTACCACCCGCGAGCCGCTGCGCGCCGACGGGGAGGTCGTGTTCCGCGTCCCGTCGCTGGCGATCGCCGACCCCGAGCGCATTTACGCCCCGGAGGAGCTGACGCGCTACGAGGCCGTGCGCCTGTTCGCCGACCGCGCCGCCGCGGCCGTCCCGGGGTTCAAGTTGGACGACGAGAACGCGAGCGACGTGGCGCGTATCTGCTTCCGCCTCGACGGGCTGCCGCTGGCCCTGGAGCTGGCCGCGGCGCGCCTCGGCGGGCTCGGCACGAACGCGCTGGCGGAGCGCCTGGACGATCGCTTCAGGCTGCTGCGCACCGACTCCCGACCGGCGCCCACCCGCCAGCAGACGCTGCTCGCGACCCTGCAGTGGAGCCACGACCTGCTGAACGCCCCCGAGCAGGTCCTGCTGCGCCGCCTGTCGGTGTTCGCGGGCGGCTTCGAGCTGTCCGCGGTGGAGACCGTGTGCGCCGACGCGCAACTGCCGCTCGAGACGGTCGCCGACGTGCTCGCGCGGCTGGTCGAGAAGTCGCTCGTGAGCACGGACGGCACCAGCCGCGTGCCCCGCTACCAGCTGCTCGAGAGCGTGCGCATGTACGCAGGCGAACGCCTGGCCGAGGCCGGCGAACGGGCCCGGTTCGCAGAGCGGCACGCGCTCTGGGCATTGGCCCTGGCCGAGCGGGAGGGCGATCACGCAGGGCTCGATCGTGAGGTGGCCAACCTGCGTGCCGCCCATCACTCGCTCCCTCCCGAGCAGAGGCTCCGCTACTGCGTCTCGCTGCTGGCGCTGTGGCTGCGCCGGATCGATCTGGAGGAGGCGCACAAGCGCTTCACGGAGGCACTCGAGGGGGTCCCCGAGCCCGTCCCGGAGCGCGCCGAGGCGCTGCTGGCGGTATCCGCGATCGATTACCGCGCGGGCAGGCTCACCTGTGGCGAAGCCCACGTGCGCGAGAGCCAGGAGATCGCCGACGGGCTCGCCGCGACCGGACTGCAGTCCGCGACCGGGCTGCAGTGGCGCACGCTCCAGCGCCTCGGCGAATTCGCGATCGCCCGGGACATGACGGCGGTGGCGGAGAAACGCTTCGAGCTGGCCCGCCGGCTGGCCCGCCGCGAAGGCAGCCCGGCCGAGGAGGCGGTGTCGGTGTACTCGCTCGGCGTCGCACGGCGCTCCGTGGGAGATCTCGACGGGGCCGAACAGCTGATCGCCGCCAGCGCGGACTCGCTGCGCTCGCTGGCGAGCGACGGGGATTCGATCCTCTCGCCGCTGAACATCTCCGAGACCCGTCCCGGCGAGCTCTCGGCGCCTTTGACGCTACGAAACGTGTTCGAGGAGACGCTGCAGCCGTTCCTGAAGATCTCACTCGAGGCCGCGCTCTCCTACGTGCTCGTCAACCAGGCCACGATCGCGCGCCTGCGTGGCGAGCACGAGCGGGCGCATCTGCTGCTCGACGAAGCCGACGCCCTGTTCGGGCGAGCAGGCGACCGACGGGGACTGGCCGCGGTGCTCGTGGGGCGCGCCTACCTCGAGCTCGCCACCCGATCCCCCGGGCTAGCCCGCGAGCACCTCGAGGGCGCGCTCGAGGCGCGCAGGCAGCTCGGCGACCGGCGCGGCGCCGGGATGGTCATGGTGGGCCTCGGGCTCGTCGGCATCCAGGGCGGCGATCTCGACCTGGCCGAGCAGCAGCTGGGCCAGGCCCGCGAGCTCTTCCGCCGCGCCGGGGACAGGTGGGGCCTCGTCAGCTCGCTGTGGCGGACGGCCGAACTCGCCGAGGTGCGGGGACGGCTGGACGATGCGCGGGATGCGCTCGACACGGCACGAGCCGTGGTGGACACGACCGAACGCCAGGGCTGGATCGACGTCACGACCGCGATGCAGGCCGAGGTGTCGGCGCTGCGTGGAGAGGACGCGCGGGCACGGGCCCTGTTCGAGCAGGCCCGCGAGGGCTACCTGAAGGCCGGCCACCAGGGCGCCGCCGCCGAGGTCGAGCGGGTCGCGCAAAGGACCGTCAAGGGGACGCAAAGCCGGCGCAAAGAGCGGGCCCGTATCACTGAGCGTGCCGCGACCACGAACCAACGGAGGCACCGATGAGCGCAACCATGACAACCACCCTCGGAGAGGCGACAGTGCAGGAGCTCCGCGAGGCGATCCGAGGCGAGGTCCTGCGCCCCGGCGAGGACGGCTACCTCGAGGCCGCGCGGGTCTGGAACGGCGTCTACGACGAGCGTCGCCCCGCGGTGATCGTGCGCTGCAGCGGGACGGCGGACGTGATCGCCGCCCTGGGCTTCGCGCGCAGCAACGACCTCACCGTCGCGGTCCGCGGCGGGGGCCACAGCATCGCGGGGTTCTCGACGTGCGACGACGGCCTGGTGATCGACCTCTCGCCGATGCGCGAGGTGCGGGTGGACACCGGGGCCCGCCGAGCGGACGTCGGCGGCGGAGCTACGTGGGGGGACGTCGACCACGAGACCCAGGCCCACGGCCTGGCGACGACCGGGGGACTGGTGTCGAGCACCGGCGTGGGCGGCTTCACGCTCGGAGGAGGCATCGGCTGGCTGATGCGCAAGCACGGCCTGGCGTGCGACAACCTGCGCGCCGCCGACCTGGTGACGGCCGACGGACGCCTGCTGCACGTCAGCGAGCAGGAGAACAGCGAGCTGCTGTGGGGCCTGCGCGGCGGCGGCGGCAACTTCGGGATCGTCACCCGCTTCGAGCTCGACCTGCACCCGGTCGGGCCCGAGGTGTACGCGGGGCCGATCTTCTTCCCGGCCGCACACGACGCGGAGCTGATGCGTCTGTTCCGCGAGTGGGCCCCGAGCGTCCCGGACGACATCACCGCCGCGCTGAACCTGACGACGGCCCCGCCGCTGCCGGTGATCCCCGAAAGCTGGCACGGCCAGAAGGTGATCGCCTTCATCGCCGTGTCGGGGGGCGCCCCGGAGGAGGCCGCCGAGCACGTTCGGGTCTTCCGCGACGCCGCCGAGCCGGTGGCCGACCTGCAGGGTCCGATGCCCTACAACGCGATGCAGACGCTGCTCGACCCGCTGTGGCCGAAGGGCATCAGCGCCTACTTCAAGGCGACCAACCTCGCCCGCCTCGACGACGCCCTGATCGCGCGGTTGCACGAGCTGCACATGCAGGCGCCCGGTCCGCAGTGCGAGATGCACGTCCACCAGATGGGCGGTGCCGTGGCCCGCGTCGGCGAAGCCGACACCGCGTTCTCCGAGCGGGAGATGCCGTTCGTGCTGAACGCGGTCACCGGCTGGCAGGAAGCGGACCAGGACCCGTCCCACCGTGAGTGGGCGAGGGCCGTGATCGAGGCGGCGCATGACGCCTCGACGGGGCGCGCGTACGTCAACTTCCTCGGCGACACGGACACGGCCCGAAGCTCCTACGGCCGGGAGACATACGACCGGCTGGCGACGCTGAAGCGCAAGTACGACCCGACGAACGTGCTCCGCCTCAACCAGAACATCGACCCCGACGCCGCGGGGGCCTGAGAGCCGCCGGGGCGCCATACGCGCCGGCGTCGGTCCGTTCCAGCGACGGGCCGACGCGCCGGCGCCGGCGACCGAACCGGGGCAGGCACGGCCTCGCTCGCCTCCGGCAGCTACGCCGACTTCGAAGTCCAGGCCGACAGCGGCTGGACGCTGACGATCACCCCGGCCGGGTAGCGGCAAACTCCTGACACACTGGCGGGTGATGCTCCCGCTCGCGCCCGCCTGGGCCACGGTCCTTGCGACCGACTGGGCCACGATCTCCGCGATGATCACGGGCGCCGGCACGCTCGTGCTGGCGATCGCCACGTTCGCCTCCGTGCGCTCGTCCAACCGCTCGGCCCGCATCGCCGAGGCGGCCCTGCAGGAGCAGCGCCGACCCCTGCTCGTGCCCTCCCGGTTCGAAGACCCGGCTCAGAAGATCATGTTCGTGGACCAGCACTGGGTCCGCGCCACCGGGGGGCATGCGGCGGCCGAGTCGGTCGACGGGAGCGTGTACCTCGCAGCGAGCCTCAGGAACGTCGGCAGCGGGATCGGGGTCTGCCAGGGCTGGACGATCAACCCCGGGCTGCGGTACTCGGGATCCGCGCCGGCCCACGCCCCGGAGGAGGACTTCCGCACGCAGACGCGCGACCTGTACGTGCCCGCGGGAGACGTCGGCATGTGGCAGGGCGCCCTTCGCAACCCCGACGACACCGCCCGCGCGTCGGTCGCGGCGGCGATCGAGGCTCGCGAACCGCTCACCCTCGAACTCCTCTACACCGACCAGATCGGCCAGCAGCGGACGATCACGCGATTCGGGCTGATGCCCACCGCCGACTCGTGGCTGCTGAGCGTGACCCGGCACTGGTACCTCGACTGGGACGGGCCCCGGTCCGAGCGGGACGTCGTGGAGGCCGCCGAGACCGTCAGGCGCGACCACGAGGCCCACGTGCACGCCGCCGAATCCCGCTCCTCAGCCCTTGATCACGTTGTGGACGCGGGAGACGCCCGGCTCTGAGAGCTCGATCCCGAGTCCGCTCCCGATCGGGACGAGGGTCGCCCCGAACGCCTCGTACTGCTCCTGGGACTCCCACACGTCGAACACCTGGATCTCGCCGTCGCTTTCGAGCGCGAAGTGGTATGTGCGCCCATCGGGAGCGCCGGCCCCCGCCGCCTCCAGCTGGCTGAGCGTCTGCTGATACTTCTCGGGCGTGAACCCCTTGTTGGCGAAATAGAACCCGAGTGCCATCCGATCCCATCTCCGTCCCGCGCCCGAGGCGCACGAGCTTGTCAGTGGGGGCCACGCTACCCGATCGGTGAACGGCGTCTCGCGCCTGTCCGTCTGCTACCCCACACCGTGGGATGAAGGCAATCGCAGCCGCGATCGCAATCTGCTGGGTCGTCTTCTGGATCTACTGGCTGGTCGCCGCGGCCGGCGCCAAGCGGAGCACCGGCGGACGGCGCAGGCTCCCCCCCGGCCTGCGCATCATCGTGCTCGCGGTCCTCGTGACGCAGATCGTCAGGGGGAGATCCCTGGACACCCACAACGACCTGGTGCTCGGAGTCGTGGGGGCGATCGTGTTCGCCTCCGGGCTGGCGCTGGCGGTGTGGGCGAGGACCCAGCTGGGGCGCAACTGGGGCATGCCGATGACCCAGAAGGACGAACCGGAGCTGGTCACGGACGGGCCCTACCGCCTCGTGCGCCACCCGATCTACGCCGGCATCCTGCTGGGCCTGGTCGGCACCTCGCTGGCGGTCACGCTCTACTGGCTGATCGCGTGCGCGGTCGTGGGCGCCTACTTCGTCTACAGCGCGCGCGTCGAGGAAGAGAACCTGATGCGGACCTTCCCCCGCCAGT
>DATJBO010000196.1:0-8421 GCA_035515315.1 Solirubrobacteraceae bacterium
CCGAAGTCCAGGAGTGCCGTGGTGGTGTCGACTTCGCCCGTTTTGCTGACGCGGCCGACCACACGCGCGACCGGTTTCCCCCCCGTGACGAGCGTTTCGGAGAGTTTGAGGGTCCCGAGGGCGGCGTTGTAGCCGGTCGCGAGCAGGAATTCGCCGTTGCCCGACAGCGTCAACTCACCCTCGGAGGTGCCCGTTCCGCTGGCCGTCAGGCGCTTGCTGGCGCCGCTTTCGCTCGTCGGAAACGCGACCGAGCCTTCGACCACGCCACCTAGCGAGAACTCGTCCAGGAACGTGGTGGCAGCGGTGTCTTTGGCCAGCGTTTCCGAGCCGGTGCCGACGCGGTAGACGACCGGATCGCCGGGCGTGAAGGTCAGGGCGGCGGCCGAGGCCGCGCACACGAGGACCACGACTGCGGCCGCGACCAGCGCCACGAGCGCGCGCACGGTCGACGCGTTCAGGACAACACTCTTCCGTGTCACGGCTGGCACCCCCTGCTCGGACCCTCCAAAGTACGCCGCGTTCGAGCGGCGCGGGGCTGGACTTTAGCGGACCCCGCCGGCACGCGCCACCCCTCTTCACGACCCCTCAACCATCTTCGGCGACGCCCCCGTGGCGGGCCCTCGGCTGCAGCTGGGCATCGCGGTCCGTCCGCGCCCCACGGCGGCGGTCCATCCGCCCCCCGCGGCCCCGGTCCGTCCGCGCCCGCGGCTAGCTTGCCCGCCAATCCCGCGGCCTCACGGCCGGGATCTATGGAGCATGTCCGGCCCGCGCCGTCTCGTCCGAGGCGGCGTTGGTCGTTGTGGAGCGGGGTTCCGGCCACGGGGTCGCACAGCGCGCATGCCAAGGCGGGGCTGCCGAGGCGTTGTAGATACTTGGGCTATCTCGCGGCCCCCCTCCCGCCCGGCTCCCGACGCCCCGACAGGCCCCGGTCCGCCTTCCGGCAGGCGCTGGCCGGGCGCCGTGCTGCGGACGGCGGAGAACCCGGGCGGCATCGTCTACGGCGCGATTCTCGTGGGCGCCCTGCTGGCCGCCGAGAGCGGCCACCCGGAGACCTTCAAAGAAGCGGTCGCGTCGGGCCTCACCGGCGCTGCGGTGTTCTGGCTGCTGCACGCGTACGCGAGCGCCCTCGGGTGGCGCGTCGCCCACCAGGAACGGCTGACGATGCGCGTTCTGCTGCAGTCGCTCGCGGACGAGTGGGCGATCGTCCCGGGGGCCGCCGTCCCGCTGCTCACGCTCGTGGTTGCGGGACTGGCCGGAGCGACCCTCGAGAGCGCCGTCAACGTGGCCATCTGGGCGTCGGTGGCCAGCATCATCGCGCTGGAGGTGGGCGCCGGCATCCACGCGGGAGCGCGTGGCACCGAGCTCGTGCTCGACGCCGCCATCGGCGCCATCCTCGGTGGCGCGATCCTGGCCCTCAAAGCGATCCTCAGCTGAGCGGGCATCATCAGCCGAGGCGCCACCCTCAGCGAGCGGGCCCCGGTCAGGCGCGCTGGTAGTCCGGCCTGCCCGGGTCGTGGGGCAGCCCGGCGCTGGCGAGCGCCGGCTCCAGCGACGGGTACGTCTGCACCTTCAGCGCCTTGCCACCGCGCACGGTCCATACGAGGAACACGCGCTGTTCCACGGGGATGCCCGTCTGCCTGCCGCTGGCGGTGAGCAGCACCTCGACCACCAGGTCCTCCCCTGCCGTCCACACCCGCTCGGCGTGGAAGCGGATGTCGGTCATCGCCTCGGCGAAGGTCTCGAAGTAGCGTCGCACGCCCTCGTGGCCGCGGTAGGTGTCGGGCTCGGCCGACAGCTCCCTGGGGATCGAGACTTCGAACTGCGGGTCCACGAACGTGAGGATCCGCTCCACGTCGCCGCTGTTGAACGCGTCGAGGCCGGCGAGCAGCAGCTCGAGGTTTCCCTGGGACACCCTCAGGAGGCTGCCAGCTCGCGTGCCCTGGCAGCGAGGTGGGCGACGCCCAGCTGGTCGTACATCGAGGCCGCGTCCCGGAGGGCATCGGCGGCGGCGCCGCCGTTGCGGTCGTCTCGCATGCGCCGCCCCATCAGCATCTCGCAGCGGGCCACCTCGAGCGGGCGTCCGAGACGCAGCCACTCCGCCCGCGCCGCCTGCAGGCGCTCGAGCGCCTCGGGCATCGGCTCGATCATGCCGACCGCCTCCTGCGCGGCGGCGGCGCCCGCCGGGTCGTGGACGCGCTTGGAGGCCTCCTCGGCGGCGGTGGCGGCCTCCCTGGCCTCCGCGGGGCGCTCTGCGAGGATCGCGATCAGCGTGCGCGCCGCGTGTGCCTGCACCGACTGGGGAACCAGGCCGGCCCGCTCGCACACCGCCAGCGCCTCCCCCAGCGTCCCCTGCGCCCGGTCGAGCGCCCCGCGGTCGCGCTGGGTGGCGGCGAGTGCCATCAGCGCGCTGAAGGTGACCTCCGACCAGCCGATCCGGTCGGCCAGCTCGCGGGCCGATGAGAGCAGCGACTCGGAGGCGTCCCAGTCGCCCTCGCGCCAGCGCAGGCGCCCGCGCATGATGTTCGGCAGGCAGAGCTTGCCCACCAGCCCCTCCCGTTCGGCCAGCCGCGCGCTGGCGTCGCTGGCGCTGCGGACCTCGTCCCAGTCGCCGCGGTAGAACGCCAGCTGGGCCAGGGCCGAGAGCAGCTCGATCTGCGCGGGCAGCTCGTCGATCCGTTCCGCCAGCGCCAGCGCCTCCCGGTAGCGTGCCCCCGCGCCGGCGTAGTCGCCCTCGGAGTGCTCGAGGTTGTGGCCCAGGGCGAGCAGCGCCAGCACCGTCTCCTCCTCGTCGGACTGGCGCGCCAGCTCGACCGCCCGCTCGAGGTTCTCGCGCGCCTTGGCGGCGTCGCCGATGCGCCCGAACACGCGCCCGAAGATCCCGTGGGCGCGGCTGGCCGCGCGTGCCTCGCCGAGGCTCTCGGCTAGGCGCAGGGCCTTCTCGGAGGCATAGATGGCGAGCATGTTGTCGCCCACCTGCATGTACAGCCAGGCGGCCTCCTCGTACAGCCGCACCAGCGTCAGCGAGGGCTCCTCGTCCTTGATCAGGTTGATTCCCTGCTGGTGGTGCTCGATGGCGCTCTTGCGCTCCCCCTTGTGGGCGAGGGCGGCGCCGATCTTGCGGTGCAGCTCCGCCACATGCTGGAGCTCGCCGCGCTCGGCGTGGTACTCGAGACAGCCCTCCCACAGCTCGATCGCGGGGTCAACGCGGCCGAGCCGCAGGGCCACGTCGCCGCTCTTCTCGGCGATCCGCTCGGCGGTGTCGATCTCGCCGTCGAGCAGGGCCGTGGCGGCCTCGTAGTGGAACAGCGCTTCGCGGTTGGAGTACAGCGACGCGGCCGCGTCGCCCGCGGCCTCGCGGTAGCGCAGGGCGAGGCCCCGCAGCTGATCGGCCTCGGCGGCGGGCAGGTGCGCCTCGGCGGCGAACGCCGCCGCGCGCGAGTAGTGCTCCGCCACCAGCGCCACCGTGCCCTCGCCGCGAGCCCCCAGGCGTTGCTGGATGAACTCCCCCACCTCCGCGTGCTTGCGCGCCCGGACCGCCTTGGGGAGCATCTCGTAGGCGACGTCCCGGATCAGCACGTGCTTGAAGGCAAGCTCGCGCTCGCCCCCCGCGTCACGGCTTTCGCCGGGGAGCAGGATGTCCTTCTCGCGCAGCGATGCCAGCGCCGCGCTCAACTCCCCGCCCGCGACCGCCGCCACCGGCTCGAGCGCGCTCTCCCAGAAGGTCCTCCCGAGGATCGCGGCGTGAGACACGAGCTGGCGCTCGAACGGCTCCAGTGCGTCCAGGCGGGCAGCGAGCAGGCCCTGGACGGTGTCGGGCAGCTCGGCCGTGGTCGTGGCGCTGCCCTCCTCGGAGATGCGCTGGACCATCTCCTCCGCGAACAGCGGGTTCCCGCCGCAGCGTTCGGCGAGCGCGCTCTCCTGCTCGCTGATCGCGCCCGAGGCACGCAGCAGCTCGCGGATCAGCGCCTGGGCGTCCTCGGGGGCGAGCGGTTCCAGGAAGGTGACCGTCGCGGTGCGCCGCATCGTGCTCCAGCCGGGACGTCGCCCGAGCAGCTCGTCCCGCGCCAGGCACACCTGCAGCACCGGCGCGCGTAGCCAGCGGGACAGGTAGTCGATCAGGTCGAGCGTGCCCTCGTCGGCCCAATGGATGTCCTCCCACGCCAGCACGAGCGCCTCCTGCGCGGCCAGCGCCTCGATCACCACGCGCACCGCCCCGAAGAAGCTCTCCCGTGCGTCCTGCTGTTCCTGCTTGTCGGCCACGGGCTCGCGGGAGGAGTCGGCGGCGCCCAGCAGGCGCGCGATCGGCGCGATCCGCCGCTCGGCCTGGTCGGCCTCCTCGTGGGCGCTCAGCAGCGGCAGCAGCCGCTCGTTCAAGCGCTCGCGGACGGTCGCCGGATCGTCGCCTTCGGCGATCCCGCACTCGCTGCGGATCATCTCGATCAGCGGCCAGTACACGACGCCCTGGCCGAACGCCAGGCAGCGCCCACGCAGCAGCCTGCTCTGGGTCCCGTCCTCGCCCAGCGTCCGTTCCAGCTCGGCCAGCAGGCGCGACTTGCCGACGCCCGCCTGACCGACGATCGTGACCAGGTGCGGGGCGTGCTCGCGCGCCACCCGCTCGAGCAGACCCTCCAGGCGGGCGAGCTCCTCGTCGCGGCCGATCAGCGGCGCGGTCAGCCGCGTCGCCGGAGCGGGCTCCTGCTCGAGCGAGCCGACCGCCAGTGCCTCCCACGCCGACACGCGCTCGGCCTTGCCCTTCAGCTCGAGCGGCTCGAGCTCGCGGTAGCTGACGACCTTCGCGGTCAGCCGCTGTGTGCGCTCGCCCACCAGCGTGCCGCCCAAAGGCGCGGCCGACTGCAGCCGGGCGGCAACGTTGACGGCGTCGCCGAGCACGGTGTAGGAGTCGCCCACCCGCCCCGCGAGCACCTCGCCGGTGTTGACCCCGACGCGCAGCGCGAGGTCGAACCCGAACTGCGCGGCGATGTCGCTGTTGAGCTCGGCCATCGCGGCGTGCATGCCGAAGGCGGCCCGGACCGCGCGCTCCGGGTCGTCCTCGTGTGCCACGGGCGCGCCGAACACCGCCATCACGTTGTCCCCGATGAACTTGTCCACGCGCCCCCCGAAGCGCTCCACCTCCTCGGCGAAACGGTTCAGGCAGCGCTCGATCAGCATCTTCACGGTCTCGTGGTCGAGGCGCTCGGCGACCGAGGTGTAGCCCGACAGATCGGCGAACAGGACCGTCACCGTCCGGCGCTCCTCGCTGGTGGCCGCGGGCTGGGGGGCGGCACTCGCGGGCGCGCCGCCGAGCGCCGTCCCGCACGAGATGCAGAAGCGGGCGCCCGCCGGGGCCGGGGTCCCGCACGAGGGACAGTTGGCGGTCAGGGCGGTGCCGCAGGCCATGCAGAAAGCGGCCCCCTGTGGATTGGGGGCCTGGCAACTCGGGCAGACGGCAGCCGCTTGCGCCATGGTCTATGAAGATGATTGCGCGAACTGCGGCCACTCGTGGACCGCGCACACGCGAAACCAGCCCGCTGTCCCGGCCCGGATGCGGCCGACTTGCGCCCCGCCGCGGCGGGGCGATGTTCGCCTGCGAGGACTCCTCCGGGGCGCGGGCGGCGCCTTCAGGCGGGCGCGGACGGCGCCCTTATGCGGGCGCGGGCACGGCTCAAGCTAGTGGATGCGCTCGCCCCGGCGTGAGCTCGCCCCCGGCGCCGCTCAAGCGCCCAGGCGCACCTCGCCGTCCGGGCCCAGCGACCAGTGGGGGTTGTGTGCGACCTCCCACGGATGTCCGTCAGGATCGACGAACACGCCGCTGTAGCCGCCCCAGAAGGTCTCGGCGCCCTCGCGCCCGATCACCACGCCGGCCCCGCGTGCCTGCTCGATCACGGAGTCCACCTCGGCCGGGCTCGCCACGTTCATCGCGAGCGTCACACCGCCCCAGCCGCCGCCGTCGCGCACGCAGCTGTCCTGCGCGAGCCTCGCGCGGTCCCACAGCGCGAGCACCATGTCGCCGGCCTGGAAGAACACGACGTCATCGTCCGGTGCGGCATTGGTGTGCCAGCCGAGGGCTTCGTAGAAGCGCCTGGCGCGCGCGAGGTCGCCGACGCCGAGCGTGATCACCGAGACCCGCTGTCTCACGCGCGTAAGCCTCTCAGATCAGAATAAGCCTCTCGGATCGGGCTAGCGGGAAATCGAAGCTGCAGTAGCGCGCACGGGCCCGCGCGCCGACGGGGCCACCCCCTAGTAGTCGGCGGCCGTCATCACGGGCTCGCCCGCGCCATCTGGGAACGGTGGCGGGGCGAGCTCGTCGCGGCGCGGCACGAGCAGGCTCGCGAGCAGCGACACGAGCAGGAACACGCTGGCCATCACGAAGGTGGCCGTGAAGCCCGTGACGGTGGGCGTGCCGTGTCGCGTGTTGGCGGCGATGAAGGTCGCCGAGAGCTGGCCCCCGAGCGCGCCTCCCAGCGTCCGCAGCACCGTGTTCATGCCGCTGGCCACACCGGTCTGGTGGGCCGGGACCGCCTGCACGATCAGGTTGCCGAGCGCCGCGAACGCGAGCCCGACGCCGATCCCCAGCAGTGAGGAGCCGACGATCAGGTCGTAGGGGTGCTCGTGGGCGAGCGCCAGCCAGATGAAGGCGGCGGCCGTGAAGGCGGTGCCAACGATCAGCGCCAGCCGCGAGCCGTAGGTTCGCGAGATGCGCCCCGCCATCAGGCCGAGGATGAACATGAACACCGTCGAGGGCAGCAGGTAGAGGCCCGACACGACCACCGAGGCGCCGAACCCGAAGCCCGTGCTCGTGGACAGCTGGGCCAACTGGGGGATCACGATGAACGACGAGTACATCCCCGCCCCCAGCAGGAAGGCGGCCAGGTTCGTCGTCCACACTCCGCGGATCCGCATCATCGACATGTCGATCAGCGGTTCGGGGCTGCGCAGCTCCACCATCACCCACGCGAGGCACACCAGCGTCCCCAGCGCCACCAGTGCGAGCGTCTTCGGCGAGCCCCAGCCCCACGTGGTGGTCTGGCTGACGGCGAGCAGCACCAGCGCGATGCCCACGCTCATCGATACCGCCGCGAGCCAGTTGACCCGTCCCGGAGCGCGCACCGGGGATTCCGGCACGAACCACCACGTGGCCAGCGCCGCCACCACGGTCGCGAACAGCGGGATCCAGAACAGCCAGTGGTAGTTGAGGTGTTCGACGATCACGCCCGAGAGCACGATCCCGGCGCCGGCCCCGACGCCGAGGATCGAGGACATCAGGCCGATGCTGCCGGCGACCTTCTCGCGCGGGAACTCGTCGCGCACGATGCCGAACGCGAGCGGGAAGATGCCGCCCGCGGTGCCCTGGATGACGCGGGCGAGGATCAGCACGCCCAGCGAATGCGCCAGCGCCCCGAGTAGGGTCCCGGCGGCGAGGATCACCAGCGTGAGCAGCAGCAGGCGCTCCTTGCCGTACATGTCGCCGAGCCGCCCCAGGATCGAGGTCGCCACCGAGGCGGACAGCAGGTAGGCGGTCAGCAGCCACGTGACGTCGGTCTCGCTGACGTGCAGGTCGTGCTGGATCGTCGGCAGCGCCGGCACGATCGCGGAGCTCAGCACGGCGTATGCGACGCCGCCGAGGCTGAGCACGGCGAGCGTGATGTTCGGCCGCCCGCGGAGGGGCTGGCGCGCGGGCCTCTCCCGCGCCGGCCGCTCACCGCTGGTGGCGTGGGGGCGGCGCGTCATCTGCAGCCAGAGTCTAGGACGGCCTCTCTCAGGGCCGAGCGGGGCCCCCGCTGCCGGCGGTGGCGCCGGGAGCGGCCTTCGCGCCCGGGAGGAGGACCGCCGCTGCCGGCCCCCCGGAAGAGGATCGCTGGGCGGGCCGCTCTAGCGGGCCGTGTACATCCCCTCGATCTCCGTCGCGTACTTCTCGGCGATCGGCTTGCGCTTGAGCTTCATCGTCGGGGTCAGCTCGTCGCCGCCGGGCAGCCAGTCGCCCTCGACGATCGTGAAGCGCTTGACCTGTTCCACTTTCGCGAGCTTCTCGTTGGCGGCGTCGACCGCCTCCTGGACGGCGGCCCTGACCTGCTCGTTGGCGGCCAGCGCGGCCAGGTCGGTGTCCTCGATCCCCTGCTTGGCCGCCCACATCGGGGCGAAGTCGGCGTCGAGCACGATCAAGGCCGTGTTGTAGGGGCGAGCGTCGCCGATCGTGCAGGCCTGTCCGATCAGCGGCGAGCTGGCCTTCAGCGTCGACTCGATGTTGGCCGGCGACATGTTCTTGCCGGCCGCGCTGATGATCAGCTCCTTCTTGCGGTCGACGATCTTCAGGTAGCCCTCCTCGTCGAACTCGCCGATGTCCCCGGTCCGCAGCCAGCCGTCCTCGGTGAAGGTCTCGGCGGTCTTGTCCGGGAGGTTGCGGTAGCCGACCATCACGACGTC
>DATJBO010000197.1:0-38322 GCA_035515315.1 Solirubrobacteraceae bacterium
GGCCGGGTCGAGCTCGTCCGGTTCGTCCTTGAGCGCGGGGTTGATGCGCGACGTGAGGAACATCCCCGGGAGCACCAGGTTGATCGTGATCCCGTCCCTGGCGAGGTCGGGCATCAGCGCCTTCACGAGGCCGGCGACGCCGGGGCGGATCCCGTTTGAGAGGTCGAGGAAGGCGACCGGTTCCTTCACCGACATGGACTGGATGGCGATGATCCGCCCCCAACCACGGGTCCGCATGTGCGGAAGGGCCGCCCGCACGAACCGCACGAAGCTCAGCGTCACGACCTCGAAGCCGTGACGCCAGGCGTCGTCGTCGAGGTCCGCGAACAGGCCCGGCGGCGGGCCGCCGGAGTTGGCGACGAGCACGTCCACGCCGCCGAACTGCTCCACCGTCCGGGCGACCACCTGCTCGACCCCCTCGGCGCTGGCCAGGTCGGCGGCGACCGCGAGCACCTCCGCGCCCGTCCGCTCGCGGATCTCGCCCGCCGCCTCGTCGAGGGCCTGCCGGTCCCGGGCGCACACGACCACGCGTGCGCCGTCTTCGGCCAGCGCAAGCGCGCAGGCCTTGCCGAGGCCCCGGCTGGATCCGCCCACGAGGGCGACCTTCTCGCTCAGCCCGAGATCCACGCTGTGCCCCTGCTCATGCGGTCGTCCACTGTAGAGCCGGGGCGCCGGTGGTGCGTGCGTGGCGGGTGTGCTCGTGGGGTAGGTCCTCATGACGCCCCTCCACGCCGGGACGGGCCCGAGCCCGCACGCCGGGACGTCTTCGAATCCGGCCGCCGGGACAAGCCTCGCCCGGAAGAAGGTAGACGAGGAAATAGTTTGCGTAGAAACGAAACTGTGGTAAGGTTATTTCTGAAGAAACTATTCATCACTCAACTACCGGCGGTTGGGCCTCTCTCCCCAGCGAGCGCCCACCGGTCCGAAAGGAGCAACGATGAGCACCACCACCCTCCAGCAGGTCCCCACCGGCACCTACACGGTTGACCCGGTCCACAGCACGTTCGGCTTCGCCGTCAGGCACAACGGCATCTCCCTGTTCCGCGGCCAGTTCGAGAAGGTCGACGCGACGCTCCAGGACGGCGTCCTGCGCGGCACCGCCCACGTCGACTCCATCAAGACCCCGATCGTCGACCTCAAGGGCCACCTGCTCAGCCCCGAGTTCTTCGACGTCGAGCACACCCCCACGATCGACTTCGTCTCCAAGGAGATCCGCGTCGGGGATGACGGCAGCGTCGAGGTCGACGGCGAGCTGACGATCCGCGGGGTCACCCACCCGGTCACCGCCAAGGGCAGCTTCGCCTCCGGCGTGGGGCTGAGCGGGACCGACGTTGTCGGCTTCGATCTCGAGACGAGAATCGACCGGCGCGACTACGGCCTCAACTGGCAGGCTCCGCTCCCGAGCGGCGGCGACGCACTCGCCTGGGACGTCAGCATCGAGGCTCACCTCGAGCTCGCGAGGCAGTAACGATGAGGATCCTCGGGATCTCGGGAAGCCTGCGGCGCGGCTCCCACAACACCCGGCTGCTGCGGGCGGCGACCAGCGCGCTGCCGCCCGAGGTGGAGTTGGTGATCTACGACGGCCTGCGCGAGCTGCCCCCGTACGACGCCGACCTCGACACCGAGCCCGCCGACCCGGCCGTCGCCCGCCTGCGCCAGGAGATCGCCGACGCCGACGGGGTCCTGATCGCCACGCCCGAGTTCAACGGCTCGATCCCTGGCGTGCTGAAGAACGCCCTCGACTGGGCCTCGCGACCGTTCCCCGCCAGCTCGCTGAGCGGCAAGCCGGTGGCCGTGCTGGGAGCCTCCACCGGGCTGTTCGGGGCGGCCTGGGCGCAGGCGGAGGTGCGCAAGGTGCTTGGCGTGATCGGAGCCGACGTGATCGACGGCGAACTGCCGATCGGACAGGCCGACAGCGCCTTCGGAGCGGACGGCGAGCTGCTCGATCCCGATCAGCGCACGCTGCTGGCCGACCTCGTGGTGGTGCTCGCCGACCGCGCCGCGGCGGCCCGCGAGCCGGTAGCGGCGTAGAGCTTCGGCGCGTGGCCCTACACCGACACCGGCCGGTGGCCGCCGCCGGCGACCGTCACCCGCTCGGCTGCGCGGGTGAGCGTGTGGACCAGGTCCAGGACCTGTGAACCGCTGAGAGGCTCATCCCATCCGAGCAATGTAAGCCCGGCGAGGAACCTTCCGCCGGTGTCGAAGACCGGCGCCTGGATGTTGTTGATCTCGTACGTCTCGGCGGCCTGAGGGTCGATGAGCGTGTGCCGCTCGTGCCCGAGCGCGATCACGAGCTCCCGCAGCTTGGCGCGGAGCGCCGGATCGCGGGGGTTCAGGTCGAGCGCCGGCAACAGCGGGCCGATCTGCCGGCGTGTGGGTGTCTCGAGCTCGACCTGATAGCCACGGAGGGCCGCTGCCGCGGCTGCCTCGCGGTAGGCCTTGCGCGCCGGCTTCTCGACGTCCGCACCGAGCCGGTCGATCCATGCCTCGACCGCCTGTGCATCCAGATAGCCGGCGCCGAGGATGCCCAGCGGGGGCATGAACGGCAGCCGCTGGCCCACCCGCGGCCGCATCATCAGGCGCTCTGGGCGCCCCGCCTCGGCGATCGTCAGCAGGTCCTGCGAAGCGATGATTCCGCAGATCGCCTCTACGCCGAGCTCGCCTGCCAGCTCGGCGGTGGCCTCTCGCGCGAGCACGATCGTGGGGTGCTCCTCGAGCGCCGATTGGCCGACCGCGATCGGGGTCGTGCCGAGGCGGTAGGTGCGGCGCTTCGGGTCGCGATCGAGATAGCCCTCCTCGCACAGGACGGCGAGGACCGAGTGCAGCGATGAGATGTTGATCTCCAGCCGCTCCACGAGCTCGCTGATCGTGAACTCCTGGGCCGGGTGGGCGGCGAGAAAGCTGAGGACCGTGAGAGCCCGTCTGGCGGACAGGGCCGGGCGCGGTGATCCACTGCGCTTGTTCGCCCTGCTCGCCACCTCTGGGAGTCTACTGGTGGCAACATTACAAAAAAATCATTGCAATCTAGTTCCAAGTCGTGTACCGTTCGAGCCAACGGGGCGCCGCGGGCGCGTGTGACTGACGAATCGGAGGGGGCCGCTGTGAGACTGGGGCGACGGGGGAGCTGGGTTGGTGGGGGTGCCGCGGTTCTGTTGGCGGCCCTGGGGTTGCTCGGCGGGGCAGCCAATGCGCTCGCCTTCAGCCAGACCTACACGCCGGGCGGGGGCGCTGAGCAGCTCTTCACGGTGCCCGCGGGCGTCTCGCAGATCCAGGTCACCGCGATCGGTGGCGCCGGCCAGCCCGGCGGCGCCTGTAACGCCGAAGGAGCGGGCCCCGGCGGCGCGGGCGCGAAGGTGACCGCGTCGCTCGTGGTGAGCTACGGCCAGAAGCTTTACGTCGACTTTGGCAACGGCGGCGGCACAACCGACCCGTGTGCACACGGTGCCGACGGCACCGGGGGCGGCGCCTCTGACCTGCGAACCGAATCGGGTTCGCTCGCCTCGCGGCTGATCGTGGCCGGCGGTGGCGGCGGCGGCGGAACGGGCTACGGATCGACCACAGAAGGTGACTTCCGCGGCGGTTCCGGCGGCAGCGCCGGTGTGCTCGCCGGAAGTGGCCGTCAGGGGAGCCTCAGTGACGGCGAAGGCGGCGAAGGCGGCGGGAGCAGCTCAGGAGGAAAAGGCGGTGCCGGCGCTCGCGGAGGGGGTCCCGGGTCCAACGGCGGCCTCGGCTTCGGCGGCGCAGGCGGAACGGAGGCCGCCGGAGGGTGTGCCGGGGGCGGCGGTGGCGGCGGCTACTACGGGGGTGGTGGTGGCGGCGCCGTATTCCTCGACGGCGGCGGCGGCGGCGCCGGCTCGAGCTACATCAGCCCCGTGGCCAGCGAAGGCACGGTCGTGACCGACGCCGGCGACCCTCAGGAAGTGGTGATTGCCTACACCGTCGAAACGGGACCGACCGGCTCGACGGGACCGACCGGCTCGACGGGACCGACGGGCTCGACGGGGCCCACTGGGGCGACCGGGGAAGCCGGGGCCAGCGGCGTGACCGGCGCAACCGGGCCGACCGGTGCTGCGGGCGAGGCGGGGGCCAGCGGAGTCACGGGAGCGACGGGCGCCCCCGGAGCGACCGGGCCGACCGGCCCGACGGGAGCGACCGGCGTCGAAGGGAGCAGGGGCGCGACGGGGCCGAGCGGCGTCAGCGGCGCGACGGGTCCGACCGGAGCGACCGGGCCCACCGGCGCGAGCGGCGCCGACGGCGGCAGGGGCCCCGGCGGCGCAACCGGCCCGGCGGGCAGCACGGGCGCCACCGGACCTAAGGGTTCCACCGGTGCGACCGGATCGAACACCACGGGCGGCGCTGTCGCCCTGTTCGGCAGCTCATACCCCGTGCCCTCATCCGGCGGCTGCATCGGGAGCCTCGGCAACTTCGGCGCCTCGCCGCGGCCCTGTCCGACCACCGCCGGGGGCGACTTCGTCTATACGGAGGGGCCCGTGCCCGCAGCCGGCGGGTCGATCTCGAACCTCGAGGCGCGAGCCGGCACGACCGCCCGCAAAGGGGAATCGTGGACGGTGTCCGTCATCGACGAGACACCATCCGGGACCCAGACCACCGCGATGACGTGCGCGATCGGCGAAGGTTCCGCGACCTGCTCGAACACGGCGGCCGTGACGGTTGCGCCCGGCGACTACCTGATGGTCTCGATCAAGCCCGGGAGCAGGTGCCTGACGACCACGACGTGGAGAGTGAGCTTCCGCTACTAGGCGAACCATCTAGTCTGATTGCTGCGTTGACGACCCCCTCCACGAGAGTCCTCTCGAGCACGCAGATGCAGATGCTCGCCCTGCACGGCGAGCGGCGCACGGCGGAGGTGGGGGAGAAGCTCTACGAGATCGGCGACGCGAGCTACCCGTTCATCGCGATCGAGGAGGGAGAGGTCGCGCTGAGGGACAGCGCCGGGCGGGAGATCGTGCGTCACGGGACGAACGGCTTCCTCGGAGAGGTGAACCTGCTGTCCGGCCAGACGGTGTTCCTGACGGCCGAAGTGACCAGGCCGCTGCGCTACATCCGCATCGAGCGCGAGGACCTCAGGCGCCTGCTGTACGAGGACGGGGCGTTCTCGGACCTGGTGCTGAGCGCCTTTGTCGAGCGCCGCGAGGCGCTCCAGGCGCTCGACGGGATCGGCGTCGAGATCATCGGCCTGCGCGAGTGGCCCGACACGCGGCGGCTGCTGGATTTCGTGGGCCGCCAGCGCCTTCCATACACGCTGACCGCGCCGGTCGGCCCCGGCGAGGCGTCGACGGTCGGCCCCGGCGAGGCCGCGGGCAACGGGCAGGGGCCGGGCGTGCCGGTCGTGAAGCTGCCGGGAGGCGCCGTGCTGGAGAACCCCAGCAACGGCACGCTGCTGCGCGCGCTCGGCATCGGCCTCGAGTTGGCACCCCGCGAAGAGGTCGACCTGCTGATCCTCGGCGGCGGGCCCGCCGGGCTGGGAGCCGCCGTGTACGGTGCCTCCGAGGGGCTGGACACGCTGGTGATCGAGGGCACCGTGCTGGGCGGCCAGGCGGGCACCTCGCGGCGGATCGAGAACTACCTCGGCTTTCCGGCCGGGATCACCGGCAGCGAGCTCACCAGCCGGGCGGTCTCCCAGGCGCGGAAGTTCGGCGCGCGGCTTGCCACGCCGTACCGCGCCCGCAGCCTGCAGTTGGGCGAGGAGCGCCATGTGGTGACGCTGGAGGAAGGCAACGAGGTGGCCGCCAGGGCGGTGCTGATCGCCACGGGCGCCGAATACAGGCGCCTGCCCGTGGACTGCCTGAACCAGTACGAGGGTGCGACGGCCTTCTACGCCGCCGGGCCCCACGAGGGACAGCTATGCGCCGGCCAGCGGGTCGGCGTCGTCGGGGGCGGCAACTCGGCCGGCCAGGCGGCCGTGTGGCTGGCCCGCGGCGGCGCGCTGGTAACGCTCCTGCACCGTCGCGCGGACCTGCGCGAGACGATGTCCCACTACCTGATCGGGGAGCTCGAGCGATTCGGCGTGGTCGTCCGCGACCGCTCGGAAATCTGCCGGCTGGAGGGTCACGACGGGCGGCTCGAGCAGGTCACGCTGACCGACGGGGCCACGCTTCCGCTCTCCTACGTTTTCTTCTTCCTCGGAGCATCGCCGTGCACCGATTGGCTGGGCGACACGGTCGCCCGGGACCCGAACGGCTTCATCCTCACCGGTTCGGAAGCGGGCGTGCCGGGGCTGCTCGAAACGAGCGTGCCGGGCGTCTACGCGGCCGGCGACGTCCGGGCCGGCTCGCTCAAGCGCTGCGCCACGGCCGTCGGCGAGGGCGCGGCGGTGGTGCGCTTCGTGCACGACCACCTCGCCGCGGCGGCGATCCCCACCGCCTGAGCGCGGCCAGGACGCGGTCGATCCTCCTCGGCAGCCCTCGGTCCGTGGCTAGGACGTGGTCGACCCGCCGTGGCCGGAGCGTGGCGAGCCATCGGAGCCGCTCGCCGGTGCGCCGGAGCCGGTTTGTGCCTGCGTCTGGGGGGTTGGCGCCGGCGGCGGCGCGGGAGCGGCGGCGCCGCCCGGGTTCGGGTGGGGTTCGGGCGCCGGCTTTGATTTCGCCGTCGCGCGCGGCGTGCGCGTGTGGGTGTGCGTGTGGCGGCTTCTCGCCGGAGTATGCGTGCGATGCCTCCTGTTCAGGCCGATCTCGTGGCGCACGGCGTCGCGCTGGCTGTCGATCTGCAGGCGCTCACGCAGCACCGCTCCCGCGGCTGCCGGGGCGTTGTCGAGCCGCAGGGCGCGCCCGAGGTCGTACAGCGCTTCGGCGTACGCCAGGCACCCCGGGGTGGTCGGCTCGCTGCAGTTCGACGCGGACTCGCCGCTGGCGCCGATCGCTTCACGCAGCTTGGGGATCGCCGCCGCGTAGCGGCCTTCCGCCAGCAGCTGGTGGCCCGCCAGCTGGAGCCTCGCGGCCGGGCTCGGCGGAGGGGCGGGTTCGGCCGCCGCCGCGCGGTGGGAGGTGCGCGATGAGCTGTGGCGCTTGTGGTTGGCCGCAACCAGCGGAGGCGGTTCCGGGTGCCCGGAGGGGTTGGTTCCGGCGGCGCCGGAGCCCTTGAGCGCGAGCCGGGCGTGGTTGCCGGCACCGCCGGATGGGCCCGTGCCGCTCAGGAGCGCGACCAACAGGACGATCAGCATGACGGCGGAAACCGCCGTCACCGCCAGCGGCAACAGGCCGGGGCCTGCGCGCTCGACGGCGAGCGGACCGGCGGCTCCGGGCTCGGTATCGTCGGCGGGGGCCGGGGCCAGGAAGCCGGCCTCGCGGGCTCGCTCCTCCGAACCCGTGTCACGGCCGGCCGCGCCCTCGAGGCGCAGGCCGACCGAGTTCGCCCGTCCGCCGGTCTTCACACGCTGCACGTGGGCGATCGGCAGGCCGGCGATCTCGAGCTCGTATGCGAGCACGGCCGGGTTCTCGATTCCGTGCCGGCGCAGCTCCTCGAAGCTGACGTCCGTGCCGCCGGCCGCGAGCAGGATCTCGACCAGGCGCGTCTGCTCCTCGTCCAGGGGTCGGACGAGCGGAAGGCCCTCGGAGAAGCCGCGTTCGGTGGACGCCATTCCCACGTTAATACCCCTCGCCGAGCATCTACGCAAACTGCGGACTCCAGGTGTTCACAGCTGGCCAGGTGGTCACCTCGGGATCAAGCGCCCGCGGGGGCCTCGCGCCCGCGCCCGGCGGCTGCGTGGCCGGGTCAGACGGCCTGCGTGGCCGGGTCAGACGGCCTGCAGCAGGACCGGCTTCCCGGCCGGTACGACCAGCACCGACCCGCGCGAGGCATCCAGCATGCCGCGCGCCGCGCCGCTCAGAACGAGGCGCCCGACCGGGGCGCCGCGGGGGGAGCCGACCACGATCAGGTCGGCGGTGGGGGGCACAGCTTCGACGACCTGGGCGCCGAGCATCTGCGAGAGCCCCGAGGCCGTCCGCTGGGCCGCGTCGTCCTCGTCCACGGGCAGGACCGCGATCGTGCGGATGTGCGTGGGGGGATCGACGCGCAGCCCGGCGGCCGCGATGGCGACGGCCGTCTCGCCGATCTCCAGCAGCTGCTGAGCCGAGTTCGGCGGCTCGGCGTGGCCGGGAGGCGTGCGGTAGTCGGACCCGAACACGATCAGCGAGGCGCCTTCGGAGTCGGCCAGCTCCTGCAGGCCGGTCCCGGTGGAGGCGCTGAGCACGACGTGGCGCGGGATCTCGGGGTCACCGAGCAGGGCGGCCCCGTCGGCGAGTTTGCGCTCGGCGTCGTGCTGGGCGAGCGCCTCGCGCTCGGGGTCGATCTCGGGAGCGTGGCGGACGTATGCCAGCGCGAGGCTCGTCGCGTCGGGCGCCAGCAACCGTCCGAGCGCGAGCGCGTCGTCGTCGTTGGCGGTCCCGTCGTAGGAGATGATCACCGCGGCGCCCATACCGGTCGCCAAACTCTCGAGGAACGCGGTGCGGCCCGCATTGGCCTCGTGGCCAGTAATCACAGGGTGCTGTTTGTCCACGCGTCGTGACCGGGCCAGCCGGCCGGGACCGAAGCTCGCGATCGTTCACGCGTCGTGACCGCCCGGCGCCCCCGCCGAAGCCCTAGGATCAACGGCCTCGCGCGAGACCTGCGAACAGGAGGGATGGACCACATGAGCAATCGCACGTTCGTCATCGGTGTGGGGATGACGAAGTTCGACAAGCCCGGCACCAAGGAGGGCGACTATCCCGACTGGGCCCAGGAGTCGGCGTCGAAGGCGCTCGCCGACGCCGGCGTCCCCTACGAGGACGTCGAGCAGGTGTTCGCGGCCTACTGCTACGGAGACTCGACGGCGGGGCAGCGGGCGGTGTACGGGCTGGGGCTGACGGGGGTGCCGGTGGTGAACGTAAACAACAACTGCTCGACGGGCTCCAGCGCGCTGTACCTCGCCCGCCAGTTCGTACGTGGCGGCCTCGCCGACTGCGTGCTGGCGGTCGGCTTCGAGAAGATGGAGAAGGGCTCGCTGGGGGCGAAGTACACCGACCGCACGAACCCGATCGACAAGCACTACACCGCGCTGACCGAACTGCGCGAGTGGGAGGACGCGCCCCCCGCCCCGCAGCTGTTCGGAGCCGCCGGGCGCGAGCACATGGAGCGCTTCGGCTCCGAACCCGACCATTTCGCCTGGATCGGCTGGAAGAACCACAAGCACTCCGTCAACAACCCCTACGCCCAGTTCCAGGACGAGTACTCGCTCGATCAGATCCGCGAAGCGAGGGAGATCTACGCGCCGCTCACCAAGCTCCAGTGCTCGCCGACCTCCGACGGCAGTGCCGCTGCGGTCGTGGCCTCCGAGCGGTTCGTCGAGCAGCACGGGCTCGCCTCGCGCGCCGTGGAGATCCTCGGGCAGGCGCTCGTGACCGACCTCTCGAGCACGTTCGACAGCCGCTCCGCGATCGCGGTGGTGGGTGCGGACATGTCCCGTGTGGCGGCCGAGCGGGCGCTCGCCGAAGCCGGCCGCGAGGTGGAGGAGGTGGACGTGGTCGAGCTCCACGACTGCTTCTCGGCCAACGAGCTGATCACCTACGAGGCACTCGGGCTGGCGGGGGAGGGCGAGGGCCACAAGCTGGTCGAGGCCCAGGCCACCACCTACGGCGGGGAGGCACCGGTCGTGAACCCAAGCGGCGGGCTGATCTCGAAGGGACACCCACTCGGCGCCACCGGCCTGGCCCAGTGCTCGGAGCTCACGTGGCAGCTGCGCGGGGACGCCGAAGCGCGCCAGGTCCCGGACGCGGATCTCGCGCTGCAGCACAACATCGGCCTCGGCGGGGCGGCCGTCGTGACCGTCTACGCCCGGGCCGAGTAGACGCCGCGCCGTCTCGCCGCGGCCGGCGCCGGCGTCAGGCGCCGGTGGGCGTCTCGTCGGTGCTCGGCGTGCCGAGCTCCAGCGGCAGGGGCTCCTCGTCGAGCAGCTCCAGCGCGAGCGCCGACCAGGCGAACCTCCGTGCCCCCATGCCGGTGCCGCTGAACGGGTCGTAGTACTCGCGCAGACCTTCGCGCGTGACCGTCCTCAGCAGGCGCTCGGCGAGCGTCCGCGCCTGCTCGCGGTACCCCAGCCGCACCAGCCCGGTCCACAGCAGCCAGGCGGCGTTGACCCACGTCGGCCCGCGCCAGTAGCGCCGAAGCCCCCAGAAGCGGTCCACGCGCGAGAAGGCGGGCTCGCGGGCGGACACCGACGGCGGCGGGACCGGCAGCCAGAACCGGTCGCGACGCAGCAGCTGCTCCTCCACCAGGCGCCTCCCGATCCTCTCGGGAAGGTCCGGGAGGGCCAGCGGCGAGAGCGAGTCCCAGCCGATTGGCGCGGATCCCGACGGCTGCGGCCGGACCTCGTCGCGGAACACCCCGGCGCGCTCGTCCCACAGGCGCTCGACGAGCGCGGGGGTGATCGACGGCTTGCCGAGCGCGAGCCGGGAGAGCCCGTACAGGACGTTGGTGACGGTCGAGCACACGATCGGGCCGCCCGCGTCGCGCACAGCGCGGATGTCGAAGCCGAGCCGCCGGTTGCGCCACACCAGCAGCGGAAACAGCGGCCGGCCGGCGGAACGGACGCCCCACACCCGGTCGAACTGCGGAGAGGCGTCGAGGCCCGTCTCGTCGGGCTGGAGCACCCACAGCAGCCCGTCGCCGTCGAGGTCGCGGTGCTGCTCGAGCCAGCGGTGGTGGCGCACGATCCCCGGGGCCCGCGCGGGATCCCCCACGCACATACGCCACGCGAACGCGAGCAACGGCGGCTGGATCGTGCTCGTCATGAAGGCGCGCGGCGAGACGATGTTGTAGAAGAGCTGGCGCCTGACGTCGAGGCGCCTGCGCCAGAAGATCGTGTGGCCGATGAAGCCGTCCGCCTGCGCCGCCCTCAGCAGCGTCTCGAGCTCTTCGTGCGAGCGCTGGGGATCGAACCGCCGCCACGCGATCGCCGCGAAGCAGGAGTCCCAGTACCACTGCCACGGATAGCGGGTCGGGCTGGGCGCGGTGTACGAGTAGGGGATGCCGTCGCGCTCGCCCACGCGCCAGTTTGCGGTCAGCGTGGACCGGGCCGCCTCCCGCAGCGTTTCATGGGCTGCTCCCTCGGGCACGCCCGAGATCATCGCTTCGAGCACGGCTTCCCGCGATCACGCGGCACGGCGGGACCCGTGTCGCGCACGCGGAAGCGGACGCTAGGCGTTCAGGATCTTGGCCTTGGCGGCCGCGAACTCCTCGTCGGTGAGGACGCCGGACTCGTGCAGCTGGCCGAGCTCCTTGAGTTTCTCCATCGAGTCGTCTGCGGCGGGAGCCGCGGCAGGGGGCGGCGCCTGGGCGGGCGCCTGCTGCTGTTCCTGGGCCGCCCACCTGTTGGCCTGACGGCGGCTCACGTTGTTGGATACGTGGGTTGCGGTCCCCGCGATCACTGCCGTGCGGGCCATGCCCCGAAGAAGTGGCATCTCGTCTCCTCTCGTTCGTCGTCGGAAGTTCTACTCGGCGGCCTCGAGCGCGTTCAGGGTCTCGATCAGGTCTTCGGCGGGGATCCGCTCGAACCCGAGCACCCTGCCACCGTTGCGCATCACCGACGTCACGAACGGGGCCGCCCACGAGTTCTCGAAACACAGCAGCACCGCCGCTTCGCCCGGCTCGAGCGCACCGCCCGCGACGGACGCGTCCTCGTCGCCGAGCATCCCCGTGCTGGCGCCCTGGAACATCTCCACGTGCGCGCCGAGCTCGTTGATCTCCAGCTCGGTGACGGTGCCGTCGGCGTCCTTCTGGATCACCATCACGTCGAGGATGCGGATGATCCCACGGTCGACCAGGTCGATCACGAGCGGGATCGACTCACCGGTGCGGGGTGCGTCGGGGGGAAAGCCGATCACGACGATGTCAACCGGCCCCAGCTCCAACTGCTCGCTGCTCATTGGCTCGATCCTTTCTGGAGAAGCCCCCCGCACCACTCTGCTCTGAATTGAAAAGAGGCGGCCGGGATCGGATTCGGGCCGAGTCTAGCTCGCCCATGTCGGCTGACGAGGCGCCCACGGGGACCGTCGGGAGGGGGTCCGGGTGTTCTCCCGATCGGCCGCGCGCCGGCACAGTCCCGTCCCGGCAGGTCCGGGCAGCGGCGGCGTGGCCCCCGGGCGGGCCATCGATCCTCCCGACGGGCCATCGGTCGAGATTGATTTCTATGTCAACTGTTTCCTCAGCTATCATTTGTGTATGAGCTCCTCCCGCGCGCCCCATCTCGAGGCCTGGCGCGCGGTCGTCACGAGCCACGCGGCCGTCACCGACCGCGTCCAGCGGGCGCTCACGGCGGCGGACCTGCCGCCGCTCAGCTGGTTCGAGATCCTGTGGGCGGTGAGGCGCAGCCCCGACGGGCGGCCCCGCATGAGTGAGCTCGCCGAGTGGCTCACGCTCAGCCGCGGCGGGATCACCAAGCTCGTCGATCGCCTGCAGGAGGCGGGCTACCTCGAACGGGCGTCGTGTTCGTCGGACCGCCGCAGCCTCCACGCCGAACTCACCCCGGCGGGGGAGAAGATGCTCGAGGAGATGCGCCTCGTCTACGAGGCGGAGATCGAGCGCCACCTCGCGACGCTCACCGTCGAGGAGTCCGCGCTGATCACCAGCTCGCTGCAGAAGGTCACGGGCAGCACCTGCGCGAAGGCCCAGGCCGAAGCGCAGGCCCAGGGGCTGGAGCCGGCACTCACTCCGGCGGCGTAGGCGGGCGGCCGCCCGGGCTAGGCCAGCGCCTGCTCGATCGAGTCGATCGCGGCCTGCTCGGCCTCGCTCACCCCGTCCTGCCCGTCGCCCTCCCTGTGGGCGGCCGCGACGCGGTGGGCGAGGCTGACCGTGAAGCCCCGGTACTGCTCGAGCTCCTCGGGCGTGCCTTTGGCGGCCAGCAGCGAGCGTGCCTCGCCGAGCACCGACAGCACGTGGTCGCGCAACTCCTCGGGGGAGTGGTAGCGGGAGTGGTCGAGCTTCGGCTTCGTCCCCACGATCTCGTCGAGCAGCTCGCTCTGCCCGTGCTGCTGGCGGGCCTCGGCGTAGGCCTTCGCCATCGACAGCGTCTCTTTGAACATGCCGCCCCGCTGGGCGGTGATCACGAGCATTCCCGCACCCGGTGGGCCGGCGATGATCTGCTCCCACTCCTGCTCGGTGAAGTCCTGCTTGCTGCTCATCGGCTCCTCCTCGCGTTCGGATACCCGCCCCGGGGCTGTGGCCTGATCCTACGAAGCCCGCGAGGCGTGCGCTAGGTCGCGGCGGCCGTCTCCGCTTCGGCAGCCTCGCGGGCTTCCGTGGCCGCGGGTTGCTCATCCGGCAGGCGGCGGCTGTAGATCGTCCCCAGCAGGGCGAAGATCGCGAGCACCGAGAGCGCCGAGCGCAGGCCGTCGAGGCGGGCCTTTTCGTTCTCTTCCACGATCGCGTCCGTCGTCTTGGAGGAGACGTGGCTCTTGTCGAGCGCCTCCTCGAGTTCCGCATCGGAGACGAACGGGATTCCACCCGCGAGCTTGACGCTCGTTTCGCTTTTGACGCGGGCGGGCACCGCCGGGTTCTGTTCCACGCCGGTGAGGAAGGAACTGCTCAGTGCCGCGATCAGGATTGCCCCCGTGAGCGCCGTGCCGACCGAGATTCCGAGGTTCGTGAGCGTGTTCTGAAGCCCGCCGACCTCGCCGCTGCGCGTGTCCGGCACCGACGAGACGGTCACGCTGCCCAGCTGGGAGGCGAGCGCGCCGACACCCACGCCCGCCAGCAGCATCGGCCAGGTCGTGATCTCCGCGCCCGCCCCCTGGTCGAGCGCGGCGATCAGCACCACCAGGCCGATGAACAGCGTCAGGAAGCCGAACTGGGCCACCCGCCGGGGAGAGGCGTTCGGCAGGTAGCGGGGGATGCCGGCCGCCGCGAGCAGCAGCGTCACCGACAGCGGCAGCAGGCGTACGCCGGTTTCGATCGCCGACAGGCCCAGCGCCACCGACAGGAACAGCGGCACCGCGAAGAACAGCCCGCCCTGCACGAAGAACTGGGCGAAGAAGGTCGTCAGGCCCGCGCGCAGCTGGGAGTTGCGCAGGATGCCGGGGTCGACGAGTGGTTGCCTGCCGAGCGCCAGCAGCCGGTTCTCCCACCTCATGAACAACCAGATCACGCCGCCTCCGGCAAGGATCAGCCAGATCGTGGGGGACAGGCCCAGCCACTTCGGCGCGTCCGGTTTGGCTATCACGAAGCCCCAGGTGCCGGCTCTCAGCACCCCGAACACGATCAGCCCGAGGCCCGTCGCCGACAGGGCGGTGCCCACCAGGTCCAGGCGGACGTCCTTTTCGCCCGGCACGTCGTCCAGCCGCCGGGCCAGGGCCAGGATCGCGAGCACGATCAGCACCTCACTCGCGAACACGTAGCGCCAGGAGAGGTAGGTCGTGAAGAGGCCGCCGATGATCGGCCCGGCGGCGATCGCGATCGCGGCCGCCGACGCGATCAGGCCATACGCGCGGGGGCGTTCGCTGCGGTCGAAGTTGGAGGCCACCAGCGCGACGATCGCCGGGAGGATCAGCACCGCCCCGAGGCCCTCCAGCAACGACCAGCCGACCATCAGCACTCCGAGGCTCGGCGAGATCGCGGTGATGAGCGAGCCGCAGCCGTAGATCACGCACCCGATCGCGAAGCCGCGCTTGACGCCGAGGATCTGCCCGAGCTTCCCCCCTGTGATCATGAAGGCCGCCATTACCAGCGTGTACAGGGTGATCGCCGTCTGGATGCCGGTGACCGTCGTACCGACGTCCTTCGCGACCGTCGCGATCGACACGTTCATCACCGAGGTGTCGAGCATCATCAAAAATTGACCCGCGCAGAGGGTCATCAGCACCAGCCCCGCCGCGCTCGTCTTCCGATCCGCCACCGCGCCCCAGGCTACATGTCGATCGCCCGGGCAACGCGACGGCTGCGGTGCCGCCGTTGACCTCGGCGTGTCCTCCACTTACGATCGGCGCGTGCATCGGCGCCTGCTGCTCCTCGCCGCCGTCGGCGGCACCGTCGCGGTGCTCGGCCCCGCGGCGTCCGTCGCGTCCGCGGTGCCGCCGACCGAACCGGAACCCGCGCCGCCGGGCTACGCCACCGGGGCCCCGGAAGTCGAGATCGTCGGACGCCGGCTCGTGTGCCTCCACGGCACCTGGGCTGGCGCCCGCGTCCGCTTTACCTACGCGTGGCTGCGGGACGGCGCGGCTCTGCCCGGGGCGACGGGGCGCTCCTACCGGCCGACCGCCGCCGACCGCCACGGGCACGTGTTCACGTGCGTCGTCAGGGCCTCCAACCGCGAAGGCAGCGAAGAAGAAGAAAGCTGGAACGCCGTCGAGCTCGGCGGCCCGGTACTGCGCCCCGACCGGTCCTAGGCCGGACAGCCGCTGGTCAGCGGAAGTGGCAGGCGTCGGCCGCCCCCTTGGCGGTTTCGCGAGAACACCGCCAACAGTCGCCGTTCCAGACAACCGTGTCGAGCATCATCAGGAACTGGCCGGCGCACAGCGTCGCCAGCACCATTCCGGCTCCGCTCGCCCTGCCCTTCGCCTGCGCCGCCTCCACGCCCACCGCCTCCCGTCCCTTGCCCGACACCGCAATCTAGTCTGCGCCCCAGATCTTCGGGGCCGCGGCCCGCGCCCGGGTCTCCCCGGGTCGCCACGAAACGCGAACATGTCCACCGATGGCTGCGCCGAGCGAGAAGCGGCCGGTCCGGCCGGGCCCGCGCCGGGACACCGGGCAGCGGCCCCCGGCGCTCGTGCGCCTCGGTGCGCTCGCCGCGCTGCTGTGCCCGGTCGCGATGGTGGTGGTCGCGGCCGTCGCGCTAGCCGGCGACGTGGCGATCGCGGTGCTGGCGGTGGCGCTGGTCGTGGGCGCCTCGGCGTCGCTGTGGACCGCGCTGACCGACCGCGGGGGCGCGCGGGTGCTGGGAGGGGCGCTCGCGGCGCTCGCCACCGTGGGCCTCGTCGTGGTGCTCGCGACGCACTGGCACGGGGTCGTCGTGCTGGTGGCGCTGCTCGGGCTGCTCGCCCTGTTCGGGCTCGCGGCGCGCTATGCCCTCGGTCGCAGCGGCGTGCAGGCCACCCACGCGCTCGCGTCCTCGGTCGGGGGGCCCTCCTCGGTCGGGGGGCCCTCCTCCGTCGGGTCCGGGGACGGGGCCGAGCGGGCGGTGCTGATCATCAACCTCAAGTCCGGAGGCGGCAAGGCCGAGCGTTTCGACGTGGCCGGCAAGGCTCGGCGGCGGGGGATCGAGCCGGTGATCCTGCGGCCCGGGGACGACCTGCTCGGGCTGGCCGAGGATGCCGTCGACCGGGGCGCCGGCGTGATCGGGATGGCCGGGGGCGACGGCTCCCAGGCGCTCGTGGCGACGGTCGCCTCGCGTCGCGACGTCGCCCACGTCTGCATCCCCGCCGGGACCCGCAACCATTTCGCGCTCGACCTCGGCCTCGACCGGGACGACGTGGTCGGCGCCCTCGACGCCTTCACGGACGGGGTCGAGCGGCGGATCGACCTCGCCAGGGTCAACGACCGCGTGTTCGTCAACAACGCCTCACTCGGCGTGTACGCCAAGGTCGTCCAGTCTCCCGCCTACCGGGACGCCAAGCTCCAGACCTGGGCTCAGATGCTGCCGGACCTGCTCGGCCCCGAGGCGCCGCCGATCGACCTCGAGTTCACGACACCCGACGGGACCTCCTACGGCGACGCGCCGCTGGTGCTCGTCTCGAACAACCCCTACCACCTCACCACCCTGGCGGGCGCCGGCACCCGCGGGCAACTGGACGGGGGCGTGCTGGGCGTGTTCGCCGCGCGCGTGTTGGGGCCGGCCGACGCGTCGCGGCTGACGGCGCTCGAGCTGGCCGGTCAGGCGGCGCGCTTCCCGGGGCTGATGTCGTGGACGGCGAGCGAGTTCGAAGTGCGCTCCGGCGGACCCATCGAGGTGGGCCTCGACGGTGAGGCGCTCGTGATGGACCCGCCGCTTCGCTTCGTGTCGATGCCGGGAGCCCTGCGCGTGCGCACCCCCCGCAACGCCGGCCTGTCTCCCGGCGCCCGTGCGGCGGCGCTCTCCGGCGAGAACCTCGCGGCGCTCGTTCGCGTGGCCGCGGGCCGGTGAGCTCGCGCGCCGGGCCGGTGAGCTCGCTCCGGGGGCCGGTGGGCTCGCTCGCCGTGCGCGTGGTGCTCGGTTGGTGCGCCTTCGTGCTGATCGGCTGGGGGCTGGGGGAGCTGTGGACATCGATCGGGCCGAGCGAGGCGCAGCTGATGCGGGAAGTCGCGCGCCAACGGTCGGCCGGGCTCGTCGACGTGGCGCGTGTGATCACCTGGGCGGGGAGCCTGTGGCTGCTCGGACCGCTCGCCCTGCTCGCCTCGATACTGCTGTTCCGCGCCGGCCGCTACGACGGGGCGTTCCTCGTCGCGTTCGGCCTGCTCGGCGGGGCGCTGATGGCCGACCTGATCAAGCAGCTCGTGGCCCGTCCGCGACCGCCGGTGGAGCATTTGCAGGCGGTCACCGGATACGGCTTCCCCTCCGGCCACGCCACCCAGGCGGCGGCGTTCTGGACCTCGCTGCTGCTGGCGCTGGGCCCCGTCGTCGGGCGCCCCCTGGGCCGGTGGCTGCTGACGTGCGCGTGCCTGCTGCTGGTCGTCGTGGTGTGCGTCTCGCGCGTCGTCCTGGGCGTCCACTATCCGAGCGACGTCCTGGCCGGAGCCCTGCTCGGTGGGGGGTGGGCGGTATATCTGTGGCGATGCGCGCGACACAACGCGCCGCGCCGCCGCGAGCGGTGAGGGGGACGATCGCCAGCCTGCGGCGGCTCGACCGCGCGATCATGCGTCGCGCCCACGGAATCAGCTCGCCGGGTCTCGACCGCGCGCTGGTGTCGGTCACGACGGCCGCCAACTACTGGCGGCTGTGGCTTGCGATCGCCGCCCTGCTGGCGCTCGTGGGCGGGCGGCGCGGGCGGGCCGCGGCCGGGCGCGGGGTGCTGGCCCTCGTGATCGCCGCCTTCACGACCAACGGCCCCGCCAAGCTGGCGATGCGCCGGCGCCGTCCGGCTCCCTCGATCCGCCCGGCGCTGATCAGGATGCCCCGCTCGCCCTCCTTCCCCTCCGGTCACAGCGCCGCCGCGTTCGCCTTCGCGACGGCCGCGGCGGGCGAGATGCCAGAGCTCGCCCCCGTGCTCGCCCCGCTCGCCGTGGCGGTCGGCTACTCGCGCGTGCACACCGGGGTGCACTACCCGAGCGACGTCGCGGCCGGCGCCGCGATCGGGATCGGCTCGGCGGCGCTCGCACGAAGGCTCGGCGCCCGCGCCGCGGATTAGGCTGGCCGGAGATGCCAGAGGAGCTCAGCAGCGCGCGCCGGCGGGTGCTCGCGAAGTTCGTGGAGCGGCTCGTGGTCGAACCTGGAAGCAAGGTCCGCGTCGATAAGGAGTGCGACCCCAGCTCGACCGCGGGCGTCAGGGACAAGGAGGAGGGGCAGGAGCTGCTCGACGAGGGCGTGCAGCTGCTGAGCGGATATCAGGCGAGGCTTGCGGCGCAAAGCACCTGGGGGGTGCTGGTGGTGCTGCAGGCGCTCGACACGGCCGGCAAGGACGGCGTCATCCGCCACGTGATGAGCGGGGTCAACCCGCAGGGTGTGTCGGTGCACAGCTTCAAGGTCCCGTCGGCCGAGGAGCTCTCCCACGACTACCTGTGGCGCTACGCCAGCCGCCTGCCGGCGAGGGGGGAGATCGGCATCTTCAACCGCTCCCACTACGAGGAGGTACTTGCCGTCCGAGTGCACCGCGAGTTCCTCGATCGCCAGAAACTCCCTCCGGGGGAGAAGGGGCACGGCGTCTGGGAGCGCCGCTTCCGCGAGATCAACGGCTGGGAGCGCTACCTGTCGGAGAACGGGCTGAAGATCGTAAAGCTGTTCCTGAACGTCTCCAGGGAGGAGCAGCGCAAGCGCCTGCTGCGGCGCATCGACCTGCCCGACCACAACTGGAAGTTCTCGCACGCGGACGTGGCCGAGCGTGCGTTCTGGGGCGACTACCAGGACGCCATCTCCGAGGCGCTCTCGCACACGAGCACCGAGTGGGCGCCGTGGCACGTGATCCCCGCCGACCACAAGTGGTACGCCCGCATCGCCACGGCCAGCGTGCTGGTGAACACGCTGATCGACCTCGATCCGCGCTATCCGCGCGTCGACGAGGCCCAGCGAACCGAGCTGCTCGCGGCGCGGCAGGCGCTGGAAGCCGAAGCGCCACCCGGGGCGCTCCCCGATCCCAACGTCCTGCGCGCGGACGAGTAGGCGGCCGGGCGTTTGCGGGTAAGCTCGCGCGTTGCATGCCGATGGTGAACGAGGTCAGCGAGGAGCTCATCCGCACGCTCGCGGGAATCCGCGCCCCCCAGGAGAGCGTGCTGAGCATCTATCTCGACCTCGATCCCGCCCGCTTTCCGACCCCGCCGACGCGCCAGAGCGAGATCGACTCGCTGATCGACGCCGCGCACCGCGACATCGAGGGGCGGGAACACTCCCACGAGGAGCTGATGGCGCTGCGCGCGGGGCTGCAGCGTGCGCGCGAGCTGTTGGAAGATCCCGAGCTGCCGCAGGGAGCCCGCTCGGCGGCGGTGTTCGTATGCGAGCCGCTGGCGCTCGAGCAGAGCGTGCGGATCGCGCGCCCGCTGTCGAGCCAGGCGATCGTCTCCGACGAGCCGTTCATCGCGCCGCTGCTGGAGGGGATCGAGCCGGGGCGGGTGTGCGTGGCCGTCGTCGACGAGCGCTCCGCGCGGATCCTGTGGGGCAGCGCCGCCGGGCTGCGCGAGGCGGTCTCCTTCGGGGACGACGTGCCCGGGCACCAGAAGCAGGGTGGCTGGGCTCAGGCCCGTTACCAGCGCTCGATGGTCAAGGACGTCGACGACCACCTGCGCCACGTCGCCCGCGTGCTGCAAGACCTGCTCAAGGTCGCCCACTACGAACGGCTGCTGATCGGGTGCACCGAGCAGCTGTGGCCGCGCGTCCTGGACAAGCTCCACCCGTACGTGCGCGAACGTCTGATCGACGAGCGCCTGTCGCTCGACACGAGCGCCGACGGCCCCACGGAGGTCTCCCACGCCGCCGCGGTGATCCTCGAGGAGGAGCACCGCGCCCACGAGGAGGAGCTGCTGGCCGAGCTGCGGGCCAGGATCGGCAAAGGTGACGGACAGCTGGCGGTCGCCGGACTGGATGCGGTGCTCGAGGCGCTCGTTGAACGGCGGGTGCAGGCGCTGCTCTACGACGAGGGCTTGCATGAGCCCGGGGTGATGTGCCCCCGTGGCGACTGGATGGGGTCCTCCGGCGAGCGCTGCCCGCTCGACGGAGAAGCACTGCAGCCGCGCCAGGACATCGTCGAGGAGGGGCTGCGCGCGGCGGTCGCCCAGTCGGCCGAGGTGGTCACGCTGCACGACCGCCCCGAGCTCGGGCCGCTCGGCGGGATCGCGGCGACGCTGAGGTTCTGAGCGCCCGCGGCCCCAGAGCGGCCGGGCCTAGCACCTAGCCGAGCCCGGCGCCGGGATAGGGCAGCCGGCCGGGAGGCTGGTCGGGGGCGACATGGGCGCGCAGGGCGGTGTCGCACATCACGTAGCCCCAGTTGATCAGCTGCTCCTGCAGACCGGTGCCGAGCCCGGCAAGGCGGGTGGGCACGCCCGCCAGCCCGCGCACCTGCGCCTGCGTCGGACTGGCGATGGGGTCCGGCAGCCCGAAGTCGGACACGTCGCTGCGGATGCCCCAGTAGGCCCCGGTCCGCTGGCCCTCGATGTAGGACTGCACGGCCTGCCGCTTGCGCAGCTCGCGCACCTGGTTGTCGATCACGTGGAGGACCCGGAGCACCTGTAGTGGCCAGAACGAGCGCGGGCGGCGCTCGGCGCTCATCTGGCCTCCGGCGTCGCTGATGAGGACCTGCCGGCACGTCGTCCACACCGCTTCCAAGCCGAGGTTGTCGTAGACCCCGCCGTCGGCGAGGACGACACGAGTGGTGTACGGCGGCGAGCTCACTTCCGGGTCCCCGCCCGCCTGCAAGACGTCGTCGTTGAACTCGAGCCGGGAGGGCGCCAGCAGGGGCGGGAACGCCGAGGAGGCGGCGACCACGCGCGCGATCTCGGTGTCGGGCGTGGCCCGGCTGCCGACACGCCAGTCTCCTTCCTGCCGTCTGGAGAAGCGCCACAGGTCTCCCGACTGCAGGTTGGTGGCGTCGAACACGAAATCCGGTCGCGCCGGCAGATCGGAGAGCGTGCTCCTGGCGAACAGGCGCCGGTAGCTGCGGGTGAGCCTGCCGTTGATGGTGACGCCCGGGAGCAGCAACCCGACCACCACGGCGGGCACGTCGACGGTGCGCGAGGCGAACCGCCGCAGGGGCTCGAGCACCAGCTCCACGAATCCTTCGGTCCTGCCGTCGGCGGCGAACTCGAGCTCCTCCCAGCGCAGCGCCAGCATGGCCGCCGTGATCGAACCGCCCGACACGCTGGAGACGCGGTCCAGGCGGGACAGGTAGCCGGCCTCGTTCAAGCGCCACAGCGACCCGGCGTGGAACAGCATCGCGCGAAAGCCGCCACCGGAGAGACACAGCCCGAGGTCGAGTTCGAGGTGCCCGACCTCGCCCGCCGGGGGGCGGCGAATCGACGGCGTGCGCGTGCGGGCCTTGCCCGTGTGGCTCATCCCGCCTGTCGGCCCCTCGGGCATGCCGTTAATGTCGCGCGCGGGCAGGATGTGTTCGGCGTGTAGCCGCGGGGTGCGGCCGCGGCGCCTTTGCGGGTGTATGCTCGCCGGCGAGATGCCGCTGGTCAACGAGGTCAGCGAGGAGCTCATCCGGATGATCGCAAGGGGGAAGTCGTGAGCGAGGCGCCGGCGGAGGTCCTGGTCGCGGGCGGTGGGCCAGCGGGGAGCGTGATGGCGTGGAGCCTTGCGCGCAAAGGGATCCGGACGATCGTGCTCGACCGTGCCGGTTTCCCGCGCGAAAAGGTGTGCGGCGACTACGTCGACCCGCGAGGACTGGCGATCCTCGACGCTATGGGCTGCCTCGAGGAGCTCGAGCGCGATTGCTCGAGGCCGATCACCGCGACCTCCACCTATGTCGATTGGAGCCGCCGGTATGACGGCCCGATCCCGTTCTACGGATTCGACGAGAGGGTTCCGCCGCACGGTCGCACGATCTCGCGCAGACGGCTGGACGCGACCCTGATCGCGGCGGCGGCACGCGCCGGGGCCGACGTGCACGAGCGGACCGCGGTGATGGAGGTCGCCGCCGGACGCGACGGGGTCGAGATCATCGCCAGGCGCGGGTCGCGCAGGATCCACTACCGCGGGCGCCTGCTCGTGGGCGCGGACGGTGTCAACTCGGTAGTCGCCCGGCGGCTCGGGGTGGAGCCCGCCGACTCGCGGCGAACGGTGCTCGCGCAGCGGGCATACGCGAGCATCGATGACCCGCAGGAACGGGCAGCGGGCGTCGACGTCTTCTTCGAGGAGAGCCTGTTCCCCGGCTACGGCTGGGTGTTCCCGACCGGCGATGGCTCGGCCAATGTCGGCATCGGTCTGCTTGCGGAGGCGCGGGAGCGCAGCGGCGGGAACATCCCCGAGCTGTTCGGGCGCTTCATCGAGGGGCTGCGCCGCGACCACCCGCTTTGCGGGTCCCTTGAGCTCTGTTCGAAGCCGATCGGGGGAGTGGTCAGGACGTACGGAGCCGCGGGCACCAATCGCTTCGACGGTGGGTTGCTCGTGGGCGATGCGGGTTGTTTCGTGGATCCGATGACCGGGGAGGGCATCACGCCGGCGATGGAGTCGGCGCTGCTCGCGGTGCCCACGATCGTGCAGGCGCTGGAGTCGGGTGACTGCAGCGCCGGTGCGCTCGCGGGTTACGAGCATGCCTTCCGCGATTACTTCGACCAGTCGATGATCTTCCTCGACTTCCTGGCTGGCGTGGCGCGCAACCGCCACTTCGCGCGACCTTGGCTGAAGGCCCTCGCGCGAGGCTTCGAACGAGCCGGCTACGAAGATGACTTCGCGCGTACCAGCGGGAGCTTCTTCTGCGGGCTCGACATCAGGCCGTACGACATCATCGGCCAGGTCTGGATGCGCATCCTCGAGGACACGCTGCTGGCGTGGCCGCGCCTGCTCGGCGGCGCCGACCGGGCGGGCGAGACGTGGACCTCTCCACGGGACCTCCTCTCGTGGCAGCTGGCGTTCGCGCGCTCGCTGCTGGACGATGCAGCCTGGCATGCGCGCTGGATGCGAGAAACCCGGCAGCAGTGGTCGCGGCTGCTGAGCAGGGTGGAAGCCGGTCGTCGCGACCCCCGCGCGGAGGGCGTGCTCCCGGCATAGCCGGCGTTCCGTCGGCTACGCTTCGCGCGATGGAGTTGCCGAGCACCTATCGGATGCTCGTCACAGGGGGACTCATGAGCGCCGCGACGGTCGTCAGGACGGGCATCGGTTGCGCGGAGCTCGTCGCCCGGCGCGCCCCTGGGCTGATGCAGCTGAGCACGCAGACGCAGGGTGGCTCGCCACGTGCAGCGGAGGCCCAGGCGCGCTTCCGCGACGAGCTGATCGCGCTCGCACGGGATTCCTCCGAGCTCGCCCTGCGCGAGATCCGGCGCGGCATCGAGGACCTCGACTCCTTCACCCGCCCCGAGGAGGACGCCGAATCGGCGCCCGAACGCCGCTTCTACAAAGCCAAGCCGTGAATACCGAAGCGGCGGCAGCCGGCAACGGTGCCGTGCCGACGGCGCCTCCCGAGCGAGATCCGACCCCCCGATCGGCGCTCACGGAGACCGCCGCCGCCCCGGGCGGCGATCCGGTCGCGAGACTTGGCGCGGAGCGGGAAATATCGCTGCTGCGCCGGAGAATCGGCGCGTGGCTGAACGAAGTCGACGAAGAGCTCCGTCCCCCCCTGCGCAGCGCGTTCGCCGGCAAGCCGAAGAGCTTCCGGCCGCTGACCGTGTTCGGGACCCACCGCGCGGTCACCGGTGAGGCGCCGACCTCGGCTACGATCGCGCGCGCGTTCGCGGTGGAGCTGGTCCACAACATGTCGCTGATCGTCGACGACGTCCTCGACGAATCGGACCTGCGACGGGGGGTTGCGACGATCCACAGCGGATACGGCCGGCTGCCCGCGCTGATGGCTTCCGGCTATCTCATCGCGGACGCCTATGAGGTGCTCGCGGGCGACGAGTTCGGAGCGCACCACATCGGGGAACTCCTGCGACGGCTCGCTGCGGCGGAGTGTCTGCAGTGGCGGCTCCGGCGCCAGCCGCTCGGGACCGAGGACTGGCGTCATATCGCGGGCGAGGACACCGGGTCGATGTTCGAGGTGTGCGCCGTCCTCGGTGCCGGCTCCGAGCGCCTGCGCACGTACGGGCACCTGCTCGGCGTCCTCTACCACGGCTGCGACGACGTGGGCGACCAGCGGGGCCTCGAGGCGCTCGGCGGCGGAGGGGACGAGGACATCCGCGACGGCATCCTCACCCTCCCCGCGGCGCTCGCGATCCGCGATCCAAAGATCCGCCGGCTGTTCCTGCGCGACGATCGCGATGTCGAGCGCCTCGACACGCTCGCGCGCGCCTGTGTGGCACAGGTGCCCGAGGCCGAGCGGGTGCTGGACGAGATCGCCGAAGAGGCCTGCGCAGAGGCCCGGCGGCAGGCCGAGGACCCCCAGCCGCTGCTCGCGCTCGTCGACGAGGTCCGACAGCTCTCCTCCCGCTGAGACCGGGCCGTCGCTGTCAGGTTGGCCGCGCCATGGGACCCTGCTCGAGGAGCTCGCGGGCGCGCGTGAGGTCGGGGACCGAGAGGTCCTCGTCGAACCAGTCGCACAGCTCGTGCACGCGCGCGAGCGCCGCGCCGCCCTCGCCGAACTTGAGTTCGTGGAGCACGAGGCCGTTGAGCGCACGCAGCTCGAGCAGCTTTGCGTCCTGCTTCCGCGCCGCGCCCACCGCGCGTTCGTAGGCGGCCGTGGCTGCGTCAGGATCCGGTCTGCGGCAGTGCATCAGCGCCCGCGCCATGGCCCAGTACAGCTCCGGCTCGTAATAGCGTTCGCCCGTAGCATCGATGTGCTCGGCCCCGGAGCGCAGGGCCTCGACGGCGGCGTCGCCGTCACCTGCAGCGACGCGGACGTCCGCCATCAGCCCGAGGAAGTGGGGCAACCCGAGCCGCCCTCCGGAGGAGATGTACTCGTCGATCAGCTCGCGCAGTCGCGCGATCCCCGCGCTCGAGCGTCCGCTACGAGCTTCCGCCCACGCCGTCCACAGCGAGCAGACGAGCGACCAGTAGCCGATGTTGCGCTCGACGGCGTGGATGCGGCTGCGCTGTACCCATTCGCCGAACTCTACGACGCGCCCCTGGCTCATCAGCAGCCCTGTCCGCATGCCCCATGCGGCAGCTCGCGTGAGCGGGGAGCCCGTTTCCTCCGCGGCCACGAGGCTCTCATCGCTGCGCTCGAGTGCCTCGCGGACGTGTCCCTGGTTCCACAGCACGACCGCCAGGTAGGCCGGTGCGTTAGCGCCGGTGACAAAGCCGAGGTCCTCCGTCCGGGGGTCCGGGCGGGAGGGCGTCGGTACGCGGTCGCAGACCGCCTGCAGGTGCAACCGAGCCTGCTGAAGGTCGCCGGTATACATCGCCGTGAGCCCCGCGCTCATGTGTCCGTCGGCGAGGCAGTTCGGACCCGTGGGGTCCTCGCCCATCTCGAGCAGCTCTCGCGCGCGCTCGAGCGCGAGCGGGTACTCGGCTCTGATCAGGTGGTGGCGACACTGACCCTCCAGGACGGCCACGAGCTGGTCTCGGCGACCCGAACGCTCGCAGGCGGCGCGGGCGCTGCGGTAGATGTCGTCCACGTCGGCGGCAGGCGTGCGTCCCGCCTGAAGCGCGCGCCCGAGATCGGCGAGCAGGGCCGCTCGCTCCTCGTCCGCTTCGGGAGCGGGGTGCACTTCGTCGAGCGTGTGCAGCGCCTGACGGAGGTGCTCCACCGCCTCCAGATAGGCGGCTCGCCCGATCGCTCGGGAGGCCGCAAGTTTCCAGTGCGGGAGCGCCTTGGCGGGCATGCCTGCCGCCGTCCAGTGGAACGCGATCAGCTGGGGCGCGGCCTCGCTGCTCAGCGGCGACTGGGTGAGCAGGATCTCGGCCACGCGTGAATGCAGCTCGCGCCGGCGCGGGCGAAGCATCCGCTCGTAGGCGGCCTCGTGAAGCAACCCGTGGGCGAATTCCAGGCGCGAGCGGTAGCCCTCGACAACCCGCAGCACGTCCTGGCTGATCAGCTGTGCGATCGCCTTGCGGAACTCGTCGGCGCCCATTTCCACCAGCGTGGCCAGGAGCCTGCGGTCGAACTCCCGGCCGAGGACCGCGGCCCGATCGATCAGGTCGGTGAGCTCGGGTAGCCGGTCGAGTCGCTCGGTGAGCAGGCCCTGGAGCGTCGGTGGCACGGACCCGCGGCGCACACGCGCGCGCTCCGGGGTCTCCTCCCGGATGTCGAGGACCTTGACCATCTCCTCGACGAACAGCGGGACGCCGTCGGCCGCCGCTTGCACCCGCCGCAGCGACTCGTCGTCGAGCTCGGTCGGACTCGCGGCTTCGGCCATCTCGCGCACGTGCTCGTCCTCGAGCGGGCCCAGGTCGATCTCCACCACCGACTGCCACTGGGCCCAGGGTGGTTCGAAGTCCGAGCGGTGGGTCACCACGCAGGCCACGGGCAGTTCGGGAACCCGCGCAACTATCCGCTCCATCAGCTCGACCGTGGTGGGGTCGGCCCAGTGGAGGTCCTCGATTACGAGCAACAGCGGGTGTTGGTCGCCGCGGCCCAGCAGCATCGCCGCGATCGCCTGGAGCATCGCGTTGCGGGCATCGCGTGCGAGCAGCGGCTGGGGTCCCCGCGCCTCGACGGGGATCTGGGTCAGGTCCGCCAGCAGCGGAACCACGTCTCCGGGGGCGAGACCCACGTTCATCACGGCCTGTTCGAGCGCCGCCCGGCGTTCCTCAGGCGTGTCGATGCTCTCCAGTTCCATGCGCTGGTCGAAGAAGCGGGCAACCGGATACAGCACGGTCCCGGAGTGGTGGGCCGAGCACTGCAGCAGCCGTTCGTCCTGCGGTTCGGCGAGGTCCTGCCGCAGTGACCGAACGAGGCGGGTCTTGCCGATCCCGGCCTCGCCCGCGATATGCGCGACTACCCCTCGCCCCTGCTTGGCCTGCTCCCATGCCTCGGCCAGTCGCACGCGCTCATGGTCCCGGTCGACCATCGGGGTGCGGACGCCGATCGCCTGGGCGAGCTCCGGCGAGGCCGCCACGAACCCGAGCACGCGATGAACGGGGATCTCCCGCGAGATTCCCTTGAGGGCCTTCGGGCCCAGCGGTTCGGTTTCAAAGCTGCTCTTCAGCAGCCCGCGGGTGACATCGCTGACCACGATCGAACCAGGTGGGGCGAGCGACTGCAGACGGGAGGCGATGTGTGGTGTCTCCCCGACGATCGCAAGCGGGTCGCGCACCGCACCGGCTCCCATCTCCCCGGCTACGACGGTGCCGCTGTGAATCCCGATGCGGACCTGCAGCGAGACGCCCCACGCTTCGCGGAGCTGCTCGTTCAGCGTGCGGACGCCGTCGAGGATCCGCAGGCCGGCGTGGACCGCGCGCAACGGGTCATCCTCGTGTGCACGCGGATATCCGAAGTACGCGAGGACGCCGTCCCCGACCCACTGCGCGGCGAAGCCGTTGTAGCGCTCGATCGAGCTCGCGCATACGTTCTGGTAGCCGGACAGGACCTCCCTGAAGTCCTCGGGGTCCAGCAACTCCGCCACCGAGGTCGAATCGACTACGTCGCAGAACATCACGGTCATGTGACGCCGTTCGGCCGCGCGCCGAACCGGCTCGGCGGCGGTCGGCGCGCCGGCCAGAGGCGAGCCGCAGGCCCCGCAGAAGCGCATCTCTGCGGGATTCTCCTGACCGCACCGCGCGCATCTCACCTCGCAGGACCCCCTCGCCGATAACCCGTCTGGTCATGATGACGTGTCAGGTGGCGGGTTGCACCCTGCTGAGGAACATCCGTCGGGGGGGTCGAGTAGCTAACCTTGACCTGTGACGGGCATGCGTGACGCTTACGACGACTACGGAGTCATGTTCGCCGCCCCGGTGTTCGCCACCGCGACGGCCTGCCGGGCGGGTGCCGGCTATCTCGGCATCTGGTCCAGCCGCGCTCCCCGCCTGGTGAAACTCGGGTTCGAATCGTGGATCCGCTCGCCCGAGGAGCGGGAAGGGAGCCTTCACGAGGAGCTCGTCGAGTTCGCCCGCGAGTCGGGGGAGCTGATCACGCGCGAGCTCGAGCGGGGCATCGAAGACCTGGAAGGCTTCGGCCAGCCGCGACGGGCGCAGGGTCGCTGACGAGGCCCACGCGCGTGGGCGCGTAGGGGGTCGGGCGCCGAGGCGGGTCAGTCGCGCCGGCGCCGGTTGCGCGCCGGCAGCCCCGGGGTGAGCAGGTAGCCGAGCAGCGATTCGTGCTCCGCGTCGCGATCGGGGTCGCGTCGCGGGAACGGGATGCCTTCGGACAGCAGCCTGGCCGCGATCGCAGCCGGATACCCGGCCCGGATCGGCGTGTAGATCTCATCCGGCCAGACTTCCGGACGCAGGACTTCGATTTCTGCGAGCCCTGCGTCTTCGACGAGCCGGGCGGCGGCGGCGATGCCACTCGACACCGCCGCCTCGATCGTCGTCATGCCGAGGTGGTGATGACAGAAGTCACCGGCGAGGTAGAGGTTGCGGATCTTTTCCGGAGAATGCCCCGGCCGTGCGTTCTCGGCACCGACGGTGTTCAGCGAGAGCCTCACGTCGTTGTTGCCGTGGTAGCGGGTGCGGTCCCAGTCGATCTGCTCCGATTCCCCCCACTGTTCCCCCGGTTCGTAGGCCACGTAATGCGCCAGGTCTCGCATCATCAGGAACCCATCATCGGCCGGGCTCGATCCGAACAGGCCCGCGGGTTCCGAGCAGGACAGCGCGAGCATCGTGTGCCCTTCGAACTCCTTCCACGATTGGGACAGATCGGTGAAGGCGAGGTTGAGCGGCGATCCGAACAGCCCGACCGGCTGCGAGGGGATATCGGACAGCTGTTCCTTGAAGTGGAGGTGAAGGATCGGCACCCTCTGTGCGCTCAGCTGGACGAGTTCATGGAGTGACTCTTCGAAATCCACCACCCGTCTACCGGGCTCGCCGTCGCGCACGATCCGGGAGAGGACCTCTGCCGGAACAGCCAGCAGCAGCTGGTCGACCTCCTCATTGCGGATACGGCCCGTCGCGAGCCACTCGTAGCGCTGCGGGTCGAATCTCGTGCGCTGCAGCCCGATCGACGTGACCCGTCCATTCACCACTTCGACCTGCGCGAGCTTGGTCCCGGTTACGAGCTCGACACCCTCCCGCGCCAGCGCGCGAGCGAGCGGATGGATGACCGTCCTCTCCGCCGATTCGCGGGTGAGCCACTGGTCTCTTTCGCCCACGGGAATGCAATAGCGCAGGTAGGTCTGGCAGTCCTTGGCGGCGGCGACCTTGGCCGGCAGCGCCCAGATCCTCGTGAGGAACGTTTCGAAGGCGGCGATCGCGGCCTCGGTCATGTACGGCCGGGAGTCCAGATAGCCCGTGAGGCTCAGGTTCTCGAGTCGCATCGTCGGGAACGTGCGCTCTGCCAGAAGGTCGAGACAGGCGAACCCGAAGATGAACATGTCAGGCGCGGGACCAACTTGCGAGAACATGTTCTGGAACACGTACCGGGGCGAGTACGCCTTCGTCAGCTTGCTCCACCGCGGCGTTTCCCCTCTCCGTCGCAGCTGCCAGACGCAGTCATACGATTTGAAGGACTCTTCTCGATCCACCCCGACGTCGTCCATCAGCTTCCAGAAGTTGGCGTACCACGCCTGGTACATGTGCGGGTAGACGTCGATTTCACCGCCCACCTGCAGAGGCTGGCTCGCGAGATTCCCTCCGAGCATCCCCTTGCTCTCGTAGAGCCGTACCTTGCAGCCCTTCTCAGCCAGCCGAAGAGCAGCCGTCAACCCCGCAAGACCGCCTCCCACGACGGTCACGCGCGGCGCGGCCACCTGCTAGTCCTTCCGCTTCGCTCGCGGTTTCCGCGGAGACCTCTCGGCGAGTGCCATCAGACCTTCGGTCGCGTTGGGTTCGCGCGGCTCATCGGTGTCATCCCGTTTGTCTGATTTGCGCGGATGCTGCTCGCAGAACGGGTGCCCGTAGCAGCAGTAGAAGGGGTGCTTCTTAGGCGGCTCCCCCAGTTTCGTGAGCACGTCGGCGTCCGGTGCCGCCGTGAAGTCGATCTTGTAGAAATCACCTGGGATCGCGAGGAAGTTGCCCGCCTTCTGTTCGACCTTCGCCGCTTGGCTGCACGCCTCGGCGGCGGTCTCCGCGATGAAGCACCCGAGCGGGTTGGCTTTCAGCCGTGCAGGCAGGCTGGGATCGGCTTCGCACGAGGACCATCTGTCGCGCCTACCCCACGACGGTTGGTCCTGCTCGAGCTCGTAGACGAGGAACGGCGCCTTCATGTCAGCGGACCTCCTACCCCTTGAGTCGCTTTGAGCCGAGAAGGTAGCGCATCCTCGGACGTATCGTCGCCCAGATAGATGAAGTCTTGCGGTCGGCCGCGTCCGAGACGGTGGGCATCGTTCGCGCCGCCTCCAACGGGTACCATCCGCATCGGCTTCATGGGCGCGGCCAGGATTGCAGCAAAGCGACCGGGGGTAACCGGTCGCACAGGATGCTGACGGCAGTCGGCACGTAGATGGGCGGGTCCACCACTCCTCTCGTCGCGGGGACCTTCCTGGCCCGGCTGACGCCGGAGGAGCGCGCAGCCGTCGAAGCCCTCGGCCGCCCCGCGAGCTTCCCCCGTGGCAGCGTGATCATGTTCGAGGGGGAGCCCGAGGAGCGGTTGATCCTGGCCCTCGGCGGGCGCGTGAAGATCACCCGCGCCGGCCCGGATGGGCGCGAGATCATCCTCGGGATCCGCGACCCCGGTGACCTGCTCGGAGAGCTCGCCTTCATCGACCGCCGGCCGCGCTCGGCCACCGTGGTGGCGCTCGAGCCGATCCAGGCGGTGATCATGTCGGGCTCCCGTTTCCGCGAGCACCTCGAACAGACCCCGCGAGTGGCCGTCGTGCTGCTGGAAGTGGTGGCCGGGCGCTTCCGCGAGGCGACCCTGAACCGGCTGCAGTTCGCGGCGCTCGACACGATGGGGCGCCTCGCGGCGCGGATCCTCGAGCTTGCCGAGCGCTACGGCGAGAACGTCAACGGCTCGATCGAGGTTCCGCTGCCGCTCTCCCAGGAGGAACTGGCGAGCTGGACCGGCGCCTCGCGGACGGGCGTGGCACAGGCGCTGCAGGACCTGCGCGAGCTGGGCTGGCTGGAGACCCAGCGGGGGCAGATCACCGTGCGGGACCCGGCGGCGCTGCGGGCCCGGGCCGGCGCAACCCCGTAGTTTTTCGCGGAATCTCCAGAATTGGAGGCTCGCGCTGTCCAGGGGTGAGTCGATGCCCTCCGCTCCGGGCGCCAGAATTGCAGTCATGGCCGGTCTCCTCAACGCCGAGGTCTGGTCGGAGTTCTTCCACCAGCTCGAACGGTGCTGCACCGACGCGCTGGCGACGGTGCAGTTCCAGACGCGCGGGCAGGAGCGCCACTCCTCGCACAGGCGGCGACCGCTGCGGGCGATCCGCTACGACGGCCGGCGCGACGTCGTCGAGCTGTCCGCCGGCGGCGAAGGAGACCTCGCGCCCGCGGTCCGCTATTTCATCCGCTCACCCAGGCGGATCACCGTCGAAGAGGCGCCCGCGGGGTCGCGGATCCTGATCGAAGACGGCGCCCAGGGCGTCACCGAGATCGCGATCGAGGAGCCGGACGCACAGCAGGCCAGCAGGGTCGCCGTGGAGCTCGGCCAGCGTTTCACCCGCGAGCGTCCGGGCGCGCCTGCGCCCGGCGTGCGGTCGATCGTCGGGCGCCTGGCGATGAGGCGGGACGCGGGCGCCCGCGCCGGCTGAGCCACACCAGCGCGACGAACACGGCGAGCGCGAGGGCGTTCAACACGAGCTTGTAGTCGGCCTCGACGCCGCCGAACACGTGCCCCCGCGAGGGGCGCGGGCCGGTGGGGATCAACCCGAGGGCGTCGAACAGAGCGTCCACCGCCAGCGCCGCACACGCCATCGTCACGAACATCAGGAGCACGATCCGGACGGTGTAGGGCCAGCCGTAGTACTTGCGGTAGGCGGCGACGATCGGCAGCACGATCAGGTCCGCGTACAGGAAGGCCAGCACCCCCGCGAAGCTGATCCCGCCCGACCACAGCACCGCCGCAAGCGGCACGTTGCCGATCGAGCACACGAACGAGAGCACCGCGATCAGCGGCCCGACGAGGACGTTCTCGATCGGCCCCAGCGGCGCGGGTGCGTGCTCCACGAACAGGGCCGAGAAGAAGCCGTTGCCGAGCTGGGCGACGAAGCCGGCGATCAGGAAGCCGATCCCGATCTCCTTGTAGAGCATCTGCCAGTCGCCGAGGAAGTTGTGTGCGACCTCCGTCCACGCGTCGAGTGACCCCAGCCGCCGGCGCCATCCGAGCGCCCCGTGCCCGTCGCCCGATCCGTGGTGGTGGTGATGATGGTGGTGGTCGTCGTGGGCCGAGCCCTCGGCGCGGCGGGCATGATCGCGCGCCTGCTGCTCCAGGCGTGGTGAGACGAACACGCGCAGCAGCACCGCCATCATGGCGATCATCACGATCCCGCCGAGGTACTCGCCGAGGGTGAACTGCCAGCCGAGCAGCACCCACAGGACGAGCCCGAGCTCCCACACGAGGTTCGTGGAGGCGAACTGGAAGGCCAGCGAGGATGCCGCCGAGGCCCCCTTCGCGAACAGCGACCGCGCGATCGCGATCGCCGCGTAGGAGCACGAGCTCGATGCCGCCCCCAGCGCGGTGGCGATGCCGACCGGCCGCGTCCCGCCGCCGGCCATGCCGCGTTCGATCCTCCCGCGCGGGACCCACGCCTGCACGACCGCTGAGATCGCGAAGCCGAGCACGAGCGCCCACCACACCTCCCACGCCATCAGCAGCCCGTTGCGGAGCCCGTGCCAGAGCACTTCCAAGAGGTCGGCCACGTCGCCGTCCAATATACCCCCCGGGGGTTTGGTGCTAGCCTTCTGTGTGCACGATGGCGACGGGCGCCCCGACACCCACCCGTGGATACAGCGCGACCAAGCCGCAGCTGCAGACACGTCTGCGCCGCATCGAGGGGCAGGTCCGGGGGATCGAGCGGATGGTCGACGAGGATCGCTACTGCATTGACGTGCTGACCCAGATCGCCGCCGTACAGGCCGCGCTCGACAGCGTCGCCCTCGGCTTGATCGACGGCCACGCCCGTACCTGCGTGGCCGGCGCGGAGCCCGAGCTCCAGGAGGGGCTGACCGCCGAGCTGATGGGGGCCGTCGGTCGCCTGTTGCGGCGCGGTTGAGGCGCCGAGAGAGGCCCCTCGTGGCGCAGCATCTAGTGTATTAGTAGTGCGGATTTAGGGGCTATATAGTTCTGAATTAAGAACTGAAATAGAGCCGAATCAGGAACCCGCGGCCGCTAGAATCGGCACCAAAATGGGGAGCCCGTTCCGGTATGAGGATCCGCTTGATGCGGCCGAGGAGCTCGCCGACCGCATGGACGAGCTCGAGCTGCTCCGGGAGAGGATCGCCGAGACCCGCAACAGCAGGGTGGCCGGGCCTCGGCGGTACGGCAAGACGTCGCTGCTGAACGTCGTCCTGGCGAGCGCAGACCGCGACGGCTTCGTCCCGATCTACGTGAATTTCCTGGGGGTTCTCACCGCGGCCGACGTCGCCGAGCGGATCGAGCGCTCCTACCGCGAGCAGCTCGACGGTGCCCTGCGGCGATGGTTCGCGGGCGTCGTGTCTACCCTCTCGCCTCGCGCGAAGGCCGCTTCCGCCGGCGTGGGAATCGAAGTCGCCCCCACCGCCACGGTCCCCGGCCTGCTCGATCGGCTCGAGCTGCCGCGCCGCCTCTACGAACGCCACGGACGCCGCTGCGCGGTCGTGTTCGACGAGTTCCAGGACGTGGTCCGGGCCGGCGGAGAGCTGGCTGGCACGATCCGCTCCGAGCTCGAGCGCCACGGCAACGTCGCGGGCTACATCTTCTCCGGCTCGCACCCGGGTCTGATGCGGGATCTCTTCTCCGATCGCCGCCACGCGTTCTTCGCGCAGGCCATGCCGGTCGACCTGGGGCCGCTCGGCGGACCGGACCTCGCCGACTACATCGGCGAACGCTTCGAGGCTGGGAGGCGGGACCCCGGCGAGGCGCTCGAGCCGCTCCTGCGGGTCGCCGACGGCCATCCCCAGCGCGCCATGCTGCTGGCCCACCACCTCTACCAGAGCACCAGGCCGCGGACGAGGTCGGGCCCGGAGCAGTGGCTGAGGGCGTTCGCCGCGGCGACCCGCGACGCGAACCCGGAGGTGCAGGCGGTGTGGGACTCGTGGAGCAACTCCGAGCGGCGTCTCGGCGCGGTGATCGCACAGCGGACGATCCCCCTGCAGGGGAAGGGAGCCCGCGAACGGTACGGGGTGACGAAAAGCGGCAACAACGAAGCGACCGTGGATCGGTTGCAGCGCGAGGGCCAGCTGGTGGCCGACCCGAGAACGGCAACGGGTCTGCGCGTGGTGGACCCGCTGCTCGAGCTGTGGCTCGCCAACGGACGCGGCTGGCCGACCGAGCTCGAGGCAACTTGACGATCTGAGCCCCCGGCGGCTCCTGCGCCGGCCAGCGGCTGCCGATACGGAGCGGAGTGCCCGCTCCGCCCACGAAGATCCTCGGGACGTTCGCCCTTGCCGTCGCGCTTGCGCTCGCAAGCGCCGGCTCGGCCGCCGCTGCGGGCGCCCGTGCCGGCCGCCACTACCGCGTTCACAGCCGCCACCACCCCGTTCAGGCCGCGGGGCCCCCCGCCGCTCAGGTCGCGGGGTCCCCCGCCGCCCGGACGGCGATCGTCGACGGCGCGGCCGCCGAAGCGAGCACGTTTCCGTGGCTCGCGGTGATCTTCCACGAAGGCGAAGGCGAAGCCTTCCAGTGCACGGGAACTGTGGTCTCCCCGAACGTGATCCTGACCGCGGCCCACTGCGTGGAGGACCCTCGCAGCGGCGACCGCTACACGGCCTCGGGGTACTTCGTGGTCACCGGCACCGTCGACTGGACACAGACCACCCGCCAGGTGCTGGGCGTGTCGACCACGGTCGTGTATCCCGCGTTCAACCGCCTGGTCGCCTCCGGCGACGCGGCCCTGCTCGTGCTGTCCACGCCGACGACCGCACCTGCCGTCCCGCTCGCCTCGCGCACGACGGACGCCGCCTTCCTGGCTCCCGGCCACCGCGCGTTGATGGCCGGCTGGGGCGAGACCTTTCCGGGCGGACCCGTTCCCCACGAACTTCACTGGGCCGCCACGTCGGTGCAGTCCGCGCGCTACTGCCGGGGCCACACACGGGTGTTCGTGCCCAGCGACGAGCTGTGCACGCTCGACAGCCCCGCGCGCCGCGCGGTGGCCTGCTTCGGGGACAGCGGCGGGCCGCTGCTCGGCGCGCTGCCCTCGACCGGCGAAGTCGTCGAGCTGGGCGTGGCCAGCCACCTGTACACCGAGTGCCAGGCCATCTCGCCGGTCGTGTACACGCGCGCCGACCTGATCCGCACCTGGGTCCAGGAGTGGATCGCGTCGGCCTCGTATCTGCCGGGGACGCTCACGCCCGCCTCCGCGACCCCCACCGTCGTGGGGGCCGCGCGCTCGGCACAGGCGACCCCCGGCCTGTACGGCGCCCACCTCGCCACCGGACAGGCGATCACCCTGCACGTCGCCGGCAACGGCGAATGGATCACCGAAGTCGCGGCCACGGTCCGCCTCGCCTGCGGCCGGGGCGCGACGATCACGGCCGCGCTCGGCTGGCCCGCCGAAGCGCTGTTCATCTCCGGCGGGGCGGCCAGCGCCACGCTCCCGATCAGCCCCGCCGGGCGGCTCCGCGGCGGCACCGCCACGCTCAGCGCCAGCTTCACCGCGCAGGGAACCCTGCAGGGGCAGCTCCACATCCGGGCCGCCGGCGCCACGCGCCGTCTCGGCAGCTGCACGGCGCAGCTCGCCTTCACGGCCACGCCCTGAGGAGGCCGATTCGGCTAGCGTCCGCCTCCGATGAGCACCGTCCGGGAGGCAACCTTCGAGGTGCTGCGCGCCAACGGGATGACGCGCATCTTCGGCAACCCCGGCTCCACCGAGCTGCCGATGCTCAAGGAGTACCCCGATGACTTCTCCTACGTGCTCGGACTGCAGGAGCTGGTGGTGGTGGGGATGGCCGACGGCTACGCCCAGGCCAGCGGCCGCCCCGCGCACGCCAACCTGCACACCGCCCCGGGGGTTGGCAACGCGGTCGGCGGGATCTTCAACGCCCAGGCCAACAAGTCCCCGCTGCTGATCACCGCCGGCCAGCAGGTCCGCCCCCAGATCACCTTCGAGGCCAACCTCACCAACCGCGAAGCCGTGCTCGGCCCCGCGCCGTACGTGAAGTGGTCCCACGAACCTCCCCGCGCCCAGGATGTCCCCCAGGCGATCGCCCGCGCGATCCACCACGCCACGCTGCCCCCGCGCGGGCCGGCGTTCGTGTCGATCCCGATGGACGACTGGGGCGAGCAGGCCGACGAGGACGGCCTGGCCCAGCTGCTGGCGCGCGGCATCCACGGCCGTGCGCTGCCCGACCCGGTGGCGCTCGAGGACCTCGCGGGCGCGCTGCAGGGGGCGACCAACCCGGTGATGGTCGCGGGACCGGACATCGACGCGGCAGGCGGCTGGGACGCCGCGGTGGCGCTGGCGGACAAGCAGCGGCTGGCCGTGTGGGCCACGCCCGCCCCCGGCGGCGGCAGGCTCGGCTTCCCCGAGGACCACCCGAACTTCCTCGGCATCCTGCCCCCGGCGATCGGCCCGGCCTCGCAGACGCTGGAGGGCCACGACCTGGTGCTCGTGATCGGCTCCTCGGTGTTCCCGTACTACCCCTACATCCCCGGGACGCTCCTGCCGGCGGGCACGCGGCTCGTGCAGATCACCAGCGACCCGGCGGAGGCCGCCCGGGCGCCGGTTGGCACGGCGATCGTCGGCGACGTCGGCCTGGCGCTGGAGCGGCTGCTGGAGCTGCTCGGGACCGCCGCGCGCGAGGCGCCCCAGCCGCGCGAGCTGCCCGGGGAGCCGGTGCAGAGCGAACCGATCAGCGGCTCCGCGGCGATGGCCGCGCTCGCGGAGGTGTGGCCGCAGGACGGCATCGCGGTCGTGGAGACGCCCTCGAGCACGGTCGCGCTGCGCAACCGCCTGCGCCTGTCCAAGCCCGGCAGCTACTACTTCTCCTCCAGCGGCGGGCTCGGCTTCGGGATCGCCGCCAGCGTCGGCGTCCAGCTGGCGCAGCCCGAGCGTCCCGTCGTGTGCGTGCTCGGCGAGGGCTCCGCGCAGTACGGCATCACCGCGCTGTGGTCGGCCGCCAACTACCGCGTGCCGGTGACCTTCCTGGTGCTGCGCAACGAGGAGTACATGATCCTCAAGTGGTTCGCCGAACTCGAGCAGGCCGGCGGCGCGCCGGGCTTGGACCTCAAAGGCCTGGACGTGGCGAGCGTGGCCGAGGCCTACGGCGTGCCCTCCCGGGAGGTGACCAAGCCCGAAGAGCTCGCCGAGGCGCTGCGTGAGGCGATCGCGGTGGAGGATGGCCCCCGCCTGGTCGAGGTGCCGGTGGCAACCGGCATGTGGCTGGAGTAGGACCGCGATGACCGCGGGGCCGTCGTGACCGCGCTCGGAGCCGACGTCCGGCGGATCGCCCCGGAGGCCCGCACCGCGGTGAGCGACCGCGCCCCCGACTGGGTCGCCCACGGGACGCCCGAGCCGCTGCGGGACGAGCTGCACAGGGTGCTCGGGCCGGCCGGGGCCGCCACGCGGGCCCTGGACCTCGTCCGCTACGCGTCCGACGCCAGCCCGTACCGCACGATCCCGCGCGCCGTGGCGATCCCGCGCGATATCGCCGACGTGCAGGCGGTGCTCGATCTGGCGCGGCGCAGCGGCACGCCGCTCGTGTTCCGCGCGGGCGGCACCAGCCTCAACGGCCAGGCCCAGGGCGAGGGCATCCTGGTCGACGTCCGCCGCCACTTCCAGCGGGCCCGCGTCGAGCAGGGGGGAGCTCGCGTGCGCGCCCAGCCGGGGGTGATCCTCGGCCACCTCAACCGCATGCTCGCCCGCCACGGCAGGCGGATCGGCCCCGACCCCGCCAGCACCGACATCGCCTGCGTGGGCGGCGTGGTGGCCAACAACTCGGGCGGCATG
>DATJBO010000198.1:0-22656 GCA_035515315.1 Solirubrobacteraceae bacterium
TCCCGATCGACCCCGTCAGCATCGCGGCCTCGTCGGAGAGGATGTCCCCGAACATGTTCTCGGTGACGATCGTGTCGAAGTGACGCGGCGCCGAGACGAGCTGCATCGCGGCGTTGTCCACCAGCATGTGCTCGAGCGTGACGTGGGGGAACTCCCTGCCGTGCAGCGCGCTGACCACCTCCCGCCACAGGCGCGAGGTCTCCAGGACGTTGGCCTTGTCCACGCTCGTCACCTTCGCGCGGGCGGCCCCGAAGGCGGTCCTCGCGATGCGCTCGATCTCCTCGGTGGTGTAGGTGCACAGGTCGCTGGCGCTGTGCTCGGTGCGGGTCTTCTCGCCGAAGTAGATGCCGCCGGTCAGCTCCCTGACGAGCATCAGGTCGGTCCCGCGGATGCGCTCCTCGCGCAGGGGAGAAGCGTCGTAGAGGGCCTCGATCGGCTTCACCGGGCGCAGGTTCGCGTACAGCCCGAGGCCCTTGCGCAGACCCAGCAGGCCCTGCTCGGGGCGGGGCCTCGAGGGGTCGGTCGTGTCCCACCTGGGTCCCCCGACCGCCGCCAGCAGCACCGCGTCGGCGCTGCGGCAGGCCTCGAGCACCTCGTCGGTGAGCGCTGTCCCGTGGGCGTCGATCGAGGCGCCCCCGAACAGGTGCTGCTCGAACTCGAACTCGCCGACCGCGTCCAGCACGCGGACCGCGGCGGCCATGATCTCCGGTCCGATGCCGTCGCCGGGCAGGGTGACGACGCGGTGGGCCATCCGTGCGCCCAGCCTACAGGGCCGTCGTCACCGGACCGCTGCGCTCGCGGCTGGCCTCGTACGAGGTGATCCGGGACTCGCTCTGCAGCGTCATGCCCACATCGTCGAGGCCCTCCAGCAGGCGGTGGCGGATCTCCGCGTCGATGTCGAAGTGGACGTTCACCAGCTGGCCGTCGGGGCCGGGGTAGCGGACCTCCTGGGCGCGCAGGTCGACCTGGCCCTCGCCCGCCGCCGCCAGCCCGCGGCAGTGCTGTTCGTCGAGCACCACCGGCAGCAGCCCGATCTTGGTGCAGTTGGAGTAGAAGATGTCGGCGAAGCTCGGCGCGACGATCGCCTGGAAGCCGTAGTCCTGCAGGCCCCAGGGGGCATGCTCGCGCGAGGAGCCACAGCCGAAGTTCTCCCCCGCCACGAGGATCGGGTTGGCGGGCAGGTCCCAGCCCGGCTCCTTCGCCCAGTCGTAGAAGAGGAACTCGCCGAAGCCGGTGCGCTCGACCCGCTTGAGGAACTGCTTGGGCATGATCTGGTCGGTGTCGACGTCGGCGCGGTCGAGGTGGCTGATCGCGCCGGAGATGGTCTCAATCGCTTCCACTAGCGCTCCTCTCCGCCGGGCTTGAAGCCGGCCATCACGGCCGCCTCGGCCCATTTGAACTGGACTTCCGCCTGCTCGAAGCCGGCCTCCCCCAGCCACTGCACCTGCGCCTCGGCGAGGTCGGGGCGATCGTCGTCGTCCTCGTCGACGAACACCTCCTGTGCGTCTCCGCCGCCCCCGGCGGCGGCGTCCGCACGCAGTGCCTCCATCTTCTTCTCGTCGAACAGGCCCCGCAGCGGCCCCTCGACGAGCACGTAGTCCATGTTCACGAACACGCCCCCGGGCTCGAGCAGGCCGAACAGCTCCGCGAACAGCTCGCGCTTGCGCTGGGCCGGGAGGTGGTGGATCGCCAGGCCCGACACGACCGCGTCGAAGCGCCCGCCGGGCAGCCGTGCGGTCCAGGCGGGGTCGTTGAGGTCGGCCCGCACCAGTGTTCCCTGCACGCGCATGCGTCGCAGGCGCTCGCCGGCGCGCTCCAGCATCGGCTCGGAGAAGTCCACCATCACCACCTCGGCGGAGGGATACGCATCGACCACCAGCTGCGTCAGCGCGCCGTCGCCGCAGCCGAGGTCCAGGAACCGCGAGACCGGGCGCCGGCGGCGCGCCAGCAGGCGCGCGACGATGTCTTCCTGGGCGTCGAGCATCGGTACGAAGTCCCCGCGCCGCGCCAGGAAGCTGGCGGCCAGGTCACCCTGCTGCCAGGTGGCGCCGGGCGTGGGCGCGCTCACCGGTCCCACCCCCGGATGTCGACGAAGCGTCCCTCGATCGCCGCCGCGGCCGCCATCTGGGGGGACACCAGATGGGTGCGCCCGCCGCGGCCCTGGCGGCCCTCGAAGTTTCGGTTGGACGTCGACGCGCAGCGTTCGCCCGGCTGCAGGATGTCGGGGTTCATCCCCAGGCACATCGAGCACCCGGCCGCCCGCCAGTCGAAGCCGGCCTCGCGGAAGACGCGGTCGAGACCCTCCTCCTCGGCCTGCGCCTTGACCTGCTGGGAGCCGGGGACGACCATCGCCTGCACGCTGCCGGCCACCTGGCGGCCCTCGACCACCCCGGCCGCGGCCCGCAGGTCGCCGATCCGCGAGTTCGTGCAGGAGCCGATGAACACGCGGTCGATCGCGATCTCCTCGAAAGGCGTGCCGGGCTCGAGGTCCATGTAGCGCAGCGCCCGCTCGACCGCCTCCCGCTCGGGCTCGGTGTCGAACTCCTCGGGCGAGGGCACCTTCTCGGTGACTGCCCGCACCATCCCCGGGTTCGTGCCCCACGTCACCTGGGGTGACACCTCGCCGGCGTCGATGCGGACCTCCTTGTCGAACTCGGCCCCCTCGTCCGTGGGCAGCTCCCGCCACCGCTCGATCGAGGCGTCGAGCTCGGCCCCGCCCGGAGCCCCCGGTCGGGCGAGCTCGGTGAACCACGAGAAGGTGGTCTCGTCGGGCGCGATCATGCCGGCGCGCCCGCCGCCCTCGATCGTCATGTTGCAGACCGTCATGCGCCCTTCCATCGAGAGCTTGCGGATCGGCTTGCCGGCGTACTCCACGACGTGGCCGTTGAAGCCGCCGACGCCGAGGTCCCCGAGCGTCGCGAGGATCAGGTCCTTGGCGGTCACGCCGTAGCCGAGCTCGCCGCCGTAGAGCACCCGCATCGAACGGGGGCGCGACTGCATCAGGCACTGGGTGGCGAGCACGTGCTCCACCTCGCTGGTGCCGATCCCGAAGGCGAGCGCCCCGAAGGCGCCGTGGGTGGAGGTGTGCGAGTCGCCGCACACGATCGTCATCCCGGGCTGGGTGACGCCGAGCTCGGGGCCGATCACGTGCACGATCCCCTGGCGGTCGGAGCCGAGCGAGTACACGGGGATCCCGAACTCCTCGCAGTTGCGCTCGAGCGTCTGGACCTGCACGCGCGAGAGCTCGTCCTGGATCAGGGCCGCCGCGCGGGTGCCGTCGGTGGGGGTGTTGTGGTCGGCGGTGGCGAGCGTGCGATCCGGCCTGCGTACCCGCCGCCCGGCCATCCGCAGGGCGTCGAACGCCTGGGGGCTGGTGACCTCGTGGACGAGGTGCAGGTCGATGAACAGCAGCCCTGACCCGTCGAGCTCGTGGGCCTCCCAGATCTTCTCGAACATCGTCTTCGGCATCGTCAGCTCCTTCTCAGGCCGGCGGACAGCACGGCGAGGAACACCGCCGGCTCCCCTGCCGGGTTCTCGAAATGGTGCGGCAGGTCGGCGTCGAAGGTCACGCAATCCCCGGCGTCGAGCTGGTGGCGCTGCCCGTCGCACACGAGCACCACCGAGCCGCTCTCCACGAACGCCGTCTCGCGGCTGCCGGGCTCGTGCATCGGGGGGTCGTCCGCGGCTCCGGTGGAGCCGCCAGCCGCCAGCGTGTGCCGGGAGAGCTCGGCCCGCTGCCCCGGCCGGGGAGCGGTCAGCACCTCGTAGGTATGCCGCCGGCGCGCGCTCCCGCCGCGGCGGCGCTGGCCGGGGCGCACGATCGTCACGGTGCCGCCCTCGTCGAGCCTCAACAGCTGCGAGAGCGTCAGCTCGAGGCCAAGGGCGATGCGCGCCGCCACCGTGATCGTGGGGCTCGTGTCACCGCGCTCCACCTGCGAGAGCATCGGCGCGCTCACGCCGCTGCGCTCCGCCAGGTCGCGCAACGACAGGCCGCTCGCCTCGCGCAGCGCCCTGACCCGCTCGCCGATCACGGGCGCCTCGAAGGCGGCCGCCTGCACGCTCGCCGCGGCCCGTGTCGACGCCTTCGGCTTCGCCGCTATCGCCATACGTTTGTACGTTATCACAGACACCTGTGCCCGGGTGTACTGTTCGCAACGTGGCCCCGTCACCGATCACCGGCCGCTGCCTGTGCGGCAACGTCACCTTCACGGCGGAGTGCGATGCGGTCGTCCAGGCGGTGTGCCACTGCACCGACTGCCAGCGCCAGACGGGCAACCCCTTCTCGGTGATCGTGGGCGTCCCGCGGGAGGCGTTCAGCGCCGAGGGGAGCACGCTCGCCTCCTACTCGACGGTCGGCACCGACCACGGCGGCGAGACGCAGCGGAACTTCTGCTCGGCGTGCGGCTCGCCGCTGTTCAGCATCGCAGCCGTCATGCCCGAGGTGGTGTTCATCAAGGCCGGAGCGCTCGACGACGCCTCGTGGGTACAGCCGTCGGTCGAGGCGTGGACCAGCTCGGCGCAGCCGTGGGCGCCCCACTTCGAGGGCACCGCCCAGCTCGAGCGCGGCCCCGGATAGGAGCTCTTGGCATGAGGGCACGGCGGCCGCGACGGTCCGGTTGGCGCTTGACTGTGCGCCGCCGGATCCTGTAGTACACGGCACGCGGGCGTCGGCGCGGCCGGCGTTTCAGCACGAACGGGAGGTGGCCCATGCGAGGTGGCAGGCACGGCGTTGCGGCGTTGCTCTTGACGGTGGTGGCCCTGGCCTGTGCGGCGGGCGCATGGGCGTTCGGCCAGCTGCCGCCGGGGGCGCCGGTCAACGACGACATCGGGGCCGGGATCGACCGGACGCTCAGCGTGGGCGCAGAGGACCCGGCGAACTCCGACGTCGTCGGCGGGGCCCTCACCGCCGGAAAGCCCTCGGTGCCGTGGGCCATCTTCCAGCAGGAGACGACCGCCTCGGACCAGATCTTCGTGCGCTCGTTCGCGGCCGGAGCCTGGACCACGCGCGGCAGCGGAACGGTGGGCGGGCGCTCCAGCACGGCTCCCACGTTCGGCGGCTCGCTCAACTTCGATCAGGGCGAGGACGGCGAGGTTCCGGCCATCGACTTCGCGGGCACGGGTAGGACGGTCCCGTGGGCGAGTTGGTACGAGGAAACCAAAGGCTTCGGCACCGACGTCTTCGCCAGCCGCTTCGACAACAGCGGCGACGCCAACCAGGGCAAGTGGATCTTCGCAGGCCAGGGGCGCGGGACGGGAGGCGTCGGGACCACGCCCGTGCCGGCTTTGAACATCAACCCCGATCAGGAAGCAGAAAACCCCTCGGTGGCCGGCGGCTCCGCCGTCGATCCGACCAAGCCCGGGCCCTGGGTCAGCTGGCAGGAGACAGACCCTCTGAGCGGCGAAGACCAGATATTCACCGTGCGGCCGATCGGCCCGGGCGCCGAAAACTGCGACGGGATCAAGCCGCTCGGGGTTCCGGACGGCACCGGCCACATCCCCGCCATCGGCGGCTTCTGCTGGCAGCAGACGGGAGTGCCGCGGGTGGGGCCCGGCGGTGCCGACCCGAGCCTCAACGTCGACCCCACAAGAGAAGGCGTGGAGCCGGACATCGCGTTCACGGGCGCCGAAGACAAGGTCCCGTGGGTGGTCTGGTACGAGCAGGGCGGCAGCGAACTGGAAGGGCCCTCGAGCGAACCGCTGCATTCCAACGAGCTGGTGTTCGCGGCCAAGGCGGTCAAAGACGAAGAAGCCGCCAACGGCGGCTTTCACTGGGTGGCCGTGGGCAACGGCGCGGGCGGCACGCTCGACACCAGCGGCGCGAACAAATTCGGCCCCTGTGCGGAATCGGCCGCCAAAGAGGCCGAATGTTCGCTCAACAACGACCCCGGCAGCGACGCAGAGGATCCGCGCGTGGCCGGTGGCACGATGGACCCCGCCAACCCCACCGTCCCGTGGGTGGCCTGGGACGAGGAAACCGCGCCGGCGGTCCACCAGATCTTCGTGTCACGCCTCGTGGGCGGCACCCACTTCGAAATCGCCAACGGCGGCGCCCCCATCTCTGTCGCAGGGCAGAACGCGACGCGCCCGGACATCACGTTCTCCGGCAACACCCCCTACGTCTCGTGGCGCGAGGAAGTCGAAAAAGAAGTCGTGAAGGGCTTCTACGGCCACTTCGTCAACGCCGCCAGCCCCACGTTCGTGCTCGACGAAAGCAACGTTGCGCTGAGCTCGAAAGCGGACGTGCGGGAGCCGATCTCCTCGGGGTGCACCGCGAACCCCTTCAACGGGGATGGCGGGGCCTGCCAGGGTGGCGCGCTCGGCACGCCCTTCTTCCTGTTCACGAACGGCACGATCCCGCGCACCCTGTTCGCTGACGCCTACCAACCGGAAACGCCGATCACCGGCACCTCCAGCGCGATCGGAACGAGCACCGCGACGGTCAGCGGCGCGGTGAACCCCGCCGGTGCCGCCACGAGCGTGTTCTTCGAATTCGGCACCTCCACGGCGTACGGGCAGTCGACCAGCCGCCAGGCGCTGGCTCCGTCGAACTCGACGGTCCCCTTCGCGGCGTCGCTCAGCGGGCTGCCGGCGGGCACCACGATCCACTACCGCGCCGTCGCCGCCAGCGACTTCGGCACCTTCCCGGGCGCGGACCAGACGCTCAAGACGACCGCCGTCCCGTCGCCCGGGCCCCCGGCGCTGAAGACCTCGGTGACGCGCGCCAAGGTCACCGGCACGACCGCCACCGCGCGCGTCACGTGCACGGGTCCACCCGGCGCCAAGTGCACGGTGACGCTGAAGCTCACCGTCACCGAGCTCTTCAGGCATCACAAGCTCGTGGGCCTGACGGCGCGCTCGAAGATCACGCGTAAGGTGCTCGTCGTCGGGAGCGCCACGGTGGCGCTCAGGGTGGGTCAGAGCCGCCTCGTGCATGTGGGCCTCAACTCGACCGGCAAGCGGCTGCTCGCCAGGCGACACGTCCTGAAGGTACGCCTGCAGCTGTCCAAGCTGCCGCACGGGCAGTCCTCGAGCGGCCTGCCGCAGATCCTCACGTTCAAGGCGCCCCGCCACAAGCACCACAAACATCACCACTAGGTGGTCAAGGCGCGCCGGCCGGCGCGGGCGTTCAGGCCGTCTCGGGCAGCCCGAGCGCCTCGCCGGCCTGGGAGCGCGCCACGGCAACCGACAGCGCGCGCACGTACGCCCGCGCGGCGGCCTCGATGATGTCGGTGGAGACGCCCTGGCCGGCGCCGGTGACGCCTTCCAGCTCGAGCACCACGGACACCTCACCGAGCGCGTCCTGGCCCTCGGTGACGGCGCCGATCGTGAAGTCGCTGAGCTTGGCGGCCACGCCCGTCGCGGCGTTGATCGCCTGGAACACCGCGTCGATCGGGCCGTCGCCGGTGAACGTCCCCGTCGATGAGCTGCCCTCGGGGTCGGTCACCGACACGCGCGCGTGGGGCGGGCGCAGCGAGGAGGCCTCGACCTCGAACCAGTCCAGCGTGTAGCCGGCGATCTCCTCGCGCAGCTCGTCGGTGACGAGCGCCTCGAGGTCCATCGCGGTGATCTGCTTCTTGCGGTCGGCGAGCTCCTTGAAGCGCTTGAAGGCCATGTTCAGCGCCTGGCCGTCGAGCTCGAAGCCCATCTCCGCCAGGGCCTTGCTGAGCGCGTGCCGGCCGGAGTGCTTGCCGAGCACGATCGAGTTGCTGCTCAGCCCGACGGTGGTGGCGTCCATGATCTCGTAGGTGGCCCGCTCCTTCAGGACGCCGTCCTGGTGGATGCCCGCCTCGTGGGCGAACGCGTTGCGCCCGACGATCGCCTTGTTGGGCTGCACCTGGTAGCCGGTGAGGCGCGAGACCAGGCGGCTGGTGCGGGCGATCTCGGTCGTCTCGACGCCCGTCCATAGGCCCAGCTTCGGCTCGCGGGTGCGCAGCAGCATCACGATCTCCTCCAGCGAGGCGTTCCCGGCGCGCTCGCCGATGCCGTTGATCGCGCACTCGACCTGCCGGCAGCCGGCCATCAGGCCCGCCAGCGAGTTCGCCACCGCCATGCCGAGGTCGTCGTGGCAGTGCACCGAGACCACCACGTCGCGCAGCCTCGGCACGAGCCGGTACAGCTCCTCGAACATGGCCGCGTACTCGTCGGGCATCGTGTAGCCGACCGTGTCGGGGACGTTGATCGTGGTGGCTCCCTCCTCGAGGGCGATCGAGATCACCTCGGCCATGAACTCGACGTCCGAGCGCGAGCCGTCCTCGGGCGAGAACTCGACGTCGTCGGTGAGCTCGCGCGCCTGCGCGACGGCGGCGCGGACCTGTCCCTTGACGTCCTCGCGGGTGGTCTGGAGCTTGCGCTCGATGTGGATGTCGCTGGTCGCGATGAACGTGTGGATGCGCGGCCGCGAGGCGTCGCGGACGGCGTTCCAGGCGGCATCGATGTCCTGCTTGCCGGTGCGAGCCAGCCCGCAGATCACGGGTCCTTCGACCTCCCTGGCGATCGCCTGGACCGACTCGAAGTCGCCGGGTGAGGTGATCGGGAAGCCCGCCTCGATCACATCCACGCCGAGCCGCGCGAGCTGGTGGGCGATCTCCAGCTTTTCCTGCTTGTTGAGCGATATCCCGGGCGATTGCTCGCCGTCGCGCAACGTCGTGTCGAAGATCAGGACGCGGTCGCTCTCGTCCCGTTTCGCTGCACCTGTGCCGCTCATGCCGTCACTGCCTTTCTCGTCTCGCTGGTCGTTTCCTCTCTGCTGGGTTTGCGGCTACGCGGCCGCCACGCACTATTCCCCCCGAAGGGGGAGCAGAAGCAGCGAGAGGGCGAGACCAGCGAACGGCATCTGGAGCGGAGGTTAGCACCGATCGCCGGGCGCGATCCCGAGCATTGGACCTGCGGACGGCGGCGTGGCGGGCGTCCCTGTCAGGGGGTGAGGACGACCTTGCCGACGTTGCGCCGGGCGGTGATCATCCCGTGCGCCTCGCCGGCGTCCTCGAAGGAGAACTCCCCGCCGATGACCGGCTGGATCGTGCCGTCGTCGAGCATCTCCTGCAGCGGCGCGATCCACGGGCGCAGCGTTCCGCGGTCCTTCCACAGGGACAGCATGTTGAGCCCGATCACGGCCTTCGATTCGGACATCTGCTTGACCATGTTGAAACGCGGCATCCGCGCGATCGTTCTCAGCGCGGTGACGACGTTGCGGCGCTCCCCCGACACCACCGCGGAGGCCCCGAAGGCGACCAGCCGTCCGCCGGGGCGAAGCATTTCGTAGCTGCGCCTGAAGCTGCGCCCGCCGAGCGCATCGAGCACGATGTCGAACGGCGGCAGGCCCCGCTCCCAGCCGTCGCGGGTGTAATCGAGCGGGTGGTCGACGCCGAGCTCGGCGATGCGCTGGTGCTTGGAAGGCGAGGCGGTGCCGTACACCTCCGCGCCGTTGCGCTTGGCGATCTGGGTGGCCGCGATGCCCACGCCGCCCCCGGCGGAGTGGATCAGCACGCGCTCGCCCGGCTGCAGGTTCCCGTATCCGATCAGCCCCGCCCATGCGGTCGCGTAGTTCACGGGTATCGCCGCGCCCTGCTCGAACGTGAGCCTGTCCGGCAGCGCGACGACGTCGTCGGCGGGCACGACCACCTGCGAGGCATAGCCGCCGAACGAGGTCCCCGCGAGCACGCGCTGGCCGGGGGCGACGCCGGTCACGCCCTCCCCCACCTCCGTGACCGTGCCGGCCACCTCGTAGCCGATGACGCACGGCGGCTTGGGCGCGTCGGGGTACAGCCCCATGCGCGCCATCACGTCGGCGAAGTTGATGCCGGCGGCGGCCACGTCGATCCGCACCCCGCCCGCCCCGAGCGGGAGGTCCGGGCGCTCCTGCACCTGGAGCACGTCCGGCCCGCCGTGCTTTGTGATCACAACCGTCCGCATCGCAAACGCGCTCTCCGCGCGCGGTCGAGCCTATCCGATCGGTTGACCCCGGCGATCAGCGCAACCCGCGGATCAGCTCAGCTCGACCGACCATCCGTTCACGAAGTTCTCCGAATCGACGATCTCGGCCACGACCTCCTCGGGCACCGCCGAGTCGGTCGTAACGACCATCGCCGCGAGGCGGCCCTCGTCGGCGCCGTCGGTGGCGTGACCCACGGCGGCGGAGGAGATGTTGATCCCGTGTGCCCCGAAGATCGTGCCCACGCGGCCGATCATCCCCGGCAGGTCGCGGTAGCGGAACACCGTCACGTGCGGCTCGAGCTCGATCGTCAGGCGCCGGCCCTGGACCTCGACCAGATGGGGCACGCGGCCGGGGCCGATCCCGGTGCCGGCCACGGCCACCCGCTCGGAGCCCGCGATCACGGTCACCCGGATCAGCTCGTTGAAGTCCTCCGCCTCGGAGACGACCTTCTCCTCGAACACGATGCCCCGTTGGGCGGCCATCGACGGCGCGTTGACCACGTTCACCTGCTCCTCGGTGTGCCCCTGCAGCGCCCCGACGATCACCGCGAGGCCCAGCAGCCGCGTGTCGAACTCGGCGATCCGCCCGAGGAAGGCGGCCTCGATGCGCTCCACCGAGCTGCCCTCGGCGAGCGTCATCGCCAGGCGTCCCAGCTGCGTCGCCAGCGGCAGGAACGGGCCGAGCGCCTCCATGTCCTCGGCGCCGATCGCGGGGATGTTCACGGCCGTCGAGACGACCCCGCCGGTGAGCGCCGCGACCACCTGCTCGGCGCACTGGTAGCCGGCCCGGTCGGTCGCCTCGGCGGTCGAGGCGCCGAGGTGCGGGGTGACGATCACGTTGGGGTAGGCGAACAGCGGGTGCTCGGTGACAGGCTCCTTGGGAAACACGTCGAGCGCCGCCCCCGCCACCCTGCCGGAGTCGAGCGCGTCCTGGAGGGCGTCTTCGTCGATCAGGCCCCCACGGGCGACGTTCAGCACGCGCACCCCCTCGCGCATCGACGCGAACGCGTCGGCGTCGACGAAGCCCATCGTGTCGGGGGTCTTCGGCAGGTGGACGGTGAGGAAGTCAGCGCTCGCGTACAGCTCCTGCGGGCTGTCGGCCTTCTCGACCCCGTGCTCGCGGAAGCGCTCGGCGCTGACGAACGGGTCGAAGGCGAGCACGCGCATCCCGAAGCCGCGTGCGCGCTGGGCCACGAGCTGGCCGATGCGCCCGAAGCCGAGCACGCCGAGGGTCTTCTCGTACAGCTCCACGCCGGAGTACTTCGAGCGATCCCAGCGCCCGGCGGTCAGCGCGGCGTAGGCCTGGGGGATGTTCCTGGCGAGCGCCAGCAGCAGCGCCATCGTGTGCTCGGCGGCGGTCACGACGTTCGACTCCGGGGCGTTGGCGACCACGATCCCGCGCCGCGTGGCGGCCTCGACGTCGACGTTGTCCACGCCCACCCCGGCACGACCCACGACCTTCATGCGGCCCGCCCGCTCGAGCAGCTCGGCCGTCAGCTTCGTGGCCGAGCGGACCACGATCCCGTCGTACTCGCCGATCCGCCGGGCGAGCTCCTCCTCGTCCCAGTCGATCCCCAGCTCGACGTCGAAGTGCTCTCGCAGCAGCGCCACCCCGGACTCGCCGATCTTCTCCTTCACGAGCACGCGCGGGCGCTCGGCGGTGGAGGCCTGTGAGGGCGACGCGTTGGTCCCTGCGACGGCGGCGCTCATCGAACGATCCTCTCGAGGACCCAGTCGATGCACGCCGTCAGCGCCTCCACGTCGGCGGTGTCGACCGCGGGGAACATGCCGATCCGCAGCTGGTTGCGCCCGAGCTTGCGGTACGGCTCCACGTCGACGATCCCGTTGTCGCGCAACGTCGCCGCCAGCGCAGCCGCGTCGACATCCTCGTCGAAGTCGATCGTCCCCACCACCAGCGAGCGCTGTGAGGGGTCCTGCACGAACGGGCTCGCGTGAGGGCTGGCCTGCGCCCACCCGTACAGGTGCCCGGCCGAGGCCGAGGTGCGGGCAACGCACCACTCCAGGCCGCCGCCATCGAGCATCCAGCCGAGCTGGTCGTCGAGCAGCAGCAGCGTCGCCAGCGCGGGGGTGTTGTAGGTCTGGTCCTTGGTCGAGTTCTCCAGCGCGGTCGCCAGCGACAGCGACTCGGGGATCCAGCGCTCCGAGCCGCTCAGCTCGGCGATCCGCTCGAGCGCCGCCGGACTCGTCAGCGCGAGCCACAGGCCGCCGTCGGAGCCGAAGCCCTTCTGCGGCGCGAAGTAGTAGACGTCGGCCTGCGTGACGTCCACCGGCAGTCCGCCGGCTCCCGAGGTGGCGTCGATCAACACGAGCGCGTCGGGGGCCGCGGCGGGCCTGAGCACCGGCACCATCACCCCCGTCGAGGTCTCGTTGTGGGCCCACGCGATCACGTCGGCGTCACCCTCCGCGGCGAGGGGACCGGCGTCCTGCGGGTCGGGCGCGCCGCCGGGGTCGGCCGACACGACCAGCGGCTCCGCCAGGAACGGCGCCCCGCGGGTGACGGTGGCGAACTTGCCCGAGAACTCGCCGTACACGAGATGCGCGGCACGGCTGCGCACCAGGCCGCAGGCGGCCGCGTCCCAGAACGCGGTCGTGCCGCCGTTGCCGAGCACCACCTCGTAGCCCTCCGGGAGCCCGAACAGCTCGCGCAGGCGGGCCCGGATCGAGCCGACCAGCGAGCGCACGGGCTTCTGGCGGTGGGAGGTGCCCATCACGGCGGCACCGGGCCCCGCGAGGTGCGCGAGCGCCTCCGGGCGCACCTTCGAAGGGCCGCACCCGAAGCGCCCGTCGCGCGGCTTGAGCTGCTCGGGAATCACGTATGACTGCTGCTCGGTGGGAGAACTGGTCGTCATCGGGGCTCCTCGTGTCCTTCCGCTCGAAGGATGGTCGTCACTGTTGAGGGTGCCCAGGCGCGCGGCGACGGCTGCTCGCCGCTTCCCGGTGGTGAACTCCACCCGAACGCCAGTCGCGGCGAGAAGGCGGAGTCTAGCGAAACCGTGCTTACCCTCAGAGGCTCCACAGCAGCTCGCGTGCCATCACACGTGCACTCCACCCGCGGGGCAGGCGACCCTCGCTCGCGCCCGACGGCGGCTCGGGTGCGACGAGACACAGCTCGGGGGCCGGGCCGAGCACGAGCTGGCGGCGCCACAGGCTCGCCGTGACGCGGTCCATCCCGTCCCCCAGCAGCTCGGCCACGCCGAGGTCGCGCGCGAGCGTACGGGCGCTGGAGGTGGGCGGCCGCGTGGTCACCCACACCTCCACGTGGGCGCCGGCCAGCGACGCCGCGTCGGGCTCGCCCTCGAGCAGCGCGTACAGCCCTCCGGCGCCCGGTCCGGCCAGCGCCGCGACGTCGTCGTGGCGACTGCGGTGCCCGCGGCCGGCGGCGGCCTCGTTGAGCACACCCAGCGCGGTGTAGTCCTCGACCAGGTACCAGTCCTCGTACGCGGGCGAGCGCAGCCCCGCTTCGGGCGGCTCGGGCCCGATCGCCTCGGGTGGCCCCACCGCCGGGTCGGGTGCCTGCCACGGCAGCTCGGCCAGCCGGTAGGAGGCCAGCGCGGTCATCCCCGCCGGCGGCTGGCGCGCGAGCGAGCGGTGGAAGGTCTCGAGCGCCCGCTCGTAGTCCTCGGCCGGCGCGCCCTCGCGCGGGCGGTGCCAGAAGAGGTACGCGAGCACCGCGGTGGGCCTAGAAGGCCGGCTTGATCCAGTCCATGTGCGAGCGCAGCTCCTCGCCGATGTGCTCGACCTGCGTGTCGGCCTGTTCCGCTCGCATCCGCTTGAAGTTCTCCTGGCCGGCGCGGTTCTCGGCGATCCACTCGCGCGCGAACTCGCCCGACTGTATGTCCTGGAGGATCTTGCGCATGTTGGCCCGGGTCTCCTCGGTGATGACGCGCTTGCCGCGCGTGTAGTCGCCGTACTCGGCGGTGTTGGAGATCGAGTAGCGCATCCCGGCGAGACCCTTCTCGTGCATCAGGTCGACGATCAGCTTGAGCTCGTGCAGGCACTCGAAGTACGCCATCTCGGGGTCGTAGCCGGCGTTGACGAGCGTCTCGAAGCCGGCCTGGACGAGCTCGGAGGCTCCCCCACAGAGGACCGCCTGCTCGCCGAACAGGTCGGTCTCGGTCTCGTCCTTGAAGGTCGTCTCGATCACCCCGCCGCGGGTGCAGCCGATGCCCTTCGCGTAGGCCAGCGCGAGCGCCCGCGCCTGGCCGCTGGCGTCCTGCTCGACCGCGATCAGGCCGGGGACGCCGCTGCCTTCGGTGAACTGCCTGCGCACAAGGTGACCGGGGCCCTTCGGGGCGACCATCCCCACGTCCACGCCGGCGGGAGGCGTCACCTCGCCGTAGTGGATCGAGAAGCCGTGCCCGAACAGCAGCATGTCGCCCTCGGCGACGCCGTCGCGCAGTTCGTTCTCCCACACTTCGCGATGGAGCTCGTCGGGGACGAGGATCATGATCAGGTTCCCGCGGCTGGCCGCCTCCACGGGGGACAGCACCTCGAGTCCCTGCTCGCGCGCCTTCGCGACCGAGGCGGAGTCCTCGCGCAGGCCGACGACCACGTCGACACCGGAGTCCTTGAGGTTGAGTGCGTGTGCGTGTCCCTGGGAGCCGTAGCCGATGATGGCCACGGTCTTGCCAGAGAGCAGTCCGAGGTCGGCGTCGTCGTCGTAGATCATGGGCGCTCAGGCTAGCGATCGGCTCAAGCGCTCGCCCTCGCCACCAACGTGTGGCCGGGGACCCGCACCGCACCGTCGGCTTCCGTGAAGGGCTCCAGGCGCCGCCGCAGCCCCTCGCGGACTGCCTCGATCTCCGGCTCGGGACGCGACATCACGGCGTCGTGGAACTGCCTCGACAGGTCCAGCGTGGTGTCCCAGAACTCGTCGAAGTCCGGATGCCGGCGGACGAGTTCGACGTCCTCGATCGTAACGTCGGTGAAGCCGGCGTCCGCGAGCAGCTCCTCCAGTCGCCCGGCGTCGCCGAGCGCGAACGGTCCCGGCTGCGGGGGCGGTGGCGGCTCTCCCGGCTGGCTGCTCGGGGCGGGGGGTCCGAGCCCGTGCTCGGCGAGCTCCCGGCCGGGGAGCGAGGCCCACGGGTTGCGCTCGATCGCGTCCCACACGGCGGCCGCCAGACGTCCGCCCGGTGCCAGCACGCGGCGGGTCTCGGTGAGCGCCGCGGCAGGGTCGGCCATCAGCATGTATCCCCAACGGCACAGCACGATGTCGACGCTGGCGAGCGGCAGGTCGATCCATTCCCCTCCCAGCACCTGGAAGCTGACGTTCGCGATGCCGAGCTCCGCCGCCCGCTCGCGGGCGCCCTCGAGCATTCCCTCGGCCTGGTCGGAGATGATCACCTCGCCGCCCGGAGCGACCAGCTCCGCGGCCAGCAGCCCCGTCTCCCCCAGCCCCGCGGCCAGCTCGAGCACCCGCTCCCCCGGCTGCGGGGCCACCGCGTCGACCATCCACTGGGCGACCGGCGCCCCGAACGCGTCGATCTGCTCGCGACGCCGGCGCCACCCGGATGCGGCGGCTTCCCAGTTCTCGAGACTCGAGCGTCGGTGGGCGGCGGGATCGAAGCTCATCGCAGCTCCCTGCGCAGCAGCTTGCCCGAGCGGGTCCTCGGGAGCGGCTGCGGCGAGAGCGAGATCCGCTTGGGCACCTTGTACGGCGCCAGCGACCGGGCGCAGTGGGCGCGCAGCTCCTCGACGGTCGGCGGCTCGGCGCCGTCGCCGTCGCCCTTCCCCCGCAGCACCACGACGGCGTTGACAGCCTCGCCCCATTGCCGGTCCTCGACGCCGAACACGCCCGCCTCGAGCACCCGCGGGTGACTCTCGAGGACCGACTCGACCTCCGCCGGCGCGACGTTCTCCCCGCCGCTGATGATCGTCTCGGCGCGGCGCCCCCGCACCGACAGCCATCCGTGCTCGTCGAGCTGACCGAGGTCGCCGGTGTGCAGCCAGCCGTCGGGGGCCAGCGCCGCGTGAGCAACCGTCGGGCCGCGTACGAGGATCTCCCCGTCGGGCGCGATCCGCACCCGCGTGCAGAACAGGGGCGGCACCGCGCGACGCACGCCGTCCGCAGCGGCAGCCGCGGCTCCACCGGCAGCCGCGGCGGCGCCGGGCTCGGTGTGCGCGTCCGGCGCGAGCGCGGCGACGGGCGTGGTGGCGACCTGCGAGCACGCCTCGGTGAGGCCGTAGGTGAGCGCCACCGGTATGCCGGCGGCACGGGCGCGCTCCAGCAGCGAGTCGCTGACCGGCCCCCCGCCGAGCAGGACGCAGCGGAGCGTCTGGACCCGTTCCATGCCGGCGTCCAGCAGGCGCTCGAGCGTGGTCGCGACGAGGCTCACGACCGTGACCCGATCCTCGCGCAGCGCCTTCAGCGCCCGGTCGAGCTCGAACTGCTCGTGGACCACGGCCGTGGTCGCGTAGATGGCACTGCGCACGAGGATCGACAGGCCGCCCATGTGGGAGAGCGGCAGCGCGCACAGCCACCGCTCCTCCTCGCGGGCGCCGAGCGCGACGGCGGAGCCGAGGGCGCTCCACAGCAGGTTGCCGTACGTGAGCTCGACCGGCTTCGGTGCGGCGCTGCTGCCGGAGGTATGCATGACGAGCGCGGTCGCATCGAGGTCGTGGCTCACCGGCGGCCCGACAGCGTCGCGCGGTGTCGCGCAGGCGGCTCGCCGCGTGCCCTCGAGCGCCAGCGGCTCGCCGACGGCGATATCGCAGTCTCTAAGGATCGCATCGCGCTCGAGCCCTGACAACCGCAGGTCTACAGGCACAACGGGTGCCCCCAGCAGCATGCACGCGTGCAGCGCGCGGGCGAAATCGAGTCCGGCAGGGAGCGCGATGCCGATACGGGCCCCGGGGCCGGCGCCGCGGCCCGCGAGCTCCGCCGCCGCGGCCCGTGCGTCTGCGTGGAGCTGCTGATAGGAGAGCGTGCCCGCGGGGGCCACGAGAGCCGGATGGGCGGGTCGCGATGCCGCCGCGCGCTCGAGCCATCCCCCGACCTGCATGGCGCACAGGCTAGCCTTCCGGCGCGTGAGCACCACCTGGACCACCGCGCTGCCCGGCAAGTTAACCGACATCCGCTACGAGAAGTCGGCCGCGCCCGAGGAGGGGATCGCGAAGATCACGATCGACCGCCCCGAGGTCCGCAACGCGTTCCGCCCGCAGACGATCATCGAGATCTCGCGCGCGATGGAGGACGCCCGCGAGGACACCTCGATCGGCGTGATCGTGGTCACGGGCGAGGGCCCGGACGCCTTCTGCTCCGGCGGCGACCAGCGCGTGCGCGGGGACTCCGGCTACCTGCACGAGGACCAGGCCGGCCGCGCCGGCGTGGGCCGCTTCCACGTCACCGACCTGCACGTCCAGATCCGCAGGCTGCCCAAGCCGGTGGTGGCCATGGTGGCCGGCTACGCGATCGGCGGCGGCAACGTGCTGGCGCTGGTGTGCGACCTCACGATCGCCGCCGACAACGCCCGCTTCGGCCAGGTCGGCCCCCGCGTGGGCTCCTTCGACGGCGGCTTCGGGGCGGGCCTGCTGGCGAACCTGGTCGGCCCCAAGCGCGCCCGCGAGATCTGGTTCCTGTGCCGCCAGTACTCGGCCGAGCAGGCCTACGAGATGGGGATGATCAACGCGGTCGTGCCGCTGGAGCGCCTGGAAGAGGAGACGCTCGGGTGGTGCCGGGAGATGCTCGCCCTGTCCCCCTTCGCGTTGCGCCTGCTGAAGGCCAGCTTCAACGCCGCCGAAGACGGGCTCGCCGGGATCCAGCAGCTGGCCCACGACGCCAACCTGCTCTTCTACGGCAACGAGGAGGCCCAGGAGGGTCGCGACGCGTACCGCGAGAAGCGCAAGCCGGACTTCGCGCGCTTCCCCAAGCGGGCCTAGCTTCTTGGCGACCGCACGCATCTGGATCGTGGCCGCGCGGCTGCGGACGCTGCCGGCCGCGATCGCGCCCGTGCTCGTCGGCACCTCGCTGGCCCTGGGCGCCGGTCACTTCGAAGCGCTCGCCTTCGTGGCGGCGCTGCTCGGCGCGATGTTCATCCAGGTCGGCACAAATCTGTCGAACGACTACTCCGACGCGCGGCGGGGAGCCGACACCGAGGACCGCCTCGGGCCGGTGCGGGTCACCGCCGGCGGGCTGGTGCCGCCCGGGCAGGTGCTGGTGGCGACCTACGTCACCTTCGGGTTGGCGTGCGCCTGCGGGATCTACCTGATCGCCGTCGCGGGCTGGGAGCTGCTGGCCATCGGGGCCGCGTCGATCCTCGCCGGGGTGCTCTACACGGGCGGCCCGCGCCCGTACGGCTACGTGGGTCTCGGCGAGCTGTTCGTGTTCCTGTTCTTCGGGATCGTGGCCGTCACGGGGTCCTACTTCGTGCAGGTCCAGCAGCTGCCCTGGCAGGCGTTCGTGTGCGCGGTCCCGGTCGGGCTGCTGGCGAGCGCGATCCTGGTCGTCAACAACGTGCGCGACCTGGAGACCGACCGCCGGGCCGGCAAGCGCACGCTGGCGGTGAGGCTCGGGCGGGAGCGGACCCGCGTGCTGTACGCGGCGATGCTGGCCGGAGCCTTCCTGTTCGCGCCGCTTCCGTGGCTGCTCGGCTCGATGGAAGGCTGGCTGCTGCTCCCGTGGCTGACGATCCCGCTCGCACTCGCGCTGATCCGGGTGGTGCGCACCCGCACCGACGGGCCTGCGCTGAACGGAGCGCTCGCCCGCACGGGGCTGCTGCAGCTGCTGTTCTGCTTGCTGTTCTCGACCGGGATCCTCGCCAGCGGAGGGATCCCGTCGTGAAGTTCGAGCTGTCCCGGCGCACCTTCATGTTGAGCTCGCCGCTGCACACGTCCTTCGGGACCGTGGCCGAGCACGAGGTGCTGACCCTCACGCTGACCGACGAGCGGGGCGTGACCGGCGTGGGCGAAGCCGCGCCACTGGAGCCCTACGACGGCGTCTCCCTGGAGCGCGCTGGGCGCGCGCTGGAGCACTACCGGCCGCTGCTCGAGGGCGCTCCGGGCTTCGGCGGCCTGGAGCAGCTGCTGGCGGGATGCCGCACGATCGACCCCCTGCCCGTGGCGCTGGCGGCCGTGGACCTGGCGCTGTGGGACCAGGCGGGGCGACGCGCGGGTCGCCCGGTGGCCGAGCTGCTGTGCGCGCGGCCCGCCCGCAGCGTGCCGGTCAACGCCACCGTCACCGCCGAGGACCGCTCGGGCGCGGCCGAGCAGGCTGCCGAGGCGGCCCGGGCGGGTTTCGGTGTCGTGAAGGTGAAGGTCGGGATCGGCGACGACGCCGGCCGGCTGGCCGCCGTGCGGGCGGCAGTCGGGCCCGCGGTGGGGCTGCGCGTCGACGCGAACGGCGCGTGGAGCGTGCCCGAGGCGGTTGCCGCGATCGGCTCGCTGGAACCGGTCGGCCTCGAGCTCGTCGAGGAGCCCGTGCACGGACTCGAGAACGTCCGGCGCGTGCGCGAGGCGGTCGATGCGCGTGTGGCGATCGACGAGACCTCCGCCGAGCCCGGCGCGCTGGGCGCCGGGGCGGCAGACGCGGTGTGCCTGAAGCTCTCACGCTGCGGCGGGATCAGCGGGCTGCTCGCGGCCGCCGCGGAGGTGCGCGCTACCGACGCGGAGGTGTACCTCACTTCCAGCCTCGACGGGCCCGTCGGCGTCGCCGGCGCGCTACACGCTGCCGCCGCGCTGGCATCGACCGGCCCGCTCGCCCACTGCGGCCTGGCAACGCTCGCCCTGTTCGAGGACCTCGAGGACCCGCTCCCGGTTCGCGACGGGGCGATCGCGGTCCCGACCGGTCCGGGGCTGGGAATCGAGACGGGCCAGGCCTCGGACTAGGCGAGCGCGGCGCCGCCGGGCGCGGGCTCGCCCTCCAGCACCGCCGCGAGCTCCCGGGGGCACTCCAGCGCCAGCGCGTGGCCGCCGTCGAGCACGTGCAACCGCGCGCGCGGGATCAGCTCGGCCAGCCGCCGGCCGATCACGAGGTACTTCTCGTCGCGAGCGCCGGCCACGACGTCCACCGGCATCTGCAGCTCCCCGAGCCGCGCCCACAGCGAGTCCATCTCGCCCGTCCCCACGCCCCGCAGCACACGCGCGAGCGGCGCGGGGCTGTTGCGGCGCTGGTCCTCGAGCGCGAGCTCGCGCACGTGGGCCGGCTCGTCCGCGAACAGCGGCTGTGAGCGCCAGCGCTCGATGAACTGCTCGTAGGGCGTCGTGTCGAGCTCGTCGGCCAGGCGCTCGTCGGCGCGGCGGCGGCGCTCGCGCTCGCCCGGGTCCTCGATGCCGGCGGTCGTGGAGACGAGCACCAGCCGCTCGACGCGCTCGGGCGCCGTGAGCGCCACCTGCAGGGCGATGCGCCCGCCGAGCGAGTAGCCGCCCAGTGCGAACGTCCGGGGGCTGGCGTCGAGCGCGTGAGCCACGCAGCGGTCGAACGTGATCGGGCCCTCCACCCCGCTCGCGCCGCCGTGGCCGGGCAGGTCGAGGGCCAGGGGGCGATAGCGTTGCGCGTCGAGATGGGCCACGACGCCGTCCCATGCATGGCGGGTGCCGCCGAAGCCGTGCAGCAGGACGAGGCTCTCCGGCACGATCCGATCCTAGGGGGCTCCCGGGAGTGAGCGCCGTCGCCGACACCTACGTGCTGCTGAGGGCGTTCGTCGACGAGCTGGCCCGTTGCGGGATGCGCCACGCGTGCACCGCCCCCGGCTCGCGCTCGGCGCCGCTGGTGCTCTCGCTCGTGCGGGAGCCGCGGCTGCGCTGCCACTCGCACGTCGACGAGCGCTGCGCTGGCTTCTTCGCGCTGGGCCTTGCGAAGCGCAGCGGCGTGCCGGCGGCCGTGGCGTGCACGTCGGGAACCGCCGTGGCGGAGCTCGCCCCGGCCGTGATCGAGGCGCGCGAGGCGCGCGTGCCTCTGCTTGTGCTGAGCGCCGACCGCCCCGCCGAGCTGCGGGAGAACGGAGCTGGCCAGGCCATCGACCAGCTCAAGCTGTTCGGGAGCGCCGCGAAGTGGTTCTTCGAGGTGTCACTCGAGGGCGGCTCGGGCCCCGACCAGCTGCGCTTCATCCGCACGCTCGCGTGCCGGGCCTACTGGACCGCGCTGCAGGATCGTCCCGGCGCCGTGCACCTCAACTTCCCGCTGCGCGAGCCGCTGGTGATCGGCGAGCCGCTGCCCGAGGACACGAGCGGCCGCGTCGACGGGCATCCCCACGTCCGGCGCTCGCCCGCCACGCCGGCGTCGGCGGCGGCCGAGCAGGAGCTGCGCGAGCTCGTGGGCGAGGCCCGCCGTGGGGTGCTCGTCGCGGGTCGCCACGAGCGAGCCGACGGGCTCGCCCGGTCCGCGGCCGAGTTCGCGCGCGCGGCCGGTTGGCCGCTGCTGGCCGACCCGCTGTCGGGAGCCCGCCGCGGCGAGGCCGCCGTGGCCCACTACGACGCGCTGCTCCGCGACGAGCGCTTCGCCTCCACGCACGAGCCCGACGTGGTGGTGCGGGTCGGCGACCTGCCCGTGTCCAAGCCGCTTCGCAGCTGGCTGGCCGGGCTCGGCTCCACGGCCCAGGTCGCGCTCGACCCGGAGGGCGCCTGGCAGGACCCGAGCTCGATCGTTAGCCGCTCGCTGGCGCTCGACCCGGCCGGGACGCTGGGGCGGCTGGCCGGGTTCGCGGACGGGCACGCGAGCCAGGCCGGCGGTGAGCACGAGTGGCTGCAGGAGTGGCGGGCCGCCGACGAGCTGGCCGCGGAGGCGCTGCTCGGGGTGCTCGACGGGCACGCCGTGGGCGAGCCGGCGGTGGCCGCCGAGCTCGGTGTCCTGCTGCCGGACGAGGCGACCCTGTTCGTGGCCTCCTCGATGCCCGTGCGCGACATCGAGAGCTTCTGGCCGGTGCGCGAGCGGCCGCCGCGGGTGCTGTGCAACCGCGGCGCCAACGGCATCGACGGCACCGTCTCAGCGGCATTCGGCGCGGCCGCAGCGGCGACGGCGGACGAGCCGGTGGCGCTGCTGATCGGCGACGTGGCGCTCGCGCACGACATCGGCGGCCTGCTCGCCGCGCGGCGGTTGGGGATCGCGCTGACGATCGTGCTCGTCAACAACGGAGGGGGCGGGATCTTCGACTTCCTGCCCGTTGCGAGCGTCGCCGAGCACGAGCTGTACGAGACGCACGTGGCGACCCCCACGGGGCTCGACTTCGGCCGGGCCGCCGAGCTGTACGGCCTGCAGCACCGGCTCGCGGACGACGTGCGCGGGTTCCGCGACGCGCTCGAGCAGGCGCTGGGAGCGCCGCACTGCACGATCGTCGAGGTGCGCAGCCCGCGGGCGGGCAACGTCGAGGTGCACCGGCGGATCTGGGAGGCGACCGCGCGGACGCTCAGCCCGCAAGCAGCGGGAGCAGGGCCTGGAGCTTGATCTCGGTCTCGGCCAGCTCCCGCGCCGGGTCGGAGTCGCGGACGATCCCGTTGCCCGCATAGCAGCGGGCTTCCGCGCCCCGTAGCAGCGCGCAGCGCAGCGCCACGCACAGCTCGCCGTCGCCGTTGGCGTCGGTCCAGCCGACCGGGCCGGCGTACCAGCCGCGGTCGAGTCCCTCGAGCGCTGGGATCAGCGGCGCTGCCTGTGCCAGCGGCTCGCCGCCGACGGCCGGCGTGGGGTGCATCGCCTCGGCCAATGCGAGGGCGTCCAGGGGCCTGGCCAGCTGGGCGCGGATCGGGGTGGCGAGGTGCTGGATGTTGGCGATC
>DATJBO010000199.1:0-2765 GCA_035515315.1 Solirubrobacteraceae bacterium
CCGCGACTACCAACCCCTCACAGCCACCTAAGCTGTGCGCGATCACCCGAGACACCTGTCCGGGATCACCCGAGACTTCACAAAGTCGGGGAGACAGGATTTGAACCTGCGACCGCCCGGCCCCCAGCCAGATCGAGCACAACGGGCGTTTTCTCGAGCTGTCTGTGAGCCATGAGCGTGACCCATGAGTTGGGCCGAGGCGCCGGACCCTCCGCGCCATGGCTGAAGATGGCTCATTTGCAGGGAACCTATGCGATGCGGGCGGGGAGACTCGAACTCCCAAGGGCGCTAAGCCAGCTCCTAAGGATGGTAGAGCTCAAAGCGGTACGTCGGGAACCGTAATCGGGCTCCGAGCCGCGATGTGGTACTCCGGCGCGGTACTCCGTTCCTATCCAGCGCCTTTGCCGACACGCCGGACTCCGAAAAAAAGCAGCCCATTTGCCGGGCTTTTAGAGTATGGGCCGTGCAGGAATCGAACCTGCAACCTTGGGCTTAAGAGGCCCCTGCTCTGCCGATTGAGCTAACGGCCCGGGAGGCCGCGCGGACGACGCCGCGGCGGAGCGTCAGTTTACCGGCTGGCCCCGCCCGGCCGGCGTCGGAGGTCCCGGGCGGCGCGAGGGCGAAGCGGCGATGCCGAGCGCGAGCCCATGGCGCCGTGCCTACGGCGCCGTGAGCGAGGTCGAGCCGCCGGCGCCCGCCCCGGTGGCCCCCGTAGCGCCCTTCTTTTCGTTGGCCTGCTTCTTGACTTCGGCCAGCTGGAGTTTGAGGTGCGTCCGCTGGCCCACGGGGGCGAGCGCCACCGCCTTGCGGGCGGCCAGGTCGCCGAGGGCGTTCTTGTGGGCCAGGTAGGCGTAGGCGGCCAGGAACCCGTAGTAGGAGGCGTTGGTGGGTTCGGCGGCCACGATCGTCTGGAGCACTTCCACGGTCAGGGAGGGATCGTTGAGCCCTTCTTCGTCGAAGATCCTGACCATCACCTTCGCGAGCGCGAGGTTGGGGTGGGAGGTGTGCGCGGTGTAGTGGTTCCAGGCGTCGGCGACTTCGCCGTAGACCTTCTTGCCCGCCGGGGTGAGGGCGCCGGAGCTGGTTCTGTAGGCTTCTCCGCCCGCTTGGAGGGCCAGCGTTTTGGTGAGCTGTTCCCACGTCTTGGTGTTGTTGGGGTCGCGGGTCAGCTGCTTGCGGTAGTTGGCGATCTGCTTGGAGTAGTTCGCGCCGCCGCTCCCTTCGCGGTTGTTGAGGCTGCTGACGATCCCGCCGCCGCCGAAGCCCCCGCCCACGCCGAAGCCGACCAGGCCGATCCCGATCAGGACGGCCAGGCCGATGTAGATCACGCGCACCGTGCGCCGGCGGCCGCGGCCTCTCAGGTCGAAGAGCATCAGCCGGACAGGTTCCTGTCCACGTGGTCGATTATCTGCTGCACGGTCTCTGGTGCCGGGGGATCCGCCGGCGGCTGCGGCCCGCTGGCTCCGGCGCCGGCGTCGCCGGCCGCGGAGGGCTCCGCCTGACCCGCGCCGCGGCTCGAGCGCCCAACGATCGCTGCCACAAGGATACTGGCCTCGAACAGCAGATACAGCGGAACCGTCTCGAGCAGCAGCGTGATGAAGTCCCCCGGCAGGAACGCCGCGATGACCGCACAGGTGAGGATCGCGTAGCGGCGGTTCTTGCGCAGCTGGGCCGGCGTCACCAGGCCCGCCCGGGTGGCGCCGACGATCGCCACGGGCACCTGGAACACCAGCCCCATGGCCAGCAGGATGGTCGCCGCGAAGCGGTAGTAGGGGGCGGCCTGGACGATGATGTTGAACTGGCCGGAGTTGAAGTTCACGAAGAAGCGCGTGGCCGCCGGCAGCACCACGAAGTAGCCGAACAGGACCCCGGCGATGAACAGGATCGGGACCGCCGTCAGCGGCGGCCTGACGGCTCGCCGCTCCTCCGGGCCCAGCGCCGGGATCACGAACCCGTAGAGCTCGTAGAGGATCACCGGCAGGGAGGCCACCAGTGCGAACGCGAGCGACACGCCGAGGGTGGTCGTGAACGGCTCCCCGACGCCCAGCGTGGCCGGGTTGTCCCCCTGGGGATGGCGGGGGATCCTCGCGACGTCGGCCTTCAGCGCGGCCGCGAGCGCGAGCATCTGGGCGCGGGTGGCGGGGGTCACGCCGCTCCCCGGTCTGCTCAGCGCGCGCAGCGCGGTCTGCGTGTCCTCGCTGACCTTCAGCACGCCCTGCTGGGCCAGCACGGCCTGCCCGACGGTGCCCTCGCCCTTGGCCACCTGCTTGCGGGTCTGGGCCTTCAGGGGGGCGTTGATGATGTGCAGCAGCGCGTGGTTCTGCCACAGGCACACGGCGAAGGCGATCGCCAGCGCGATCCCCCCGATGATCAGGCGCGAGCGCAGCTCCTCGAGGTGGTCGACGAGGCTGAGGCGCTCCTCGTGGCCGATCGTTCGTACTGGGCCGACCATTCGCTCTAGCGGTTGAACCTACCATCGCCGCCGCAACCCCCACGCAACCGGTCCGCCGGGATTTCTGCCGAGCTAAAGCGCACTAAACAGGTAGTCGATGACGTCTCAAAGGAACATGAGCGCGACCGCAGAACCCAATCCCCACGAGGACCCCCAGGGTCCCGGCCCCGAACAGATCGATTTGGCGGTCGGCTCCGACCGGCCCACGGGCACCGGCAACGAGAACGAGCAGCTCCACGTCTGCTTCCACTGCGCCGGGGAGCTCGTCTACCCGCTGGACTGGGCCGAAGAGGGCACCCGCCACTGGCGCGTG
>DATJBO010000200.1:0-2891 GCA_035515315.1 Solirubrobacteraceae bacterium
CCCCCTACGCCCGCCTGCTCGCCGAGGAGGTGCCCGCCCACGAGCCGATCGCCTCGAGCGGCGCCACGATCGCGGACGGGATCGCGATCAAGAGCCCCGGCAGCCTCACCGCGCCGCTGCTGGCGGAGCTCCTCGACGCGATCGTGACCGTCGAGGAGGACGAGATCGCCGGCGCGATGGTGATGCTGGCCGAGCGCGCCAAGCTCGTCGTGGAGGGAGCCGGCGCGGTCGCCCTGGCCGCCCTGCTCAGCGGCCGCCTGTCGCCGAGCAGCGGCTTGACGGTCGCGATCGTGTCCGGGGGCAACCTCGACAGCGGCCTGCTGGCGGCCGTGCTGCGCCGTCGCGAGACCGAGCAGGGCAGGCGCGTGCGGGTGTTCACGCGCGTGGCGGACCGTCCCGGCGCGCTGGCCGAGCTGTTGGCGCTCGTGGCCGACGCCGGAGCAAACCTGCTGGCGCTCGAGCACCTGCGCGAGGCGATCCCCCTGCACATCCGCGAGACGGGGGTCGAGCTGACGCTCGAGACCCGCGGCCCCGAGCACACCTGGGGGCTCCTGGAGCGGCTTCGGGCGGCCGGCTACGAGCTCGGCCAGCACGATCCCAGGGCCCCGCAGCAGGCGCTATAGCCGCTCGACAGGCCATCTTCGAGCCCCGTCCGAGCGGACCGCAGCCCTCGCCACGGAGGGGTCTGGAGTGGTATGGTGCCGCGTAATCGCTCTAGGACGCTCGAGGGCAGCGGGGGAACCCCTCGGGAGCGCCAAGGGAATGGGGCCGGGCAGCCGTGGGGCGCCCGGCGAAACGAAGGCGAAGGAGGGTTGCGGACCAAAATGAGTAGATGGAGAGTCGCGATCTGCGCGCTGGTCGCCACGTTTACGTTCGCTGCCCAGGCAGCGCCGGCGCTGGCCAAAAAAGAATACAAAAGGGAATTCCTCGCTAGCGGATCGGCGGTCAAGCTGGAAACGACGGGACTCGGTGAACAGCAGTTCACCTTCCCGATCGAAGAACACAGGGCGGTCAAGATCAAATGCGGAGGGATCGAAAAGGGTCCCGGCGAAATCGCCACCACCGAAACGCAGTCGTTCACGGTCAAGGTCACCTATGCCCAGTGCAAAACCAAGGGACAGAAAAAATCAACAGAACCGGCGACGGTCCCGCCGGTCGAATGGGAATTCCACGCCAACGGAACCGCGTCGATCGTGAACGAACCCAAAATAAAAGTGTTCCAGCCTGGCGAGTGCACGATCACCCTCTCGGCAGGGCAGACGGTCGGGCAAGAAGAGGTCGAAGAAGGCAAACCGGGCCCCGAGACCTATCGCCAGCTCGGAAAACCGTTCCCCGAAGGCCTGCCGGAAGTCGAAGTCAAAACGAAGACCCGCACCCATGAAGAAGGCGAAGTCGACGGACTGGAATACGAAGGTGAAGGCGGGCTCTGTGAAGAAGGCGAATTCAAGCTGGAAGGCGGCAAACTGAAGGGCAACATGGTCGTGAAAGGCAAAGCCAAAGAAACCTGGATCGGGTTCAAGGAAGAAGTGATCTAGGCAGCGACCGACGCCCTGGGCACGGCAGCGACCAGGGAAGAGCGAAGGGGAGCGTGCCGCCGGCGGCACGCTCCCCTTCCTGCTGTCCGGGCCGCCTCACACGGGCACGCGGCCCGGCGGCGGATCTGGCAGAGTCCGGTCGGCGATGGCCGTGTATGAGCTGCCAGGCAAGGTGGCCCTCGTCACCGGGGGAGCACGTGGGATCGGGTTCGCCACCGCCCGCGCGCTGATCGGCAGGGGCGCCTCCGTCGCGATCGCCGACCTCGACCTCGAGGCCACGACACGGGCGGCCTCGCAGCTGCACGACTCGCGCGCGCTCGGATTGGCCGCCGACGTGACCGACCGCGGTGCGGTGCAGCGCGCCGTGGCGGACACCGTCGAGCATTTCGGGGGCCTCGACGTGGTGGTCGCCAATGCCGGCATCGCCTCCCGCGTGGCCACCTTCCGGGCAATGCCCACGGAGACCTTCCAGCGGGTGATCGACGTCGACCTGTTCGGCGTGTGCCGCACGGTCGAGGCCGCCCTCCCCCAGGTGATCGAGCGTCGGGGCCACGTCGTGGTCGTGTCCTCGATCTACGCTTTCACCAACGGCGTCGGCGAGATCCCCTACGCGATGAGCAAGGCGGCGGTCGAGCAGTTCGGGCGCGCCCTTCGCGTCGAGCTGGTCCAGCACGGCGCCAGCGCCAGCGTTGCCTATTTCGGCTTCATCGACACGGAGATGATCCACCGCGCGATCGATGCCGACGAGCTCGCCGAGAGGATGCTGAAAACGCTGCCCTCCCCCCTGCGCAAGCGGCTGCCGCCGGCCGTCGCCGGCGAGGCGATCGTGCGCGGGATCGAACGTCGCCAGCCGCGGATCATCAGGCCTCGCCGCTGGACGATCCTTTCGGTGCTCAGGGGCATCCTCGGCCCGCTCGGCGACGCCCGCGCCGAACGCGACGAGCAGGCCCAGGGGCTCGCCCGGTTGATCGACGCGCGTGCGGGCGAGGATCAGCCCACGACCGCCTGAGGGAGAGGGACCGGGCTCAGCCCGGAATCGAGAGGCCGGCGCTCGCCGCCGCGCCCCTGATGGAGGAGATCGCCACGGCGGCCGCCTGGATTTCCCCGAAGTTGAAGTGTCCCTGCTTGAGCTTCACGAGTGCCGCTTTGAAGCCCTCGTCGAGGCTCTTCATCGGTGCCCTGAGCTGCGCGAGCTGAGGGCTTTCGTCCGCCGCAACGGTGGCCGCGTGGATCTCGCTGGCGACCACACGCGCCGTCTGCCCGGCACTGGCGAGCACCGCCGGGTTGGGCTTGGAGGACTTGAAGGCCCCGTGCTGGTAGGGCACGTAGATGGCACGGTCGAAGGTCGTGAACGCC
>DATJBO010000201.1:0-8910 GCA_035515315.1 Solirubrobacteraceae bacterium
AACTCGTCCAACCAGCTCATCTACGACGCCCATTGGCACGGCTCCTACCAGTCCTATCGCAGCTACCGGTTCACCTGGGCCGGCGCCCCTCCCCACGGCCCGGCGCTCACGGCGACCGCCTCCTCGGCGAACTCGGGGACCGCCTACGTGAGCTGGAACGGAGACACCCGCACGGCCAGCTGGCGGCTGCTGGGCGGCGCCTCCCCGAGCACGCTGGCACCGGTCTCGATGGTCCCCAAGACGGGCTTCGAGACGGCGATCCCGGTGCAGGACCCGCCCCCGTACCTCGCGGTGCAGGCGATCGACGGCAGCGGCAACGTGCTCGGGACCTCGGGAACCGTCAAGGGCTAGCTGGCGTCCTAGAGCGCGGCGCCGTGCAGCCCGCTCGCGGGGCGCTCGCGGGTCTGCCACCACTCGTTGACCACGTCGAGGGCCCCGCCGATGATCCCCTCCCGGAAGGAGGCGGTGTCGTTGAGCCGGGGCAGCGGCTCGTCGGGCACGGGAACATCCAGGAACTCACACAACGGCTCCCAGCCGTCGCGCGGGTCCCACGCCAGCAGGCGCTCGGGCGGCACCGTCCGTTTGACCGTGTCGTTCCAGCGCTCCATCGCGGCCACCAGGCCCGCGGCGGTCGAGGTGTCGCCCGCGAGGGCGCCCCCCTCGTCCCAGGTCATGCGGGTCATCAGCGCCATGTAGCGGTTCCACAGCGGATCGAGCACCGCGCGGGCGCGGCAGAGGTGGTGCAGGACGCTGTCCCCGTGGTAGACGCCCCACACGGTTTCCTGCATGCTGGCGGCCCACCCCGCGCCGTCGCGGACACTCAGTACCACCTTCGATTCCGGGTAGTGGTCGGTCAGCTCGCGGTAGTAGCGCGCCGAGGGCCAGTCGCAGGTCGAGGTCGCCTCGCCGAAGATCCGCTCCCAGTCGGGTGAGCCGTCGGCCACCTCCTCCCACAGCGGCAGCCCCGCCCCGAGGTCGGCTAGCAGGTCGCGCATGTGGTAGCAGGGGCTGAAGCCCAGCTTTTCGAGCGCGTACATCTGCGTCGTGGTGGCCGTCCGCGGAAGGCCTGCCCCGATGGCCTTCATGGACCGCTGCTCATGCGAGCTGTGAGCGATGGCACATGGGCGCGGCCACGCTATCAGGAGCCCGCGCCGCCGGAGCCCGGTCGGGGCGCCGCCGGAGCCCTCCTCGGGCGTCGCCGGAATCTGTGGGCGCCGCCGAACTCTGGTGGGCGCCGCCGGCGCCTAGCCGGGGCGCACGTCGAGCACGACCTTCCCGGTCGCACGGCGCTCGTCGAGCAGCTTCAGGGCCTCGGCCGCCTGCTCGAGGGGGAACCGCGCGCCCACCGGCGGGCGCACGTAGCCGGCGGACACCATCGCCCCGATCGCGGCCCCCACACGCCGGTTGAGCTCGGGCTTGCCCATCACGTAGGCGCCCCAGCCCGCCCCTACCACCTCGGTGTTGTTCAGCAGCAGGCGGTTGACACGCACCTCGGGGATCGAGCCGCCGGTGAAGCCGACCACCACCAGTCGGCCGTCCTCGCGCAGCGAGCGCAGGCTGTCGGTGAAGCGGTCGCCGCCGACCGGGTCGAGCACCACGTCCACGCCGCCGCCGGAGATCTCCTTGACCTCGTCCTTCCAGCCCTCGTCGATCACCAGGGTCCGCTCGGCTCCCGCCCGTTCGGCGACACGCGCCTTCTCCTCGGTGGAGACCAGCGCGATCGTGTGCGCGCCCGAGGCCTTGGCGACCTGCAGCGAAGCGGTGCCCACGCCACCGGCGGCACCGTGCACGAGCACGCTCTCACCGCGTTTGAGCCGCCCCCGCATCACGAGCGCGAAGTAGGCGGTGTGATAGTTGAGGACCAGCGCCGCACCCTGCGCGAAGTCCAGCTCCTCGGGCAGCTCGAAGGTGAAGAACTCGGGCGCCACGGCGGTCTCGGCGAAGCCCCCGAGCGCGCAGAAGGCGGCGACCCTGTCCCCCTCCTTCACGGCGGCTCCCGCCGGAGCGGTGCGCACCACGCCCCCCACCTCGCTGCCCGGCACGAACGGAAGGTCGGGTTTGAGCTGGTACTGCCCCCTGGTCTGCAGCAGCTCGGGGAACGACACGCCCGCCGCGTGCACGTCCACCACCACCCCTTCGCCGGGTGTGAGCATGTGGGAGGCCTCCGGCTCGGGCAGCTCCACGAGCTCGAGGGCGCTGTCGGGTCCCGTCTCACGAACGATCTGGATGGCGCGCATCCGCGGCATTATCACGGTGCGCACAGGCGGGCGCCGGGCGGGCGTTCACTAGTCCGCGTAGCGGGCCACCGTGAAGGAGATCAGCAACGTGACCTCCAGCGCGAAGATCGCCAGCGAGAGCGCCAACAGCACGAGCGGTCCGCCATTGGTGCTGTTGCGCAGGAACACGTACTCGATCATCCCGGCCACCGCCGCGTAGGCGAGCAGCGCCCACCGGGCGACCTCGAAGAAGCGCCCCCAGGGGAAGCCCGCCACGCGCCAGAGCGCGAGCAGGATCCCGCCAAGGGCCAGCGCCGCCGCGCTCACGAGCGCGATCGAGGGTCCAAGTGGGACATGCTCGGGGATGTGGGCGGCGAGCTAGATCCCGGAGGCGATGATCAGCGCCAGCGAGAGCATGCCGACCTGCGTCACCGGTGGCAGGCGGCGCTCGCTCATGCCGTGGCCAGCTTGGTCATGATCACGAAGGTCGCCACCTGCATCAGCCCTGTGGCGCCGGCGCTGTAGATGAAGGGCCGCAAGCGGCGCTCGATGACCTGGGGGTTTGGCCGCGGCTTCTTGAGCTCCGTCAGCAGGGCCATCACGACGGCCACGATCGGCAGTCCGGCGGGCGGGACGATCTGGAAGTCCGGCCGCTCCAGTGGAAGGTCCTGGGGCGGCGGCCCGAGGGGCGTGTCGGCGATCGTCACGGAGGCCTGGGCCATCGCGCCCCCACCGTACCCGAGCGCCGAATCGGCATTCAAGCGACCTCGACCGCCAAACGGCGAATCGGCATTCAAGAGTCTTCGACCGCTACCCGCCGGTCGCCAGATCGGACCACGGGCACACCCGCGGCCGGCGGATCAGGCGGGCGCAGCCGCCATACGCCGGTCTGACAGCAGGCCCGCTGCCAGCGCCGTCGCCGCCGCCACCGACAGCACCGAGGGCCACGCCCCGATCCGGGACGCGAGCACGTGCGAGAGCACGAACGCAGCCGTGCCGACCGAGCCCAGCACGAGCGCCGTGCGCCTGCCGTTGCGCCGGTCCCACTCGCGCACGCACCACAGCCCCCCGGCCGCGAGCACGAGCCCGCCGGCCGGTCGCGAGCCGCTCGAGGCGGCGACGGCGTAGCCGGCGATCAGGGCGCCGGCCGCGACGGGCGCTGTCGGGATCGCGCGCATCGGCGCCACCCTAGCGCCACACGTAGGCTCCGCGGACCCCGCCTCCCGCGTGAGGAATCTCTCACACTCACGCCGGGGAAGTACGGATGCGGCCCGTCCCCGCGGCGCCATAGCCTCGTCGCGCGATGTCGTGGCTAGCGAGCACAAGGGTCGTCGGGGCGGCCTTCAACCTCAACCACCCGGCTCACACGGTGGACTGGCACTTCATCCACCTCTCGGTGGCGAACGTGGTGGTGATCGGGCTGATGCTGGTCGTGTTCGCGCTCGCGATCCTGCTCCCGTTCCCGGGCGCCGCGAAGCGGCGGGAAGCATCCAAGTGAGCGCGCCCGCGGCAACGCCGCCGAGCGGGGCGGCGACCGAAGGCGACCCCAGGTCCTGGACGGTCAAACTGCGCCGCCGCGCGGTCGCGGCGCTGCCCCCGGAGAAGCTCCTCCCCGACGGACAGCCGACGTACGTCGCCTCCTGGATCTACGTGTTCGGGGTGGCCAGCATCGCGTCGCTGATCGTGGTCATCGCGTCGGGTTGCATCCTCACGCTGAAGGGCCCCGCGTGGTGGCACTTCACGAGCGTCGGCCACTTCTTCAACAGCATCCACCTGTGGTCGGTGGAGCTGTTCTTCTTCGTGATGGTCGTGCACCTGTGGGGGAAGTACTGGATGGCCGCCTGGCGCGGCGGGCGTGCGCGCGTGTGGATCACCGGCGCGATCGTCTTCCTGGTGGCGATCCCGGCCGCTCTCACGGGCTATGTCTCGCAGCAGAACTTCGACGCCCAGTGGATCTCCACGCAGGCCAAGGACGCGATGAACTCGGTCGGGATCGGAGCCTTCTTCAACCTCACCAACTTCGGCCAGATGTACAGCTACCACGTGCTGCTGCTGCCGGTGGCGGTTGTCGTGCTGGTGTCCGCGCACGTGCTGCTCGTGCGCCGCCACGGGGTTGTCCCCCCGATCGAGCTCGACAAGAAGCTCCCCGCCCGCGCCGGCGGCTCTGGCCCCGCAGCGGCGCCGGAGCCCCCACCCGAGCCGTCGCCTTCGCCGGAGCCGACCGCGTGAGCCCGCGCCGGCCGCGCGACGACACGAGACCGTGGGCGGGCGGTTACTACCCGTACGACCTCGTCAAAGAGCTGTGCATCGCAACGGGGGTGATCGGCCTGCTGGCGGTGCTGTTGACGATCCTCTTCTCCTCGCCCGACGACAGGCCCAGCACGGTCGCCCAATGGTCGCGCTCGCTGCCCGTGAACTTCCTCGCCACGGCCGCCAAGGAGCTCAACGGCACCAGCGACACCGCCGAATACGGCCCGCCCTACAACCACAACGGCGAAGGCCAGCAAGCGTGGATCCTGAAGCCGCAGAAATGGCTCGGGGTCAGTCATCCGATCGATACGGCGCAGGCCTACGTGATCGAACCGCTGAGGACGGTCACCGGCGACCCCACCCTGGCGAGCGCCCTCGCGCGCTACCGGGCCGCTCCGGAACAGACCAAGAAGGCCTGGGCGACGGCGTACGCGAAGCCGCTCGAAGAATACGAAGCCGCCAAGGAAGAAGAAAAGCCGCTGCCGAGGACGGTCGCCGAACAGCGCGGCACCGGCAGGGTGATCGTCACCGCGCCAGGGAGCGGCCCGGTGCCGACGATGATGGAAGGGCTCGTCTCGCTGGCACAGAGCGGCGGCCTCGAAGGCAGTCTGCTGACGAGCAGGCAGTTCTTCCAAACCGACTACACCAAGCCCCTGCTGTTGATGGCCGACGGTGGGCTGCTGGAAGAACGCGCGCAGGCCCAGCATCTGCTCGGCGAGCAGTGGGGGCTGATGAACGAGACGGGCAGCTACCCCGGACAGCCGTGGCTGTGGCTGTATGCGCTGTGGTACCAGGTCGAACCGTTCAAGGCCTCCGAAAACGCCGACATCCTCGTGATGCTCGTGATGGGCGTGCTCAGCCTGGCCTTCATCGTCGTCCCCTTCATCCCGGTGATCAACAGGATCCCGCGGTGGATCCCTATCTACCGGCTGATCTGGCGCGAGCACTACGCCGCCGCCAGCGGCGGCGGGGACGCTAGCCCGCGATGAGACCCCGCTCGAGCGCGTAGCCGACGAGCTCGGCCCTGCTGGAGCGGCCCAGCTTCTGCTGGATGTGGGAGCGGTGGGTCTCCACGGTGCGGACCGACAGGTACAGCTGTTCGGCGATCTCCGCGTTCGTATGGCCGAGGGCGATCAGGCGCAGGACGTCCACCTCCCGCTCGGACAGATCGTCCGGGGGGCCGGGCGGCGGCTCGGCGGCGATCCGCGCACCGAGCCGCGGGTTCAGGTAGCTCTCCCCCGCCGCCGCGCGGCGGACGGCCTCCACCAGCTCCTCGTCCGCCGCCTCCTTGAGCACGTACCCGAGCGCCCCCGCGCCGAGCGCCTGGCGGGCGAAGGCCGGCTCCTGCTGCATCGTCAGGACCACGATCTGGGTGTCGGGCGACTCGCTACGGATCTGGGGGATCGCGTCGAGGCTCGAGCCGCCGGGCATGTTCAGGTCGAGCACGAGCACGTCCGGGTGGTGACCCCGCACGTAACGCGCGGCGTTGTCGACGTCGCTCGCCTCCGCCACCACTTCGAACTCGGGCTCGCTGTCGAGCAGCATCCTCAGGCCGCTGCGGACCACCGCGTGATCGTCGGCCAGCACGATCCGCACGGTCGCGCCCGTCCCCCCGCCCTCCTCGGCGGGCGTCTGCCTGCCCTCCTCGCCCTCGGAAGACCGGCTCATGACGAGCCCTCCGCGGCCGAGCGGGGCAGGACCAGCAGCGAGCAGCGGGCGTGGCGCTCCAGGTAGTCGGAGGTGCTTCCCAGCACCAGCCGCTTGACGGGGCCGTAGCTGCGGGACCCCACCACCAGCAGGTCGAGCTCGTCGCCGAACGCCGCGAGCTCCTCGCCCGTGAGGCCATAGGCGGCGCGGCCGTCGACCCCCTCCAGGGCCCGCATGCGGTCGTTGGCCTCGCCCAGGACGGTGTCGATCGCGTCTCCCACCGAAGGGGGAATCATGCCCGTGTAGGCGTACGTGGGGATCGAGATCACTTCCAGTGCGAGCACCTTGGCGCCGGTCTGCGCGGCGATCGAGCGCGCCGCCCCGAGCGCCGCCCGGCTCTCGGGGCTCTCGTTGTAGCCGACCCCGACGCGGGCCAGCGGCGCGGGCGCCTCCGCATACCCCTTGGCGGCGATCGCCACGGCGCACGGAGCGCCGTTGAGCGCCCGGCGGGCGTCGTCGCCGAGCATCACCCGCCCGAACGGGCTGCGGTGAGAGGAGCCCACGACCAGCAGGTCGGCGTCCCGTTCCTCGGCCTGCTCGTGCAGGGCCCCCGCGGGCGAGGCCCCGATGGCGCTTACCGCCTGGGCTCTGACGCCGGCCCGCTCGCGCTCCTCGCGCAGCAGCTTCTCGGAGGCGGCGCTCTCCTCGTCCAGGAGCCCGGGCGTGATGGCGTGCAGCGGGTGCAGGCGGCCCTGGTGGACGTGCACGAGGGTAAGACGGCCGCCATCGGCCAGGAGCCGTCCCGCGAGCGCGACCGCGTCCTGGCCAAAGGGACTGCCGTCGACCCCTACAAGCACGTTCTCAAACACTGGTCGGTCTCCTCGGCTGGGTGCGCGAGCATCCTATATGCGGTATCACCCCGATCAGGCCGCCCCGCCACACTGATCAGGAAACTCTCCCGGAGTCCGTCGCCACGTCACCGAGAGCCACCACCGACGGGCCTCGAGCCCACTCCTCGGGCCCCGCCGACGCCTGGGGCTCCGCGGCGCCCCGGCCCGCACCGGCTGCGGGGCCGCTGACGGACGAGGAGCTGCGGCTGATCGACGCCTACTGGCGCGCGGCCAACTACCTCTCGGTGGGACAGATCTACCTGCTCGACAACCCGCTGCTGCGCGAACCGCTGCGGCTCGAGCACACCAAGCCCCGCCTGCTCGGCCACTGGGGCACGACCCCGGGGCTGAACCTGATCTACGCCCACCTGAACCGCGTCATCCGCGAGCGGGACCTGAACGCGATGTTCGTCACGGGACCCGGCCACGGCGCCCCAGGCGTGGTCGCCAACGTCTACCTGGAGGGGACCTACAGCGAGGTCTACCCCCGCGTCGGCCGCGACGAGGAGGGGCTGCGGCGCCTGTTCCGGCAGTTCTCCTTCCCGGGGGGCGTGCCCAGCCACGCGGCTCCGGAGACGCCCGGCTCGATCCACGAGGGGGGCGAGCTCGGTTACGCCCTCGTCCATGCCCACGGCGCCGCGTTCGACAACCCCGACCTGCTGGTGTGCGCCGTGGTCGGGGACGGCGAGGCCGAGACCGGCCCGCTGGCGGCCAGCTGGCATTCGAACAAGTTCCTGAACCCGGCACACGACGGGGCGGTGCTGCCGGTCCTGCACCTCAACGGCTTCAAGATCGCCAACCCGACGATCCTGGCCCGCATCCCCGAGGACGAGCTGGCGGCTCTGCTCGAGGGCTACGGCTACGAGCCGCGCTTCGTGACGGGCTCCGAGCCCGACCCGGTGCACCAGCAGATGGCTGCAGCGCTCGACGAGGCCACCGCCAAGATCGCCGAGATCCAGCGCGCGGCACGCTCCGGGGGGGCGAAGGGCAGGCCGCGCTGGCCGATGATCGTGCTGCGCACGCCCAAGGGCTGGACCGGGCCGAAGGAGGTGGACGGGCTGCCCGCGGAGGGCTCGTTCCGATCGCATCAGATCCCGTTGGGAGAACTCGCGACCAAGCCGGAGCACCTGACCGAGCTCGAGCGTTGGATGCGCTCCTACCGCGCCGAGGAGCTGTTCGACGGGCGCGGGACGCTGCGCGAGGAGCTGGCCGCGCTCGCCCCCCGCGGGCACCGGCGCATGGGGGCCAACCCGCACGCCAACGGCGGGCGGCTGTTGCAGCCGCTGGAGATGCCCGACTTCCGCGACCATGCCGTCGCGGTCGAGCACCCCGGCACCGAGATGAGCGAAGCCACACGCGTGCTCGGCGGCTTCCTGCGCGACGTGATCGCGCGCAACCCGCGGAGCTTCCGGCTGATGGGCCCCGACGAGACCCTGTCCAACCGACTGGACGCCGTGTTCGAGGCCACCAACCGCGTGTGGGAGGCGCAGACCGAGCCCGGCGACCAGTACCTGGCCCCGGAGGGCAGGGTCATGGAGGTGCTCTCGGAGCACCTCTGCCAGGGCTGGCTGGAGGGCTACGTGCTGACCGGCCGCCACGGGCTGTTCAACTGCTACGAGGCCTTCATCCACATCGTCGACTCGATGTTCAACCAGCACGCCAAGTGGCTGAAGGTGACGCGCACGATCCCCTGGCGGGCCCCGCTCGCGTCGCTGAACTACCTGCTCTCCTCGCACGTCTGGCGCCAGGACCACAACGGCTTCTCACACCAGGACCCCGGCTTCATCGACCACGTCGTCAACAAGAAGGCCGAGGTCGTGAGGGTCTACCTGCCGCCCGACACCAACTGCCTCTTGTCGGTCGCCGACCACTGCCTGCGCAGCCGCCAGTACGTCAACGTGATCGTG
>DATJBO010000202.1:0-48028 GCA_035515315.1 Solirubrobacteraceae bacterium
CCCATGAAGCTGCCGATCACCCTCGCGACGACCGGCTGGGCGACGTCGTTGACCAGGTCGGCGTGCTCGCGGCCCTCCAAGCGGCCGAGCACGTCGAGCGTGATCTGGCGGATGCGCTGCTCGTGGTCGGCGATCCGCCGCGGCGTGAACCCCGCCTGGAACAGCGCCTTCAGACGATCGTGCTTGGGCGGATCCATCCCTATGAACATCGCCCGCGAGAGCTCGATCGGGAACCCCCCCGCGGCCAGGATGACGCCGCCCAGTTCGGAGGAGTAGGTCTGCCAGTCGCGGCTGACCGCGTGGATGTCGTCGGCCGTGGTCACCGACCAGAAGCCGGCCTCCTCGGGGAACATCTCGAAGCGCTCGGTCCAGTGGATCGGGCATTCCTCGCGCATCCGCTTGAACGCCTCGTGGGGAGGTCCGTCCTCCCACAGCTCGCGCTCGGTGAGTTCGACGTCCTTGATGTCGCGTCCAACAGTTGCCATGAGCCGGGCACCTCCGTCGTTCGTCGCCACGTCGGCCTGCTCCCAAAGGGTACTGGCCAGCTGGCCAGTTTTCGCGCAGGCCCTCGAGAGGCCGGCCGGGATCGCGCCACGGCGAGGCTCTCCGCGAGGCCCTCGCGAGGCCGCCGAGAGCGCGCCGTGAGAAGGCCGGCGCTAGGGTGGGCCTCCGCGAGCGACCCCGAAAGGAGCCCGCCGATGAGCGAGCAGCCGGTCAAGTTCCTGCTGAGCGAACGTGATCTGCCCAGGCAGTGGGTCAACTTGCTCGTCGACCTGCCGGGAGAGCCGCTCCCGCCCCTGAACCCGCAGACGATGCAGCCCGCGGGGCCGCCCGACCTGACCCCGATCTTCCCGGTCGGGCTGATCGAACAGGAGGTCTCCGCCGAGCCGGAGATAGCGATCCCCGAGCCGGTGCTCGACGCCTACAGGCTGTGGCGCCCCACCCCGCTGTACAGGGCCCGGCGCCTGGAGCGGGAGCTCGATACCCCGGCGCACATCTACTACAAGTACGAGGGCGTCTCGCCTTCGGGCTCGCACAAGCCCAACACCGCCGTCGCCCAGGCCTACGAGAACGCCCGCGCCGGGGTGGCGCGGCTGAGCACCGAGACCGGCGCCGGCCAGTGGGGCTCCTCGCTGGCCTTCGCGTGCTCGCTGTTCGGACTGGAGTGCGAGGTCTTCATGGTCGGCTCCTCGTATGACCAGAAGCCCTACCGCCGCTCGATGATGCAGACCTGGGGCGCGACCGTGCACCGCTCGCCGAGCACCCTCACGCAGTCCGGCGCGGCCCAGCAGGCACACCCCACCGGGTCGCTCGGGATCGCGATCTCGGAGGCCGTCGAGGTGGCCGCCTCGCGCGAGGACACCAACTACGCGCTCGGGTCGGTGCTCAACCACGTGCTGCTGCACCAGACCGTGATCGGCCAGGAGGCACAGGCCCAGATGCAGCTCGCCGGGGAGCAGCCCGACGTGGTGATCGCGTGTGTGGGCGGGGGCTCGAACTTCGGCGGCCTCGCGTTCCCGTTCATGCGCGACGTGCTGCGCGGACGCGCCCGCACGCGCTTCGTGGCGGCCGAGCCGAGCGCCTGCCCCACCCTCACCCGCGGCTCCTACCGCTACGACTTCGGCGACACGGCCGGGCTCACGCCGTTGATGGCGATGTACACGCTCGGACACGACTTCGTACCTCCCCCCGTGCACGCCGGGGGGCTGCGCTACCACGGCGACTCACCGGTGGTGTCCGCGCTCGTGCGGGCGGGGGTGGTGGAGGCGCGCGCCTACCCCCAGAACGACACCTTCGAGGCCGCCGTCAGGTTCGCCCGCAGCGAGGGCATCATCCCCGCTCCCGAGCCTGCCCATGCGATCCGCGCGGTTTTCGAGGAGGCCCAGGCCGCGCGCGAGGCTGACGAGCCGCGGGTGATCCTGTTCGGGCTCTGCGGCCACGGCCACTTCGACCTGTCGGCCTACGACGCGTACCTCGCGGGGGAGCTCGAGGACCCCGAGTTCTCCGAGCAGGAGATGGCCGACGCGCTGGCCGGCCTGCCCCAGGCGCCCGCGATCGCCTGAGTCCCGCAGCCCCAGCGGAGCCGTCCCGCCGGCGCCGGACCCGCCCGGGCGGCGCCGGACCCGCCCGGGCGGCGCCGGAACCTTCCGGCAGGGCGATTTGCAGGGCTGTTTGCCCCCGAGGGTTCGTGGTAGTACTTGCGCGTATGCCCCGCGCGATGTGGACGGGCGCGATCAGCTTCGGGCTGGTCACGGTGCCCGTGAAGCTGTACAGCGCACTCGACCGCAAGTCCGTGCGCTTCCACCAGCTGTCCGCCAAGACCGGCGTGCGCATCGCCCAGAAGCGCGTCGATCCCCAGTCGGGGGAGGAGGTTCCCTACCAGGAGATCGTCAAGGGCTATGAGATCACCCCCGAGCGCTACGTCGTGATCGAGCCGCCCGAGCTGGACGCGCTGGCGCCGCAGAAGTCGCGGACGATCGAGATCGAGGAGTTCGTCGAGCTCGCCCAGATCGACCCCGTCTACTACGACCACCCCTACTACCTGGCGCCGGGGACGGGAGGGGCCAAGCCCTACCGGCTGCTGCACGAGGCGATGCGCGAGGCCGGAAAAGTGGCGATCGCCCGTGTCGTGATCCGCTCGAAGGAGTCGCTGGTGGCGATCCGGCCGATGGGCGAGGCGCTGGGGATGGCCACGATGATCTTCGCCGACGAAGTGATCGCTCCCGACAGCCTGGAGGAGGTCTCCGAGACCACCCAGGTCAAGACCACCAAGCGCGAGCTCGAGATCGCGATGCAGCTGGTCGACTCGCTGGCGGCGAAGTTCGAACCCAAGAAGTACCACGACACCTACCGCCAGGAAGTCCTCGACCTGATCGAGCGCAAGGCCCAGGGCGAGAAGATCGCCGTCCAGCCCGCTCCGGAAGAGGTGGCTGCGCCGGCGCCCGACCTGATGAGCGCGCTGAAGGCGAGCCTCGACGCGGTCCGCACCCGCGACGGCGGCCGCACCCGCGACGGCGGCGCCCCCCGGAAACCCGCGCGCAAACCGGCCGCGAAAAAAGCCGCCGCCAAACCCCGCGCCAAGAAACCAGCGCCGTCGAGGCGCTAGCTGCCGGGGGCAGGCGTGCCGGGGGGGCACGCGCGAGGCGAGCCTGACGGGAGCGGCGGCAAGCCGCTGCGCTCCTACAGCGCCAAGCGCGACTTCGCGGCCACGCCCGAGCCCCAACCCGGACAGGGCGCCGGCGGCTCCCGGCAGGAGCGCTTCGTGATCCAGGAGCACCACGCCCGGCGCCTGCACTGGGACCTGCGCCTCGAGCACGACGGCGTGCTCGCCTCGTGGGCGCTGCCGAAGGGCCTGCCTGAGGCGCCCGGCGAGAACCGGTTCGCCGCCGCCACCGAGGACCACCCGATCGAGTACCTCGACTTCGAGGGCGAGATCCCCCGGAGCCAGTACGGGGCCGGGAGGATGACGGTGTGGGACACGGGCACCTACGAGTGTCTGAAGTGGGAGCCCCGAAAGGTGGAGGTGGCCCTCCACGGCAGCCGCGTCGAGGGCCGCTACGCCCTGTTCCCGATCGAGCAGGGGGACTCCCCCAAGGACTGGCTGATCCACCGCATGGACCCGCCCGCGGACCCATCGCGCCAACCCATGCCGGAGGGGATCGTGCCGATGCTCGCCCGCGCCGGCGAGCTGCCAGCACCGGAGGACGGGTGGGCGTATGAGATCAAGTGGGACGGGGTGCGGGCGCTCGCGTACTGCCAACCGGGCGAGCTGCGCCTCGAGAGCCGCAACCTGCTCGACATCACCGCCAAGTACCCGGAGCTGGCCGAGCTCTCGAGGGCGCTGGGGTCGCACAGCGCGATCCTCGACGGAGAGATCGTGGCATTCGGCCCCGAGGGGCGCCCGAGCTTCTCCGCGCTCCAGCAGCGGATGCAGATCTCCACCGCGGCGCAGGCCCGCCGCCGCATGAAGGACACGCCTGTCACCTACGTCGTCTTCGACCTGTTGTGGCTGGAAGGGCACTCGCTGATGGAGGAGCCCTACAGCGCCCGGCGCGAGCGCCTCGCCGACCTGGAGCTGTCGGGCTCGAGCCTGCAGGTGCCCGATTACCTCGTGGGGCACGGCCGCGAGCTCCTGCAGGCGGTCGGCGAGCAGGGGCTCGAGGGCGTGCTCGCCAAGCGCCTGCGCTCCACCTACCAGCCCGGCAGACGCACCGGCGACTGGCTCAAGATCAAGCGCACCGGCCGCCAGGAGTTCGTCGTGGCCGGATGGCTCCCCGGCAAGGGCACCCGCTCGCGGCGGATCGGCGCGCTGCTGCTCGGCGTGCACGACGCCGACGGCTCGCTGCGCTACGTGGGCAGGGTGGGCAGCGGCCTCGCCGAGCGCGAGCTCGACCGCCTCGCGGCCCTGCTCGGGCCGCTCGCACGCGAGAGCTCCCCCTTCGCGGGCGGCGGGCCCCCGCGGGGGGCCTTCTTCTGCGAGCCGCGGCTGGTGGCGGAGGTGTCGTTCACCGAGTGGACCCCGGACGGGCGCCTGCGCCACCCGGTGTACGTCGGGCTGCGCGAGGACAAGGCCGCCGAGGAGGTCGTTCGCGAGGACGGCCCCGCGCAGGACGCGCCGGCAGCGGAGCGCGAGGACGGGAGGACGACCGCGACGAGCGCCGTCGTGGCGCTCGAGCACACGCGCTCCGGGGCCCTGCTCGCCCGCGTCGAAGGCCGCGAGCTGAAGCTGTCCAACCTCGACAAGGTGCTCTACCCCGGCACGGACTTCTCCAAGGGCCGGCTGATCGACTACTACGTGGCGGCGGCGCCCGTGCTGCTGCCCCACCTCGCCGGACGCCCGCTGACGGTCACGCGCTGGCCCGACGGCGTGGAGGGCAAGTCCTTCTTTCAGAAGCAGGCGCCCGCCCACCGGCCCGAGTGGGTGGCCACCGCGAGCGTCCCGACCGAGCGCAAGCGGATCGACTACGTGCTCGCCGAGGACTTGGCGACGCTCGTGTGGCTTGCCAATCTCGCCGCCATCGAGCTGCACACGCCGCTCGCACGGGCGGAGGAGATGCAGCGCCCGACGTGCATGGTGTTCGATCTCGACCCCGGCGCCCCGGCCACCGTGATCGAGTGCTGCCGGGTCGCGCTGACCTTGCACGGGACCTTCGAACGCCTCGGCCTGGGGAGCTTCGCCAAGACCTCCGGGTCCAAGGGCCTGCAGGTGTATGTGCCCCTGAACCACCCGCAGGCCACATACCGGCAAACCAAGACCTTCGCCCGCACGCTCGCCGAGCTGCTCGAGCAGAGCGAGCCGGACCTGGTCGTCTCGCGCATGACCAAGTCCCGCCGCGCCGGGAAGGTGCTGATCGACTGGAGCCAGAACGACGCCCGCAAGACGACCGTGTGCGTCTACTCGATGCGGGCCACCGAGCGGCCCGGCGTGTCCACCCCGCTGGAATGGGAGGAGGTTTCAGCCGCGCTGGACGGCGGCGATCCGGGGCGGCTGGCGTTCACCCCCGAGCAGGCGCTGGAGCGGATCGGCCGCTTCGGAGACCTGTTCGCCGACGTGCTCTCGCTGGTCCAGTCGCTGCCGGACGCCTGAGGTGCCCCCGGACGCCTGAGGTGCCCCCGGACGCCTGAGGTGCTGCCGGACTCCTGAGGTGACCGTCAGGAGAACCCGGGCTCCTGCCACCAGGGCATCACGTCGGGGAGCCCGGCGCTGACGCCGTCGGGGAAGCTCGCGGGGCGCTTCTCCAGGAACGCGGTGATGCCCTCGACGGCATCGGCCGACTGGCCGCGGGCGAGCATCCCACGGGAGTCGGCCCGGTGGGCGACCATCGGGTGCTCGGCGCCGAGCATCCTCCACATCAGCCGCCGGGCCAGCGCCACCGACACGGGCGCGGCGTTCTCGGCGATCTCCAGCGCCAGCGCCCGGGCCTGGGGAAGCAGCTCCTCGGGCGGGTGGACGCTGCGCACGAGCCCGCCCTCGAGGGCCTCCTGGGCCGAGAACACGCGGCCCGTGGCAACCCATTCCATCGCCCTGCTGATCCCCACCACGCGGGGCAGGAACCAGCTCGAGCAGGCCTCCGGGATGATCCCCCGGCGGGCGAACACGAAGCCCATGCGCGCCTGGTCGGAGGCCAGGCCCACGTCCATCGGCAGGGTCATCGTGGCGCCCACGCCGACGGCGGGGCCGTTGATCGCCGCGATCACTGGCTTGGTGGAGTCGAAGATCCGCAGGGTGAGTTCGCCGCCGTTGTCACGGGGCACCGGGTCGGACTCGCCGCGCTTGCGGTAGTCGAAGGTCTCGCCGCCGGCGCCCAGGTCGGCGCCCGCGCAGAAGCCGTGGCCCGCGCCCGTGACGATCACCGCGTGCACCTCGTCGTCCGCGTCGGCGCGGTCGAAGGCCTCCATCAGCTCCCGTCCCATCTGCCCGGTCCACGCGTTCAGGCGCTCGGGGCGGTTGAGCGTGAGCGTGAGGATGCCCCCATCGAGCTCGTAGATGATCTGCTCGAAGCTCATGTAGGTCGGCAGCCTAGAGATCTCGGGCGCCCAGCTGCCGCTCGTAGGGGCCGTGACCCGTCGCGCACACGGCCCCGCAGCGGGCCGCCAGGGCGACCGCCCGCGCCATCGGCATGCTGCCGGCAAGCCCGAACGTGAGCCCGGCCGCGAACGAGTCCCCGCAGCCGTAGCCATCCACGACCGGTCCGGGAGGGGGGCTCGCGTCCCAGTGCCGGGCCTCCCCTCCGTGCTGCTGGTAGCCGCCCCCGCATGAGCCTTCGGTTCTCACCACGGTGCCCGCCTCGCCTTCGGCCGCAGCGGCGAGCCGGACCTCGTAGTCGTCGCGACTGCTGAGGATCAGCGCGTCGAGCGCCACGCCGTGCCCGAGCGCGTGCGCCGCCCGCGGGCTGGCGGCGAGCACCCGCGAGGAGTTCCGGGCGCAGCGCAGCGCCTCCGGCCCGCCCGCGGTGAAGTAGATCCCGTCGAAGGTGGGCCCCGCGTCCAGGACGTCGCCGACGAGCTCGGGGGGCGGATCGAGGCGCCGGCCGAGCGTGATGATCGTGCGCTCCCCGTGCTCGTCGAGCAGCGTCACGGCGCGGCGGGTGGGGAGCTCGACGGTGGCCGCGTGGACCTCCACGCCGAGCTCCGCGAGCCGCTCGCATGAGCGCCTGGCCGGTTCGTCGTCGCCCAATGCGGTGACCAGCGTCGCCCCGCCGGCCAGGCGGGCCAGCTGGACCGCGGCGACGGCGCCCCCTCCGGCAGGCTCCTCGAACGGTTCGCTCGCGTGGACCACCGCGCCCGCCGCCGGGACCTGCTCCACGCGGGCGAACTGGACCCACTCGACGTGGCCGACGACGGCCATCCGTGGAGCTCCGGGCTGCACGATCGGCCAGTGTCACACAGCGGTCGACTCAGTTTGGGCGTCACCCCTCGCGGGTACCCAGCCAGTGGTCGATGTACAAGGGCGGGAGAAGGGGGAAGGGATGAGCGGCAGCTGGCACCGGGGAGCGGGAATCGGCGCCCTGCGAAGCGCTCACGGGCGCATCGGCGTGCTCGCCCTCGCGCTCGCTTCGCTGACGCTGCCGGCCCTGCTCGTGCCACCCGGCGCCGCCGCCAGACGCCCCCACGGCGAACCGGCGCCCTTCGGGCACGCCTGCACGGCACAGGACGGCGTGCGCTTCTGTCCTACCGAAGGGCTCGCGCAACGCGTTGCCTCCTTCGACGGCGTGCCCCTCGACGTCGACGTCACGCTTCCCGCCAGCGGCGACGGCCCGTTCCCGGCGATCGTGATGCTGCACGGATGGGGCGGCAGCAAGAGCTCCTTCGAGGCTTCCACCGCGTCCGGCAACGGCAACGAAACCTTCGACTACAACAACGTCTTCTACGCCGAACAGGGATACGCGGTGATCAACTACACCGCCCGCGGGTGGGGGAACTCGTGTGGCACCGAAGAATCACGCGAAAACACCCCTGCCTGCGAAGAAGGGTTCATCCGCCTGGCCGACCAGCGCTATGAGGCGCACGACACCCAGTACCTGCTGGGGCTGCTGGCCGACGAAGGGCTCGTCAAGCCGCGGGGCACCGGCGTCACCGGCATCTCCTACGGCGGGGGGCAGAGCATCGAGCTGGCCTACCTGAAGAACCGCGTTCGCCTTCCGGGCGGCGAATACGCTCCCTGGAAGAGCCCCGGCGGGAGGCGCATGGAAATCAAGGCCGCCTTCCCCCGCTGGCCGTGGTCGGACCTGGTCGACGCGCTCGAGCCCAACGGGCGTTTCCTCGACACCGAAGTGGCGCCCCTGGGGCAGAGTTACGAACCGCTCGGCGTTGAGATCCAGAGCTACGTTTCGGGCCTGTACGCGGACGGCCTGGCCTCCCACGGCTACTACGCGCCCCCGGGCGAGGATCCCGAAGCCGATCTGACGAAATGGTTCGCGGCGGTCAACGCCGGCGAACCGCCCAGTGCCGAAGACGAAGAAATCGCCCGGCAGATCTACAGTTACCACCAGGGCTACGGCGTGGCGCTGTCCCGCAAGCCCGCGCCGATGCTGCTCGAGAGCGGCTGGACCGACGCCCTGTTCCCGCCCGAGCAGTCGCTGCGGGTCTACAACCAGGCGCGCAAGGTCGGCGGCTACGCAGCGCTGATGGTCGGAGACCTCGGCCACGGCCCCGCGTCGAACAAGCAGAACAGCGACCGGGCCTTCAACGAAGAGGGCGCCCGTTTCTTTGCCGCCAGGCTCCAGCACCAGGGCGGCGCCCAGAGGAACGGAAGCGTCACCGCCTACACCCAGACATGCCCCAAGAGTGGCCCGGCCGAAGGCCCGTTCACCGCCAAGCGCTGGAGCGCCCTCGCCCCCCACGCCGTGACGTTCGGGGGCGCGGCCGCGCAGAGCTTCTCCTCGGCCGGAGCGAGCGCCACGCTGGCGGCCGAATTCGATCCGATCGGCGAGACCGAGACCGAAGAAGGCGGCAACGTCTGCAAGGAAACGACGGCGGCGATGGAACCCGACACCGCGACGTACACGACGACCAGCTCCGGCTTCACGCTGATGGGGCTGCCGACGGTCTCGGCGACCGTGGCGGCCGTCGGTCCGTACGGCCAGATCGACGCGAGGCTTTGGGACGTGCTGTCCAGCGGCCAGGAGCGGCTGATCAGCCGCGGGGTCTACCGCCTCACCGAAGACCAGAACGGTCCGATCAGCTTCCAGCTGCATGGCAACGGCTACACGTTCGCGGCGGGCGACACCGTCAAGCTCGAACTCCTCGGCCGCGACGCGCCCTACTATCGCGCCAGCAACATCCCCTTCACGGTCCAGCTCAGCGACCTGTCGGTGACGCTCCCCACCGCCTGAACCGAGCACGCGCCGCCGCCGCGCCGCCGCCGCCGCCGCGCCCCCGCCGCCGGCGCCGCCGCCGCGCCCCCGCCGCGCCGCCGCTGGAGACGGGCCCGACCGCGCGCCGCTCGGCGCCGTGAGAGGATGTCGGCTCACGCCAGGGCGTCGGTCAGCGCCCCAACGACAAGGAGCACCACATGCCAGACATCGAGTTCCCGACGAGCCACGGCACCGCGCCCGGCTACCTCGCCTCGCCGGCCGGCGGGCAGGGGCCGGCCACGATCGTGCTGCAGGAGTGGTGGGGACTCGACTCGCACATCCGCTCGGTGTGCGACCGCTTCGCCGCCGCCGGCTTCTTCGCCTTGGCGCCGGACCTGTATCGGGGCGAGACGGCCGAGGGCCCCGACGAAGCCCAGCAGAAGATGATGGCCTTGTCGATGGAGACCGCGGAGAAGGACATGTGCGGCGCCGCCGAGCACCTCGCCTCGTTGCCCGGCGTGCAGGGCCCGGGGGTCGGGTCGGTCGGCTTCTGCCTCGGGGGAGGCCTGTCGGTGTGGGCGGCCGCCAGCTGCCCGAACATCGGGGCGGCGGTCACGTTCTACTACGTGATGCCGCACGGCAAGCCCGACTTCTCCAAGATCACCGGTCCGCTGCTCGGCCACTTCGGGACCGGCGACGAATTCGTCTCGGTGGAGGAAGCCAAGGCGCTGGAAGAGGAGCTTCGCAACGCGGGCGTGCGGGTCAGCTTCCAGTTCTACGAGGATGCCGGCCACGCCTTCTTCAACGACGACAACCGCCTCGGCACCTACAACCGCGAGGCGGCCGAGCTGGCGTGGGAGCGGACGCTGAGCTTCCTCCGCGAGGCGCTGGGCGGCTGAGACTCCCCCGCCGGCCGGCTCCCCGCCCGGGCCCTTCGAGGACTCCAGGCGCAGGCGCCGCCGCAGGCCGGGTGGGCGAGTCCTAGGAAAGGATCCCCGGGTGGACCGCGACTACGAGCTGCAGACCCACAGGGCGGAGGACCGCCACTGGTGGTACCGCGGGCGCAGGACCGTGATCGAGTGCGTCCTGTGCGGCGTCGAGCTGCCGCCGCGGGCCCGCATCCTGGACGCCGGCTGCGGCAGCGGGCGCAACATGCTCGAGCTCGAGCGCCACGGGTCGGTGACCGGCGTGGAGCTCTCGCCGACCAGCGCCGCGCTGGCGCGTGATCGCAACGTCGGAGAGGTCGTGACCGGGTCGGTCCTGGAGATGCCCTTCGCCGACGACAGCTTCGACCTGGCGGTCAGCCTCGACGTGATCGAGCACCTCGACGACGACCTCGAGGCGCTACGGGAGCTGCGGCGCGTGGTGGCCCCGGGCGGGGCCCTGCTGGTTACGGTTCCCGCCTACGGGTGGCTGTGGAGCGGCCATGACGAGCTCAACCACCACCGCCGCCGCTACACCCGGGGCTCGCTCCAGCAGGTGGCCGAACGGGCCGGCTGGAGGCAGGTGCGCACCACCTACTTCAACTCGCTGCTGCTGCCGGTCGCGATCCTGCTGAGGGTGCTCGACCGCTTCAACCGCAAGACGACCCAGTCGAGCCTCGACCTGTGGGTGCCCCCCCGGCCCTTCAACTGGCTGCTGGAGCGCCCCCTCGCGATCGAGGCGCGGGTGATCGCCCGCGGCGGGCGCATCCCGGCGGGCCTCTCGCTGCTGGCCGTGTTCCGCTGAGGGAGTCCTACGTGTCGGGACCGGCGGATGAGCCGCCGACCACGGCGACGGGGGGGTGCACGCGGAAGGTCCACGCGCGGTTGGCGAGGAACGTCGTGACGGTCACGATCGCGGTAGCGGCCACCTGGGCCAGCACCTTCTCCACGTGGGCGTCGTGGACGAGCACGTAGAGCATGCCCTCGTTGACGGCCAGCCCGCAGCCCTGGACGATCGCCCAGCGAACCGGCGTGAGGGCGTCGCCCACGTGCTCGCGGAAGGTCCAGCGGCGGTTCAGCAGGAACCCGTTCGTCGCCCCGACGATGAACCCGATCGCCGAAGCCGCCAGGTACCACATGCCGACGACCTTCAGCAGGAACGTGTACACGAGCAGCGTGAGCAGCGTGTTGGACACGCCGACCAGCGCGAACTTCATGAACTGGACGATCAGCGGATAACCGGTCTCGCGGAACCTCGCGACCGGCCCGCCAGTCCGTTGCTGAGTGTGACCGGAGGCCATCGGGTACAGGATGAACGATAGATTGAGCCTCGGCTTAAGGTCTTGACCGAGAATCGTCATAAGGTCCGTCTTACCGCGAGACCTCTACCAGCGTCCGAGATGTCCGAACGACCACTGCGGACCCCCACGCTGCTCAGCGTGGTGGCACCGATCTACAACGAGCAGGAGCTCGTCGAGGAGTTCGTGAACCGCACCCGCGCGGCGGTTGCGGACTTCGAGTACGAGCTGGTGCTGGTCAACGACGGGAGCTCCGACGCCAGCGGCGAGATCCTCGACCACATCGCCCGCGTGGACCCCCGTGTGCGGGTCATCCACCTGTCCCGCAACTTCGGCCACCAGGCCGCCCTCACGGCCGGGCTGGAGCACGCGGCGGGCGACGCCGTGGCGATGATCGACGCGGACCTCCAGGATCCCCCGGAGCTGATCCCCGACATGATCGCCCGCTGGAGCCAGGGGGCCGACGTGGTGTATGCGGTCCGCCAACAGCGGGAGGGCGAGACGGCCTTCAAGCTTGCCACCGCGAGGTGGTTCTACAAGCTGTTCGACAAGCTCGCCCAGGTCGACCTCGAGCCCAACAGCGGCGACTTCCGGCTGCTGGACCGCCTCGCCCTGGACGCGTTGCTGACGATGACCGAGCGTTCGCGCTTCCTGCGCGGCATGACGGTGTGGGTCGGCTTCAACCAGACGGCGGTGTCCTACGAACGCGATGCGCGGGCCGCGGGCGAGACCAAGTACACGGTGCGACGGATGTTGCGCTTCTCGCTGGACGCGATCACCTCCTTCTCGCACCTGCCGTTGCAGCTGGCCACCTACGCCGGGATGCTCTCGGCGGGGGTCGCGTTCATCGCGATCCCGGTCGTGGTGCTGCTGCGCCTGCTCGGCTCCTATCTACCCGGGTTCGGGTCGATCACGATCGCGATCCTGCTGCTCGGAGGCATCCAGCTGATCGCCCTGGGCCTGATCGGCGAGTACGTGGGCAGGATCTACGACGAGGTCAAGCACCGGCCCCTGTACATCGTCCGGGAGGAGCTCAACCGCCCCTCCGGAGCCTCCCGGGTACGCGCCGCCGAGGGCGTCCGGTCCGGGCTGCCGGCCCGCGCCCGCGAGCGGATCGGGTGAGGCACCCGGAGCGGGTCCCGGCCGCGACGAGCCCCCGCCGCGCCGATCGGGATCCGATCGGCTGATCCACCGCTCCGTGGGCGTGGGGCGTGTGTTCTCGCTCCCAGATGGACCCGGGTATATCCCGCTCCCCCTGGCGGGCGCTCGGCAGGGGCGTCCTCCTCGCCGGCCTGTGCGCGGTCGTCCTGCCGTGGGCGGCGGCCGCCCCCGCGCCGGCGGCCGGCTGCCCCGGATCCGCCCAGGCCGCCTGCCCGTACGGCTCGATGGCCGTGATCGGCCAGCGGGCCGAGGGAGTGCTGCGCTTCCCCGAGGCGGTGGCGGTGGACGCTGCGGGCGACCTGTACGTGGCCGACCAGCTCAGCTACGTGCTGCAGAAGTTCAGCGTGACCGGGGCGTTTCTCGGCGAGTGGGGCTCCTACGGCGCCGGCCCCGGCCAGTTCGGGCCGATCGGGGCTCTCGCCACCGATGCGGCGGGGAACGTCTATGTCGTCGACTCGAGTCACGACCGGGTCGAGAAGTTCGCCCCCAGTGGAGCGTTCATCACCGCCTGGGGCCGCCGCGGCACCGGCCTCGGGGAATTCCATTTCGGCTCCTCCCAGAACCCGACCCAGCCCCCGGGCGGGGGGATCGCGGTGGCCGGCAACCACGTGTTCGTGGCCGACACCCTCAACCACAGGATCGAGCGCTTCAACCTCGAAGGCGGCGAAGCGATGCAGTGGGGCGGCCCCGGCAGCAGTCCCGGCCAGTTCGCCCAGCCGCGCGGGCTGGCGGCCAACGAAGGCGAGCTGGTGGTGGCCGACGACGACAACCACCGCATCCAGAGGTTCAGCCCGGAAGGCGCCTGGGAGGGTGAAACGGGGGAACCGGGCCGCGGACCCGGACAGTTCAGCTTCCCCTACGGCGTGGCCCTCGACGCAGCCGGAAACGTGTTCGTGGCCGACAACATCAACGCCCGCGTGGTCAAGCTCTCCCCGAGCTTCGCGTTCCTCGGCGCGTGGGGCGGCCACGGCTCCAAACCCGGCCAGCTGGCCTTCCCACGGGGGATCGCCAGCGATCCGGGCGGCGACACGTACGTAACCGACACCGCCAACGGGCGCATCGAGGTGTTCGACCCCGAAGGCAACTTCCTGAGGACGATCGGGACCTCCGGTCGTGGGCCGGGTCAGCTGGTGGCCCCCGAAGGGCTCGCCGTCGATCCCACCGGCTCGCTGTTCGTGTCGGACACGGTTGACAACCGCCTCGAGCAGCTCTCACCGTCCGGCACCTACGTCGCCCAGTGGGATGCCGCCGGCGGACATTCCCCCTTCTTCAGCGGCCCGGCGGGCGTCGCGGTCGACCCCCGGGGAGCCGTGTACGTCGCCGATCGGGGCAACGGTCGCGTGCTGCGGATGTGGGGGGACGGGACCTTCCTCAGCGAAATCGGAGGGCCGCTCGACGTCGGGGGGGTCGGGCTGAGCTCGGCTGGCTCTGTTGCCGTCGATCCCCCGAGCGGCGACCTCTACGTGGCGGACACGCTCCACAACCGGGTGCTCGTGTTCGGACCCGAAGGCCGGCTGGCGGCCCGGTGGGGCGCGGGCGAAGGCAACGGCGCGGCCGGCAGCGCTCCGGGGCAGTTCAACCGCCCGGCGGCGGTCGCGGTCGGGCCGGGCGGCGAGGTGTTCGTCGCCGATACCGCCAACGACCGCATCGTCGCACTGTCTGCGGCCGGAGCGGTGCAGGCCATGTGGGGCGGGCGGGGCACGGCCAATGGCCACTTCCGCGACCCCACCGGCGTCGCGGTCGACGCGTCCGGACGGGTGTTCGTCGCGGACCGTGAAAACAACCGCGTCCAGGTGTTCTCCGCGGGCGGGACGTTCCTCGCGAAGTGGGGCACGCGCGGGGTCGGCCCCGGCGAATTCGCCCAGCCGGCGGCGATCGCTGTCGGGTGCAGCGGGACCGTGTACGTCGCCGACACCCACAACAACCGCATCCAGAGCTTCGTGCCCCTCTCCCCGGCCGCCCCTGGGTGCGCTCCCGCGGGCTCGTGGCCGCCGCCGCTCGACGTGGCCCCCGTCGTGAAGGTGAAGCTGGCCGCCGCCAAGGGGGTGCTCTCGCGCCGGGAGCTGGCGCTGAGCGTCGGCTGCCAGCGCGCGTGCCGGATCCTGGCGAGCGCCGTGGTGGGCGCCCCGCGCCACCGCCCGCTGCCCCTGGTATCGGCGGCCAGGGCCCTCTCCGCCGCCCACGCGGTGCGCGTGCGCCTGCGCATCGGCCCCCATACGCTGCGAGGCCTGCGCCGCGAGCTCGGTGCCCGGCGGCGCCTGCGGGCCGCGGTGAAGGTCGTCGCCGCGGGCCCCACCGGAAGGCGGACGGTGCTGAGCAAGAGCTACCTGCTGATCCGCTAGCCGGATCGGCTGCCCCGCCACGTGCAGGGTGCAAGCCCCGGCGGGTTGCGCCGATAATGGTGGGGTGGCCAGCGAGGAGCTGTTCGCCGAGGAGGACCTGCCGGGGATCAACCACCGGCGCGAGCGTGTGCGCCTGGAGACCGAGCGCCACCGCATCGAGGGCCTGCTGACCCTCGCCCGGGACGGCTATCGCAGCCGCGTGTCCGACGTCCTGAACGCCTCCGAGCGCGACTTCATCACGCTCACCGACGTGACCGTCGAACCGCTGGAGGGCGGTCCGGTCGAGCTCCACCCCTTCCTGAGCCTCGCCCGCCGGCACATCATCTTCGCGGTAGCGGCTCCCGAGCAACCCTGATCGCGGTACGCCGCCCGGCCGTCGGCGGACGGGCCCGGACGCCGGGTGCCCCGATGCCGCGGGCAAGCATGCCTCTGATGCAGCCAGGACGCTGACGGAGAGGGCGGGATTCGAACCCGCGATGGAGTGTTCAACCCCATACTCGCTTAGCAGGCGAGTGCCTTCAGCCACTCGGCCACCTCTCCCGGCTTAGACGCCTGAGTCTAGAGCGTGGCCGCGGCGGGAAGGATCCCTCGAAGGCAAGGCCGTCGCCTGAGGCCCCGTCGCCTGAACTAGGATGGGACCGAGGCGGTCAGGGTTGCCATGGGCGCTCCGTGTACGGGCTGCCCGACCAGCTGATCGTTGCCGTGGAAGGGTGGCAGAGCGGTTGAATGCGGCGGTCTTGAAAACCGTTAGGCCGCGTGAGCGGTCTCCCGGGTTCGAATCCCGGCCCTTCCGCTTTACAGAGCCGTTTTCGGCGGCTGTGCGGGTAGTTCTGCGTCTGCGATAGGCGCTTGCACGGCTCAACGGCGGCGCTCGATCTGCCGCTCAACGCCGCTCAAGACCGCCTGATCGGGGCGAAGACTGTCGCGCAGTTGTCGCGCACGAGCCCCCGCGTAGCCGCGGTCGGCGGGCCCGCAAAGACGTCTACGCGGGCGAGATCCGCGTAGATCCGGCTGATTCCGCTCTCGGTACTCGGCAGGAGCTTTCGGCCTCTGCCGCGGTCCACCGGCCGGGCCGACGATTGAGGAGGAGGCGGCGGAGATCTCGGTCGGGAGTTTTCACCCGGCATCCGCGTTCGCGCACCAGCCGAGTTGCGCTTCGAAAGCAACGTATTTCTCCCGGCCGTAGTTAGCCGATGGCGGGCGTGCGGCCTCCTTCTGATGCGCTGGCCGTAGGACGGCGCTATTCGTCTAGAGACTCGGATAGACATGCGACCAAAAGGGGGGCGCGATGTCCGGCCCAGCAAGTGCTCTACGAGCAGTCCCGAAGCTCTCGGTGACCGATGCGATAGCACCCCGGACAAGAGCAGTGGTCATGTGGCGTGGTCTGGCGGCCGCCGCGCTGCTCTCGCTCGTGACCGGGGCGGCGCTCTATGAGGGCCTGGTTGGTGAGCGTTCTACGACGTCACCGGCCGTGCACTCTCATGGCTTCTCGCAGAAGGGTCTTCTGAGCCTCCCGTTGGCGGCGCAGGCGCCGGTTTCCGCGGCGTTGGGTGCCGACGGCGCGGCCTACCGGGTGCGCGCTTCCGACGGCGGCTTTGCGGCGGCGAACCCCGCGCAACGTCTCGGCCTGCGCTTTGGCCGCGCCGCGATAGCGGTCAGCTCCGGGGCAACGCACGTGGGGTTGAGCGTTCGTGCCGTGGGCTATGGCAGTTCGCCAACCCCGGTCGGTCAGGTCGTCCCGCGCGCGAAGGGCAACCGTGTGACCTATGCCCGCGCTGGTTTGAGCGAGTGGTATGCGAACGGGCCGCTGGGCTTGGAGCAGGGCTTCACGATCCCGAGGGCACCGGCTGGGCATCCGCCTGGGCCGTTGACGCTCTCGATCGCCCTGTCCGGGAATGTGCGTGCCTCGCTGGCTTCCGGTGGGCAGAGCATCACCCTTAGCCGACCAGGCGGGCCTTCGCTGCGCTACAGCGGCTTGTCCGCCACGGACGCCCGCGGGCGCACGCTGGATAGCTGGGTTGAACTTCACGCCGGGCGAATCATGCTTCGTGTCGACACCGCCGACGCGCGCTACCCGCTGCGGATCGACCCGCTCGTGCAGCTGGGCTCGAAGATCACGGTCGTCGCCGGGGAGATCGGCGAAGGCTACTTCGGGGCCTATAAGGTCGCGCTGTCCGCGGATGGGAACACCGCGCTGATTGGCGCCCAGTACGACAATCCCACGTCCACGCCGCCATGTTGTCGCGAAGACGCGACCGGCGCGGCGTGGGTGTTCACGCGCTCGGGCTCGACCTGGACCCAGCAGGGCCCGAAGCTCACGGGCGGAGCCGAAGAGAGCGGCAAGGGGGAGTTCGGCGCCAGCGTGGCGCTGTCCTCCGACGGCAACACCGCGCTGATCGGCGGCTGGGAAGACAACGGTGGCAAAGGCGCGGCGTGGGTGTTCACGCGCTCGGGCTCGACCTGGACCCAGCAGGGCAAAAAGCTCACGGGCAGCGGAGAGAGCGGCCCGAGCCGCTTCGGCGTAAGCGTGGCGCTCTCCTCCGACGGCAACACAGCTTTGATCGGCGGCTGGGACGACAACGGCAGCGTTGGCGCAGCGTGGGTCTTCATGCGCTCGGGGGAAACCTGGAGTCAGCAGGGCGCGAAGCTAACCGGCAGCGGGGCCGTCAGCGGCGGGCAGTTCGGCACCAGCGTGGCGCTGTCCTCCGACGGCAACACAGCTTTGATCGGCGGCTGGGAAGAGAGCCCAGGTGGCCCTGGCGCGGCTTGGGTGTTCACGCGCTCGGGTTCGGTCTGGACCCAGCAGGGCGGGAAGCTCACGGGCGAAGGGGAGGTCGGTGTAGGCTGGTTCGGCCAGTCCGTAGCGCTGTCCTCCGACGGCAACACCGCGCTCATCGGTGGCAACAATGACAACAGCGGGAAAGGCGCGACGTGGGTGTTCACCCGATCGGGCTCGGCCTGGACTCAACAGGGGGCAAAGCTCACGGGCGGCGGGGAGGTCGGCCAAGGCGACTTTGGGGGCGGCGTGGCGTTGTCCTCCGACGGCAACACCGCGCTGATCGGCGGCTCGGGTGACAACGGTGGCAAAGGCGCGGCGTGGGTGTTCACGCGCTCAGAAGGCACCTGGAGCCAGCAGGGCTCAAAGCTCACAGGCAACGGGGAGGTCGGCAACGGTGGGTTCGGCGTAGTGGCGTTGTCCGCCGATGGCAATACCGCGCTGATTGCCGGCCCCTATGACAATGGGCACGTCGGCGCAACGTGGGTGTTCACACGCTCGGGCGAAAGCTGGACGCAGCAGGGCGGAAAGCTCACGGCTAGCGCCGGGGAGATCGGCGCGGGCGAATTCGGGTCTGGCGCGGCGTTGTCCGCGGACGGCGATACCGCCGTGATCGGAGTTCCGGGTGACAACGGCGGTATCGGCGCTATGTGGGTGTTCACGCGCTCGGGCTCGACCTGGACCCAGCAGGGTCCAAAGCTGACCGCCAGCGGGGAGGTCGGCGCAGGGCGCTTCGGCTTCTGGGTGGCGGTGTCCGCCGATGGAAATACTGCCTTGATCGGTGGGCCCTACGACAACGGCCAAACTGGTGCGGCGTGGGTGTTCACGCGCTCGGGGTCGGTGTGGACTCAACAGGGCGCGAAGCTCACGGGCGGTGGGGAGGTCGGCGCGGCCCGTGTCGGCTGGACCGTGGCTCTCTCATCCAACGGCAATGCGGCGCTGCTCGGCGGCTATCTGGATAACGGTGGCGTTGGGGCGGCGTGGGTGTTCACGCGCTCGGGCTCGACCTGGACCCAGCAGGGCTCAAAGCTCACGGGCAGCGGGGAGGTCGGCGCAGGCTGGTTCGGCAACGTCGCGCTCTCTGCCGATGGTAAAACTGCCCTGGTCACCGGCGACCGCGACAACGGCGTAAAGGGTGCAGCGTGGGTGTTTACCCGGTCTGGTTCGACCTGGACGCAGCAAGGTCCAAAGCTGACCGGGGGCGAAGAGGTCGGCGAAGGCGAGTTCGGGACCGGCTTCGCGCTATCCGCAGACGGCAACACCGCACTTGTCGGCGGCTGGGGTGACAACGGCAGTAAAGGCGCTGCGTGGGTGTTCACACGCTCGGGCTCAACCTGGACGCAGCAGGGCCCGAAGCTCACAGGCAGCGAAGAGGTCGGTGCCAGCTACTTCGGTAACGGGGTGACGCTGTCTGCTGAAGGGAACACCGCGCTGATCACAGGCAACGAGGACAACGGCGGAGTTGGTGCGGTGTGGGTGTTCACGCGCTCAGGCGAAAGCTGGACGCAGCAGGGCTCGAAGCTCACAGGCAGCGGTGAGAGTGGCGCAGCCTGGTTCGGCGCCGGCCTGTCGCTGTCCGCCGACGGCACAACGGCGCTCATCGGAGGCTTCCTAGACAACAGCAACGTTGGCGCGGCGTGGGTGTTTGCTGTTCCGGCGGGTCCAGTGCCTGCGGTGGTCTCGTCGCCGATGATCTCGGGCTCTGCACAGCAGGGTCACACGCTGGTCGCCTCCCACGGGAAATGGACGAACGAACCGTTCGAATACAAAGACCAGTGGTTGCGCTGCGATGAAGGGGGCGCCAACTGTCAGGCGATCGCGGGAGCGACCGGCGCGGTGTATGTGACGACGGCAAACGATGTGGGTCACAAGCTGGAGATCCAAGAGGTCGCGCTGAATGCCGGTGGGGAAAGCGCGCCGTCCAGCTCGGCCGCGACGGCCGCGGTGGCTGCGCTCGCCCTGCACGCGGTTGCCGGGGAGAACGTCAAGACGATCGAACGCGTCGAAGTCACTTTCGACGGCAGCGGCAGTACGCCGGCCTCTGAAATCACACACTACAGCTGGGACTTCGGGGATAGCGCAAGCTCAGAAGGAGTGGTGGTTCACCACGCCTACAGCTCCCCCGGTACATACACAGCGACGCTGACGGTCACGCGTGGCAGCGAACACGAAAGCGCGTCGGTCAAAGTCATGGTCGCCGCTAAACCCGAACCCTCCAAAGAGGTGGCGGTCACGGTCGTTGATGCTTCTAAACACGCGCTCGAAGGAGCCCAGGTCCTCTATATCGGCCCGGACGGCGCGCGCACCGAAGGGCTGACGAACGTGAGCGGCGAAGCGGTGCTCGCGGGTCTGCCGGAGGGCACGGACACGGTGTATGCGTACAAGGGCGGCTATCGCCCCGCGGCGGGCCAGGTGTCGGTCAACGCCGAACATTCGGGTTCGACGAGCGTGACGCTGTCAAGTGGGGAAGTCGCGACGTCCGGGTTGGAATCGCATGAAATGACGCTCACGGAAATCATCAACGCGGGCATCGACACGAGCAACCCCGCCAACCAGAACGTCTACGAATTCGAAGTCAAACTGTCGTTCACCGAATCCCCCCAGCCGCAAGTCGAACTGCACGGCGCGGTCAACTCGGCCGGCCAGTTCGTCGGCAACGACTATGGCGCCAGCGGCGGTGGGGAATGGTCGTGCTCGCCGACAGAGTGCGAACTGACGCCACCCGAAACGGGCGGCGGCGAAGGCGACCGCATCGTCGCGGTGCCTGAGATGGTCGAAAACCACCCGCTGATCCAGTGGCTGATCCTGCGCGGCAAGGCCACGGTTCTCAAGCAGTTCTTCGAAGTCTCCATGGTCGTGCAGAACCTCTCAGCCGAAGAACCGTTCTCGCTGGCGGCGGGCACGATGACGCTTACGCTCCCCGCGGGCATGAGTCTCGCGCCGACCTCCATACCGCAGTCGCCGACCCAGTCGGTCGGGAGCATCCCGCCGCTGGGCAACGCCAGCGCCAGCTGGATCATCCGCGGCGATGAACCCGGCGAATACCTGCTCTCGGCGGCCTACGAGGCCAGGCTGCAGCCCTTTGAAGCGCCGGTCAACGTGCAGGCCGCACTCGCGAGCCCGCTGCACGTGTGGGGCGCGAACGCGCTGTCGTTGAAAGTCAAGGCGGACGAGTCGAAACTCGTCGAAGGCGTCCCCTACCACGTCGAAATCGGGATCGAAAACAAAGCAAACGTCCCGCTCTACAACGCTTCGCTGTCGATCTTCGAAAACCCGCACGAACACTTCATCTTCCAGCCCGAACAGCATTTCCGAACCGAAACGGTCGACGAACTGGCACCGCGAGCATCGGTGTATTTGAAGGTGATCCTCGTGCCTGACGAGGCGAGCGAATCGCTGTTGAACGCGCCCGCCTCAAGCGCCGCGTTCGTCGGGGAACCCGCCGAACCAGGCTCGGTGGAACCTGTCCTGCACCCGCCCACCCCCTACGCGCTCGAACCGCTCGGCGGCACACCGGGTCTCGTGCACCTGCACTGGGACGAACCGGTCCCCGGCGCCGAAGGGTACGAGGTGTTCTTTACCCCGACGCTGCAAACGCCGTTCCCCTCCTCCCCCGAGCAGGTCTCCACGACCCCCGGCGGCACGAAAGTCACGCAGCTGCCCGCGAACGCAACCGACGCCTACATCACAGGGACTGAAGGCTTCTACGCCCTCAGCGCGGTGATCGACAAAGAACCGGTGCTCGATCACCCCGTCATCAAAGCCAGCCCAGGTACTTCCAGCCCGCCGACCGTCAAGAAGCTATCGCCCAAGAAGGGGCCCGCCGCCGGCGGCACCCCCGTGACGATCACCGGCACCAACTTCACCGCGGTCACCGCAGTCAAGTTCGGCTCCACCAACGCTAACTACACGGTCAACTCGCCGACCTCGATCACCGCCACATCCCCAGCAAGCACGACGGAAACCGTGGACGTGACCGTGGCCGCATCAGGCGGCACCAGCGCGACCTCCAGCAAGGACCGCTTCAAGTACGGAAACCCCACCGTCACCAACATCAACCCCAACACCGGGCCCAAAGCGGGAGGTACCCTCGTCACGGTCACCGGTAGCGGGTTCGCGCTCGGCGGCGCAACCATCCTCAAGTTCAAGAGTACGCCCGGAACCTCGGTCAACTGCGCCTCGACCACGACCTGCACCGTCCTCACCCCAGCCGCGACCAAAACCGGGACGGTGGACGTGAGAGCAACCGCGTCCGGCAAGACCAGCAAGAAGAACCCGCCCGCCGACCAATACACCTACAACTGACGCGCGAACGCGCTTGACCGTCGGGCTGCTTGCTCGTCGAGCAGACTGTCGCGCGGACTGTCGCGCACCCACCGCCAACGCGCGAAAACCTCAATAAACGCGGACGATTCGCCCGATTCGACGCGAGCCTTGAAAACCGTTAGGCCGCGTGAGCGGTCTCCCGGGTTCGAATCCCGGCCCTTCCGCCTCGTAGAGCCCAGATCTGCCCTTCCGCTGATAGAGCCAGGCCCGGAGCGTTTGCGGGCGCTCTCGTTCTGTGCCCAACTGGTCTTGCCTAACGCGGGGCCACCGCTGGGACTGGACGTAAGCTCCTCTGGCCCGCGACCCGGCAGGCCGATTGTCCGTCGCGGCTCACAAGAAGCTCCGCTTGAAGCGATAACGGGCCCCGCCGCTTCGAGGGCCCGAGCGCAGCAGCCGCGCCTGCGGGCTAGCAACAGCGGCGCACCACTGCGCTCCTCGATCTCGCGGCGGCGAGGCGGTGCTCGATCCTGCACGAAAGCCGCACTCAATCCGGTGCCGCCTACGGTTACCGGAGCTCCCGGATCGCGGGAGCATGCTCTGCAGCCATGCGATTGGGAGAGATCACGGAGGGAGGAACTCCTTGGCTCACCGAAGCACCGCCGCCGAAGGTCCTCGGGACCGTCTGGTGCGGAGATGCTTCAAAGGCCGACCTCACGAAGCGTCACGGAGGACGGTGGATCGCAGGACACAACCACACTCGACGCGCACCGATCGTGCGCCTGAAGGGGGACTGATGATGTTCGATGGAGCAATTCGGCGGCTCGTATTGGTGGGTCTCGTGAGTGTCGCGACGGCCGTGATCGTCCCGGCCGCGATCGCCGCGGGGCCACCGAGGGTGGTCACGTGCCCGGAATACAACGCCAACGACCCCACCGACAGCACGGTATACCAGGGCACTGCGATGAACCTTTTCGTCCCGGCCGGTCACGAGTGCGTCATGTACGGCGCGGACATAAGCCACGATGTGACACTCGAAAGCGGCTCACTCTTTGGTGCCATCAGCTCGACGATCGGCCACGATCTGGTCAGCCACGGCGCCGCGGTCATCTCCACTGGGGTCTACCAGACGCTCGGCGGGAAAGGCCCCGGACCCGTGGTGGTCGGCGACAACATCACGCTCAAAGGCTCTTCATTCAACCTCGACTTCTGCGACACGACCGTCGTGCACGATTTCAAGGTCAATGGGCTGAAAAACGCGTATGAGCTCCAGATCGGTGATACATCGAAAAACAACCTTGACTACGTGGACAACTTCTACAGCTGTCAGGGCGGACCCGGATTCAGCCTGTCGCCGCCCGTCACCATCAACCACGATCTGAAGATCACGAACAGCACGGTCGGCCTCCTCGACGTGAGCAACGACTCCATAGGCCACAACCTCGTCGTCAAGAACGATGTCGCGACCTATGCCACCGAAGGCTACCTCCCCTCGGAACAGGGCATGTGGGTGGCGAACAACAGCATCGGTAACAACGCCACCTGCCTCGGCGATTCACCAGCCCTGGGCAACGCCGGGCCGGATGCCGCCCAGAACACCGCGGGACGGCACAACAACTGTAAATTCTAGCGGGGCTCATCCGCCAGGGCAGCGACAGACAGAGTCGCAGCACGAAGGGGGCCCGCCACTGGCGGGCCCGCGTCGTTGGACCCCGACTGTCCCCGCCTCGCTCGCGCGTGACGACCAGCGGAAGCACGCGTCGCGGCCAACCTGGTGCGGTCGACTACTGGGGAGGACGGCGGCTCCCCCGTGCCGCTGGTCGCAACGGCTCAAGTGCTTCGCCCGGGTGCACGATAGTGCCGCATAGGAGTCGCCGTGAACAGGCGCAGGTTCTGTTCCACCGAGCTCCGTCGGCGGTTGCTCGTATCGTGCGGCTCGGTCCCCAAGCCGGGCTCGGAGCCGGCATGGCGGCGGGGGCAATGCGTTCGGCAGCGGCGGCGGCGGTGCCGGCTCCAGCTACGTCGAACCGTCGGCGACAGGTGCGACCTACGCGTCCGGCGCTGGCGAACCGGAGGAGGTGAAGTTCACCTACCCGGGGCCCGTGACCTCGGTCTCCACCTCCAAGCTGACCTTTAGCGAACAGCCAAAGCAGACCATCAGCGCTCCCCAGAGTGTGACGATCACCAACACCGGCGTGGGATCTCTCAACATCTACGGCCTCACGTTCGAAGGCGCAGACAGCGGAGACTTTTTCGTCGGCTCCAGCTCCTGCATGGGGCCGGTGGAAGAAGGCGCAAGCTGCAAAGTATGGGTTAGGTTTGACCCGCAGGGCGAACACGTGCGCACCGCAAAGCTGGTCATCGCCGGCAACACCGGTGAAGCGCCGAAGACGGTCGAACTGGAAGGCACCGGCGGCTCCTTGCCACCGGGCGCCACGGGCTCCACAGGCGCAACCGGCGCGACCGGCGCGACCGGCTCCACAGGCGCACCCGGCGGGACAGACGCCACAGGCGCAACCGGCGGGACAGGCCAAACGGGCGCCACGGGCGAACGTGGCGAAGTCGGCGAAACGGGCGAAACGGGCGCCGCGGGCGAAACAGGCGCAACCGGCCCAGTTGGGGAGCCCGGGACGAACGGCAGCGGTGGCGCGAACGGTTCCACCGGCGCCACGGGCGTAACGGGTGCCGATGGCGCCACGGGCGATGCGCGAGGCCATTGAGCACACCGAGTGCGAGATCGGAAACCTCCGAGCGATCATCACCGAGCTGCGTCCTGCAGCGCTGGATGAGCTCGGCCTGCGGGCCGCGATCGAGGCGCTACTCGACCGACACCGCGAGCAGAGCGGCTGTCGAGTGGAGTGCGAGCTGACGCTGCCAGTCCCCACGGCGGGGCAGGCACGGCTCGTGGCGGAGCTCGAGAGCACCGCCTATCGCCTGGTGCAGGAGGCCCTCACGAACGTGGCCAAGCACGCCCGAGCCGACACCGTGCGCGCTGATGTCGGTTAGCGACGGTACCGAGCGTCCAGCCGGTCTGCCACACGCGGGCTGACGTAGTCCTCGCCGCGCGCGGCGGCGCGAACCGCCTGCGGTAGCTCGTTGTCGGCTAGCTGCTTTACCACGAACCCAAGCGCCCCGGAGGCGAGCACGTGCCTCGCAACTACGGGGCTGTCTTCCATCGTCAGCACTACGATCTGGGTCTCCGGCGTACGCTCGCGCAGCTGCTCGATCGCTTCCATGCCGGAACCGTCCGCGGTGGACAAGTCGAGGTCAAGCAACAGCACGTGCGGCTTGTCGCGGCGAACGTGGCGCACGGCCGACGTCAGGTCGGCCGCTTCGGCGATCACATCGATGTGCTCCTCGCGTTCGAGTACCACCCGCAGGCTGCGGCGCATCACAGCGTGATCATCCGCCAGCACGACGCGGATAGGCGACTGCGAGGAGGGGCCCGGAGAAGTCTGGGCGGGAGTCGATACCAGACGCAGATTGGCCACCATTTCTACAAGCTAGTCCCACGAACTCGCTCATCGCGCGTACAAACGTGTGCATCTATTGCGGCAAAGCCCCCCGCCGGTCTCGTTTGCCGGTTTGTGGGCAAGAATGCCAGCGGCGGTACCGGACTGGTGCTTGAATTCGCCCCGGGGAGGCCTCACGAGGCGCCTGCGTCAGCCAAGGCGCGGCTGTTGCTGGTGCTGACCGCTTCGGCTGCCGTGCCACTCCTGCTGCATCGTGCGGGTTAGATGCAGATCGCGGCCACCACGCGAACCTCACGGGCCACGGCGCCTTCGGACCCGAGCTACCTCCAAGTCCCGCTGCCCAAGACATTGAGTGAGCACCACAAGAGCCCCACGGAAGGCGCTCTTGCCGTGCTCTGTCGATCCGCCGAGGGCTCGGGGCGGCCCCGGTTGTAGGCCCGCCCGCAGGCGTTTGAGCACACTGCGGAGCGTCCGACTCCGATCTGCGATCAGCTGTAGAGCGCGTCGAGCACGCCCGCGTAGCGCTCGCTGATCACCGTTCGCTTCACCTTGAGTGTGGGGGTGAGCTCACCGGCCTCCGAAGAGAGGTCGTGGTCGAGGATCGTGAACTTCTTGATCTGCTCGACCTGTGCGTACTTGGCGTTTGCGCGATCGACCTCGGCCTGGATCAGCGCCTGTACGTCATCGTCGCCCGCCAGCACCACCAGATCCTCGCTCTTGCCGCGCTCGCGTGCCCAGGCTCCGATCTCCTCCTCATCCAGGGTGATGAGCGCGACCGGGAAGGGGCGCCGGTCGCCGTGCATCACCGCCTGCGAGATGAACCGCGACTGCTTGAGGTCGTTCTCCAGGTTCGCCGGGGTGAGGTTCTTGCCGCCCGCGGTGATGATGATGTCCTTCTTGCGGCCGCTGATCTTGAGAAAGCCCTCGTTGTCGAGTTTTCCTAGGTCGCCCGTGTGCAGCCAGCCGTCCACGAGCGTCTCGGCGGTCGCCTCGGGGTTGCGCCAGTATTCGCGAAAGACATGGGGGCCACGCACCAGGATCTCGCCGTCCTCGGGCGCGATCCGGATCTCGACTCCCGGCATCGCACGGCCGACGGTGCCGAACTTGAGATCGTCCAGCGTGTTGACGGTACCCACGGCGGTAGTCTCGGTCATCCCCCAACCCTCGAGTACGGGCACTCCCGCCGCGTAGAAGAACTCGAGGATCTCCGGCGCGATCGGCGCGGCGCCGCTGACCGCCTGGCGCACGCGACCGCCGAACAGCTCGCGCACTCCTTTGAACAGCTGGGCATCAGCCTCATCGAAGGCACGCTGCATCCCCTCCGGCACCTCCTCGCCGCGGTGCTGGCGGCGGCGCACGTCGACCCCGAGCTTGACTGCCTGCTGGAACTGCTCGCGCTGCTCCGGGGAGGCCTGCTCGAGCTTGGCGGTCGCGATCGCATAGAGCTTCTCGAAGATCCGCGGCACCGATGGGACGTAGGTCGGAGCGGAGGCCATCAGTTCGGGGATCACGTTCTTGGTGTCGCCTCCGAAGTACACGACCGCCGTGCCCTGGTCGACCGAGCCCAGAACGGTGGTCAGCGCGAAGCTGTGGGCCAGCGGGAGATACAGGTAGCTGACGTCATCGGGGTTCACGAATCCGAGCTCCTCGACCATCACCCCGACCGACATCGCGTTGTGGTGGGTGAGCACGCAGCCCTTGGGCGGCCCCGTGGTACCCGACGTGTAGATGATCGTGTACGCGTCGTCGCTTTGGACGGCCTCCTGACGGCGGCGCAGCTCCGCGCGGTCACCGCCGTCGCGGCCGCGCGCTCGCAGGCCCTCGAGGTCGAGGGCGGCGACGCCGCCCTCGATGCCGATCGTGTGCTCGAGCTCGGGAAGCCGCTCGCGCACCCGCTCGATCTTCGCGAGCTGGCCCGCGTCCTCGACGACCACCCCCCTCGCCCCGGAGTTTCCGGCTACCCACTCGCACTCCTCAGGCGAGCTCGTGGGGTAGATCGGCACCACGACACCACCTGCGGCCGAGATCGCGAAGCTGATGAAGCTCCACTCCGGTCGCGTGTTGGCGAGTATGCAGACGCGCTCGCCCGGCTCGATCCCGACGTCGAGCAACCCGAGCGCAAGCTCCTCGACTACCGCGCCGAACTCAGCGTAGCTGCGCTCGAGCCAGTCGCCATCCCGCTTGAAGCGCACGGCCGGTCTGGCGCCGTAGCGGATCGCGGACCGCGACGCCAACTCGGCCACCGTCCGTGCCGTTGTGGGCTGCACCGCCATCGTGAGACCTCCGTTCAGCCGTACCTTGCCAATGGCTCATCGGCATCCCCGCCACCGCCAACGGTGCTGTCGATCGCGGTGGGATCCCGCTTGACCACGTTTATGAAGGTACTCCTAGACCGTCCTCCGGGAAGGAGTGTCGGCGGCCGGTCGTCGAGATGCCAGCTCACGCCGGGTGCCCCAGCACGCTGTCGAGCAGTTCGACGTACTGGCCGAGGTGGCGTGGACCGAGGAACAGGTCGCGTACGCGCGTCTGCGCCGCGGCGCCAATGCGCTCCGCGCCGTGTGGGTCGTCCAGGAGCACGCTCACGCGCTCGCCGAACGTGCGCAGGTCGCCGGGGTCCACGAGAAACCCGGTGCGGCCGTCCTCGATCTGCTCGCGCATGCCGCCGATTCGCGAGGCGACGACCGGGCGGCCCTTCCACATCGCCTCTGCGACGGTGAGGCCGAAGCCCTCCGCGAGGCTCTTCTGCGCGACGACGTCGGCGCGCCGCTGCAGAGCGTTGACGATCACCGCGTTCTCATCGGGGTCCACCATCGGCAGCAGGGCGAGATGCACCCGCCGGCGGATCCGGCGCGGCAGCGCCGACCAGGTCGCTTCGACCTGCGCGAACACCTCCTGGCCCTCGGGGTCGTCCGCCACCGCCGTGACGTCGGGGCCGGCCAGCAACAGATGGGGCTCGTCGTTGGCGCGGACGTGCTCGGCGAACGCCGCGAGCACGCCCAGGGGGTCCTTGAGGCGGTCCCAGCGCGAGACCTGCGCGAGCAGCGGGACCCCGAGCCAGAGCTGCTCCTCCTCGACCACTCGCGCCTTGGACTCCACGCGGCCGACCGTGCCATCGAGCCGCTCGAAGACCGCCCTGGGATGGTCGTGGTGGCGGTCGGCGGCCAGCCCAGCGGCGCGCAGCACCGCGATCACGCTGGTGAACGCCATCGCGTGGTTCTTCGGTGAGAAGACGTCGATCGAGGGCGCGATCACCCTCAGCTTCGCGGGATCGAGTCCCTCCCACACGTAGGCCGGCTGCGAGAAGACATACGCGTCGGCCTGCTCGACGTAGGGGATCAGGAACCGCCAAGCCTCGCGCGCGAGGTCATTGGGGGGGTCGATGCCGACGTGCGCGCGCCAGATGACCGGCACCCCCGTCTGGAGCAGCCGCGGGATCATGCCGGCCGTCTGCGGGTCGTGTAGCAGCACGACGTCCGCGGCACCAACGCGCTGCGCCATCAGCTCGGCGTTGTCCGCGCAGCGACGCTCGTAGAGTGCACGCTCGGGCGCGCCCAACGCGCCGCCGTCGCCGGCATGTCCGTGTAGGAGGTTGTGCAGGCGCTTCGTGACGCGGAAGAACTCACCGTCGCCCTCGATCACGATCCAGCGCGCGTCACTCCCACCGCCGCGCGCGTAGCCGATCAGCGAGCGCAGCATCTCGGCGACGCCACCGCCGCGGGCAGTCGAGTTGACGTTCCACAGCGTCCGTGACTCGAGCAGCTCGCGCCCGCGGGTCAGCGTGCGCTCGAAGGCCGCAAGCGCGTCGGGGGCGAGCACGGCGCGCAAACGCTCCGGGTCGAGCGACGTGACCGTGATGTTCTCAAGCCCCACTGAGCGAGCGTACCCTAGGCGGCACACCCGGCCGCCTTCGCATCGGCGAAAAAGTGCAGCGGGCCGGATCTAGGTCTCATCGCGTCGGCTAGAACCTGCCCGTAACGGCTGCCGATGCTGATGCGGGGCTATCCCACCCGCAGCGCCGCAGAGCCACGGACTCTCCACCGCGAGCGCCGCGGCCCATGGGCAACGGTCGGCGCGGGTGGGCGAGTCGCTCCGAGCCGAGCCCATACGATCACCGTCAACGAGGCACCTGCAAGCGGCCTCGCAAGAGCCCATCCCCACCGGAACGGAGGACAAGGCGACACCTGATCGGCACCGCCGGAAGATTCCACGCGATCGCGGCGATGACTACACGACAGCCGCTGCTGCTGCGCGCCGCGAATTCCTGCGAGAGCAGTCCGGCGTGGCGCCGGAGCACCTCGCCCACTACTCACTGGACCCGTCGGCTCTCCCCGGGAACGTCGAGCATTTCACCGGCGTGGCGCAGGTGCCGATCGGTATCGCCGGGCCCCTCCTGGTCGACGGGGAGCACGCGCAGGGCGAGTTCTACGTGCCCCTCGCGACCACCGAGGGCACCCTCGTCGCGAGCTACAACCGCGGCATGAAGATGCTGTGGGAGATCGGCGGCGTGAAGACCACGATCCTGGATGACGCCATGCAGCGCGCCCCTGCCTTCGTGCTTCCGAGCGCCCGCGAGGCGCGTGCGTTCGGGGAATGGCTGACCGAGCACTTCGTTGAGATCAAGCAGGCGGCGGAGAGCACAACGCGGATCGGTCGGCTGCGCCGGATCGAGCAGTACTCGGCAAGCCGGATCCTGTTCACGCGATTTGACTACACGACCGGCGACGCCGCCGGCCAGAACCTCACGGGTAAGGCGACCGCCGCCGCGTGCGCGTGGATCAACTCCAACTACGAGGGCATTGCCAACTTCTATCTGGAGTCGAACTTCGCGACCGACAAGAAGAGCTCGCAGGTCAACGTTCTGCGCACTCGCGGCAAGCGGGTCGTCGCCGAGGCTACGCTTCCCGCCGCGCTGATCGAGCGGCACATGCACACCAGCGGCGAGACGCTGTTTCGGGCGCGGCAGGTGTCGAACCTCGGCGGCTTCATGTCGGGGGTCAACAACAACGGTCTGCACTCGGCCAACGGGATCGCGGCCCTGTTCATAGCCACGGGCCAGGATGCAGCCAACGTGGCCGAGTCCTCCGCCGCGCTCGGGTTCAGCGATCTTCTCCCCAACGGCGATTACTACGTCTCGATCACGATCCCTTCGCTGATCGTCGCCACCTATGGTGGCGGTACGGGGCTTGCCACGCAGCGCGAGTGCCTGCAGCTGCTCGGCTGCTACGGAGCAGGGAGGGTCGGTAAGCTGGCCGAGATCATCGCCGCCACGGTGCTCTGCGGCGAGCTATCGCTGGGCTCGGCGATCCTCGCCGAAGAGTGGGTACAGGCCCACGACCTGTACGGGCGCAACCGGCCGTAACACACGAACAGCTCCGCCCAGAGCAGCTCCACCGAGTGTGCTCGGGAGAACTCGGGCCGACCGTTTCAGGTACACGTCAGGCCGGAGCTGCGCGTGTGGCGACCGCGGCTGTCAGCCAGGCGTGCAGGCGGCCATATACCTCTGGGTGGTTGAGCAGCGCGAGGTGGTGGGTACCGCCGATGTGATGTCCGTGCTCGTCGCGGAAGGGGATTCGCCGGGTCTTGCTCTGGCCACTGGCGCTGGGCTTCAGGACGAGGATGTCGCCGAGCAGGCGCCCGAGCGGGTGCCTCGGGTCGCGGGTGATGGTGGCTGAGACGAAGCAGTGGGTTGCCCACGGCAGGAGCGGCACCTCCTTGCAGGCGACTGCACGCAGGGCCTCGGGATCGCGGCCCCGCCAGTCCTCATCGACCAGCGATCCGTGGCGCAGGTCGCGAATGCCGGCGCTGCGCTTTTTCAGAAAGCTGCCCAGCATCCGCGTCTCGGGCAGCTTGTCGAGCGCCACGGCGGCCCGGTGTGCTCCCTGCTCCAGGGGCGCACCCATGTGCGGTGTCCCGAGCGAGACGAGATGCCGGACGTGCCTGACCCACATCCGGTCTTGCTCGTCGGCCTGATGGGCGGCGCTGCGCGCGACCAGGCCGCCCATCGAGTGGCCCACCAGCGCGATCTGCTGCACCTCGATCGGCCACGCCTCAACAAGGGCCTCGAGCAATGCTGCGACCGTGCGGCCGTTCTCGGAGATGTGAAGGCCGCTGTTGTAGCGCAGGTAGACAGCCGTGTAGCCGAGGTCCGTGGCCAGCCGTTCGCCATACGCGTCTTCGGCACCCCAGGACCAGCAGAACTCGTCTCCGGTCAGTCCATGAATGAAGACCGCCAGACGAGGAGTGGCTTGCGGGAACGCATCACGCAGCGAGGGCTCGTCCAGTTTGATCGGCTCTCCGTCGATCCGCACGGAGGTGGGCTGGGCAAGCGCGCTGCCTTCGCGCTCCAGCCGGTCCCCGATCAGGCCGTTGAGCACCGCCAGCCCGAAACTGCCCCCCTGACTGGTGGACAGCGAAATCCTCTCGCCCACCCCGCGCTGCTCCATCGCCGCGTCGACGGCCTTTCCGAGCCCCGAGGCTCCCGCCCCGATCGCACCGTAGGCGCGGCTCGAGAGCGCATCGTGGATGAGCTTCACCGGCAGGGCGGCCGGCCCCACGCCCCGGAATGCGCGCTGGGCGATCCCCAGGTGCATGTCGCGGATCGCCCCGGGAAACCTGCGCAGCTCGTCGAAGGCCAGGGCGTTGAGCGCCCTCACCTCGTTTCTCGCTGAGACCTCGGGGCCCCCGCCGGTGCTGACCGGATCCGGGCCGGCGATTGCAGTGTCCATGCTGGGCATTCCTGTCTCCAATCCGTTTGTCCCCACCGATGGGAGAAGACCGAGGCTGATCCTCGACTCCAGATACGTCCCTAATATCACCTTGTTGCGTTCGATACAAGAGCTGGAGCGTTCGGCACGCAAGCTCAGTTGTCGCGTGGGACGTGCGGGCGTCCCGTCTCGGGTCGGGGCCGGCGCCTCGGGACCGTCTGTAACGTGCCGACGATGGCGCCCCTGGATCGCCTCACCCGCCCGGTCCGCTATGGCGTCCAGCTCGCGGGCGCGGCATGGCCACAGTTCGTGCGTCCACTCGTGCTCGAGCTCACGTCGCACCGGCCGATCAGCGAGGTGCTCCCCGGCGTCCACCACTGGACAGCGATCCACCCGAAGATCAGGCTGCCCGTGGATTCCTATTACGTCGAGTCCGCCCGAGTGGTCGTTGACCCGATGGTCCCGCGCGAGGGGCTCGAGTGGTTCGAAGGACGAGAGACGCCTCGCCAAGTTGTCCTCACCAACCGCCACCATCTCCGGCACAGCGAGCGCTACGCGAAAGCCTTCGACTGCCCGATCCGTTGCAGCGAGGCCGGCTTGCACGAGTTCGCGCACGGCCCGAAGGTCGACGGCTTCGCGTTTGGCGAGGAGCTGGCGCCGGGGATCACCGCGCACCAGCTGGGGGTGATCTGCCCCGACGACACCGCGCTACACATCAGAACCGCCGGCGGCGGAGCGCTCGCGTTCGCGGATGGGCTCGTGCGCCCGCGCGGTGGCGGGCTCACGTTCGTGCCCGGGTTCCTGATGGGCGCCAACCCCGCGGCGGTGCGGGTTGGGCTGCGCGAGTCGCTGCGCGGGTTGCTAGACCTCGATTTCGACAGCCTCTTGTTCGCGCACGGCGAGCCGCTCATCGGCGGCGGAAAGGCCGCCATGAGTGAGTTCGTCGCCGGCGGATGAGCCCGCTGCCCGCGGCGCAATACGCCTGCCTCACCGGGCGCTGTCGCACGGACTGTCCGCACCCGCCACCGACGGCCAAAGACCCCAATAAACATGGAGGATCCGGCAATTCGAGGAAAGTCTTGAAAACCGTTAGGCCGGGGGACCGGTCTCCCGGGTTCGAATCCCGGCCCTTCCGCTAGATCGTGCGCGTCGTGCTCAACATAATCTGGCTGCTCCTGGCCGGTGTGTGGATGGCGATCGGGTACACGATCGCGGCGATCGTGTGCTTCCTGTTGATCATCACGATCCCGTTCGGGATCGCGTCGCTGCGGATCGCCCGGTTCGCGCTGTGGCCCTTCGGCCGGACCGCGGTGCGACGCCCCGACGCCGGCGTCGGCTCCGTGATCGGCAACGTCATCTGGCTGGTCTTCTGCGGCTGGTGGCTCGCGCTCGGCCACATCGTCACCGGCGTGCTGCTGTGCATCACGATCATCGGCATCCCGCTGGGGATCGCGAACTTCAAAATGATCCCGATCTCGCTGCTGCCCCTGGGCCGGGAAATCGTGCGGGCCTGATCAACGCATTGCTGAGCCGGATCGCCCGCATCGCCACGGCACACCCCCGGCACATGGCCGGGGCGCTCGCGGCGGTGCTCGTGGCCGGGATCGTGTTCGGCGCGAGCGCGACCAACAGCCTCAACGCGAAGAACGACTTCTCGGACCCGTCCTCGGCCTCGACCCACGCGCGCGAAGCGATCCAGCGGGCGACCGGTGCGGACCCGACGGCGGGGGTGCTGGTCCTCGTGCACGGTCGCAGCAGCGGCGCCGGGGTCGCGCGCGCCGAGGGCCTGCTGCGGGGGGACCCCGACGTGGCTTCCGTGGCGCCGCCAGTCCCGTCGCGAACCGGCGCGAGCGTGCTGATCGCTGCGACCCTGCGGGCCGGTGCCGACGAGCACGCGGCCGCCGAACACGTGAAATCGCGGTTCGCGGGGGACGCCGGGGTGCTGCTGGGGGGCAACGCGATCGCGATGCGGGAGGTCGGCGCGCAGGCCTCCAAGGACCTCGGCCTCGCGGAGCTGATCGCCTTCCCGCTGATCGCCGTGCTCGCGTTCCTGATCTTCCGCGGCCTGGCCGCGCTGCTGCCGGTCGCGGTCGGCGGCACCAGCGTGTTCGCCACGTTCGCCCTGCTGCGAGCCGTCAACGTGGCCCTGCCGCTGTCGGTGTTCGCCGTGAACCTCGTGATCGGGCTCGGCCTGGGGCTAGCTATCGACTACAGCCTGTTTCTCGTCTCGCGTTTCCGCGAGGAGCTGGGGGCGGGCCGGGACACGCCGGAGGCGGTGTTGAGCACGATGGCAACCGCAGGACGGACGGTCGCCTACAGCGCGGTCACGGTGGCGCTCGCGATGTGCTCCCTGATGGTCTTCCCGCTGCGCTTCCTGCAGTCGATGGGCATCGGCGGAGCGATCACCTCGCTGACCGCGGCAGCGGTCGCGCTCACTCTGCTGCCGGCGCTGTTCGTGCTGTTCGGAGACCGCATCGGACGCACGCGGCCCGGACCGCCGCGGGAGGGACGCTGGTACCGGCAGGCCCACCGGGTGCTGCGCCATCCGGGCGTGGTCGCGCTGCTCACCTCGGGAGCGCTGATCGCGCTCACCGTGCCCGCCCTGGGGACACACTGGGCCGGAGTGGACGCGCGGGTGCTGCCGGCGTCGACGAGCGCACGCATGGTCGAACAGGCGCTGCAACGCGAATATCCCCTCGACCGCACCACCCCGGCCTTCCTGGCCATGCACGCCGGCCCCGGAGCGGCTGCCGGGGTGCGCGCCTACGCCAGCCGGCTGGCGGCGGTCCCCGGCGTGGCCGGCGTGAGCGCCCCCCGCTACCTCGGGCACCGGATATGGCAGGTCAACACCACGCTCGCGGGGGAGGCGATCGCGTCAAGAGCCCAGCGGGCGATCTCCCGGATGCGGGCGATCCCCTCGCCGTTCGTCGCGCAGCTGGGCGGGTCGGGGGCGGAATTCACCGACCAGCGCGCGGCCATCGCCGACACCCTGCCGCTGTCGGTGGCGATCCTCGTCGGTGGGACGCTCCTCGTGCTTTGGCTGATGACCGGTTCGGTGGTGCTGCCGGCGATCGCCCTCGCCATGAACCTGCTCACGGTGGGCGCCGCGACCGGCCTGCTCGTGCTGATCTTCCAGGACGGCCGCTTCGAGGGCCCGCTCGCGTACACCTCACAGAAGGGCATCGGACAGAGCAACTACCTCGTGCTCGCGGCGATCGCCTTCGCGCTCTCCACCGATTACGGCGTGTTCCTGTTCACGCGCATCAAGGAGGCGCATGACGAGGGAGAGGACGCACGCGAGTCGATCGCGCTCGCGCTGCAGCGGACGGGTCGCATCATCACGGCCGCGGCCCTGCTGCTCGCCGTCGCGATCGGGGCCTTCGCGACCTCCCAGGTGGTGTTCGTGAAGGAGGTCGGCGTCGGCGCCGTCGCCGCCGTCCTGCTGGACGCGTTCGTGGTGCGGACGCTGCTCGTGCCCGCCCTGATGGGGCTGCTCGGGGACTGGTGCTGGTTCTCGCCGAGGCTGCTCCGCAGGCTGCACGAGCGCATCGCGCTGGGCGAGAAGCCGAGCGCGACCAGGCGCCTCGGTGCTACGCCGACGTGACGCCTTCCCTCAGCGAGCGACGACGCGGAAGGAGATCGAGCTCGGCGCGGAGGTGCCGGCGAGGCTTTCGGCCCTGAACGTGGCGCGGTAGGCGCCGGGGTGCAGGGCCCGCCCCCTGACGCGCCCGGTGAACAGCAGCCTGTTCAGCCCGGTGCGGGAACGGCGGCCGAGCATCATCGCCACGTGGGAGCGCACGCATGCCGGCTTGCCCGCGCCGCGCCGGCCGACCACACAGCTCTTGCCGATCATGTGCCCGCTTTCTTCCCTGATGAACGTCACCGTCACGACAGCGGGCTGGTCGAGCACGAACGAGAACACCGTGCCGATCGGGGAGACGCGGCTGATGCGCCCCGCCGGCGCGGTGGAGGCGCGCCCGACCCGGAAGATCGAGTTGCTCTCGCTGAGCGAGCTCAGCGCCGGAGGCTTGGCGGGTTCGGGGCCTTTGGGGGCGGGCGGGGAGCCGCCCGGCGGGGGCTGCGGAACGGGCGTCGGCGTGGGTGCCAGGGTGGCGAAGGTGTTGACGCTGCCCACTTCTTCGCCTCCCGGGCTCTTGGCGACCAGCCGGTAGTAGTAGGTGGTGCCGGGCGAGAGGCCCGTCGCCTGGACCGCCACTGTGACGGGGCCGGTTCCGGCTTCCGGCAGCGAGGGACAGGACACGCTGCTGCCGAGCGAGGGCGTGGTGCCGTATTCGACCGCACAGCTCTCGATTTCTTCGCCCTCCGGGTTCACCGTGCCCGTGAGCGTGGCGGCGGTCTGACCCACGCCTGACGCTTCACCTGTCGTGACGGCGGGCGGGTTCCGAGCCGTGGTGAACTGCTCTTCGGCGCCTTCTCCGGGGATGGCAGCTTCGTTGTCGGCGACGAGCTTGAAGTAGTACCTGGTATTCGGCGCCAGGCCCGTCACTGCAGCCGACACTTTCAGGGGTTCGGGTCCTTCGCCCGGCAGTGCCGAGCATTTGACGTTGGATGTCAGTTCGCCTTCGGTCGTTCCGTACTCGAATTCGCACCGCGTCACAAGACTGCCTCCCGGGTTTACGGTGCCGTTCAGCGTCGCGGTCGTCTTGCTCACCGCCGAGGCTTCTCCGGTCGCGACCGCGAGTTGGTCGGCCGAGGTCGTGAACTGCTCCACCGTGCCTTTGCCTTCTCCGCCTTCCCCGTTGGCGATCAATTCGAAGTAGTAGGTCGTTTCCGGAGCCAGTCCAGCCACTTCCGCGCTGACGGGTTCGGGCCCGGTCCCCGAGCCGGGCTCCGTCGAGCACGGCGCGCTGGAGCTCAGCGATCCCGGTTCGGTCCCGTACTTGAATTTGCACGTCGCCGGGGCGCCTTCGGGGTTGACTGTTCCTTCGAGCAGCGCGCTGGCCAGCTTGACTTCACCGGCTTTCCCCGTCACGGGGACGGGTGCGTTGGCGATTTGCGTCTTGAACGAGATCGGGCCGCCTTCGCCCGTCCCTTCCGCCGTGGAGGCGACGATCTCAAAGTAGTAGGTGGTGTTCGGTGCGAGCCCTTCCAGCGTGGCGGACGCTTCGACTTCGGTTTCCGCCCCGAGGATCGAGGGGCACGGGATGCTGGAGGTCAGCGAGCCTTCCGTCGTGCCGTAGATCACTTCGCAGCCGGTCACGGCCGCGCCTTTCGGGTTGACCATGGCACTCACCTTGGCGGTGGTTTTCCCGACTTCCAGCGTCTGCTCGCTCGTAACCGCGGGAGGGTTCGCACCGCTGTCGCCCAGCGCGGCGGACGCCCATGGCAGGACCATCAGCACGGCGAGCAGCACGAGCGCCCCCCTGCCGAGCCTCGGCCCGCGTCCGTGCATCCATCCTCGCCTCAACTCATCCCTCGACAAACCTCGTCTCTGCCCTCTTCGGGCCAGGATAGAGGCACGCAGGCGCCCTGGCCGCAGGTAACCGTGCGCGGACGCGCGGGGTCACCTGCGTGCGCGGACGCGCGGGGTTCTCAGCGTGGGCCGGCGCGCGGCCTTGTCAGCCGGCTACGAGGCTGGGGCTCGGCTGGCGAATCGAGGCCTGCCCGGTGGCCGTCTCGGCCAGCTCGGCAGCCTCCCCCACGATCGCCGTGACGACTTCGACGATGCGGGGGTCGAACTGGCGGCCGGAGTTGGCATTCAACTCGGCCAGCGCCACCTCGGGGGGGAGGGCCTTGCGGTACGCGCGGTCGGTGCGCATCGCGTTCCAGGAGTCGCAGCAGGTGACGATCCGTGCCTCCAGCGGTATCTCCTCGCCCTTCAGGCCGTCGGGATATCCGCCGCCGTCCCAGCGCTCGTGGTGTGAGCGCACGATCAACCCGACGTCGCGCATGAAGCCACCGATCCGGTCGAGCATGTTCTGGCCCTCGACGGTGTGGGTCTTGATGATCTGCCACTCCTCCGGGTCGAGCTTGCCGGGCTTGTTGACGATCTCCTTGGGGATCGCGATCTTGCCCACGTCGTGCAACAGGGCGCCGAATTCGAGGTTGCGCCGCTGCTCGGCGCCGAGGCCCAGCTCGTCGGCGACGGCGAGGGCCAGACCGAGCACGCCCCGGCAGTGCACCCCGGTGTAGCCGTCGTCGGCCTCGACCACGTCCCCCAGCACCAGCGCCGTGCCGCGGTAGGCGCTGTTCAGCTCGAGCAGGTTCACCAGGCGCTCGCGGCGCTCACCCGCGAACCACGCGAGCAGCCCGAGCAGGGGCAGCGGGGCGAGCGCGACGAAGGGGTGCTCGTGGACCTGCTCGGCCACCACCAGCGCCATCCCGGTGAGCGCGATGTCGATCAGGTACACCCACGATTCGCGCAGCTGCTCCGCCAGCCCCGCCCCCCGGGCCTCGGCGAAGCGCAGCGTGGAGATGCTGAAATCGACGGCAAATTGGGCCGCCAGCGCGATCACCAGGAGTGTCCAGCCGGCATGGCGCGGTTCGGTGTGGGCGACCGCGAACACCGCCACGGGACCGATCGCGAACCACGAGTTACCTGGGGTGAGCAGCAGCCGCAGCGGCCTCAGGTTGCCCCGCCACACCTCGAACGCACCGGCCAGCAGCAGCGCCAGCAGGACGGCGATCGGAACGACGGCCACCGGCATCGCGAACAGGAGCGGCACGAACGCCAGCTGGGTGGCCAGCGTGAACCCGAACGGGGTGTCGAACCGCACCACCGATGCGAACGCCATCACCGCCAGGCACAGCACGCAAGGCAGCGCCTCGAAGCCGTGCGGAGGCCAGGCGGCCCACACCACCACCACGGCGGCGAAGAACCCCACCGCCACCGGCAGCTCGATGAGCCGTTCACGCAGCGTGAAGTCAGCTTCCGCGCGCGCGAAGGTGTCCGCGAGCAGCTCCTGCTCCTCGATGTTGAGCTTCCCAACCATTCGTTTACTGGCCTTATCGACCCAAAAGGCGCAGGCGTGAGCCAAATGGGGTCCCGGTCAGCCGATTGCGGGAGCGCCTATAGGCCGCTTTCGGGCGCTTCGAAGGGGTCCACGCCCTGCGCCGTCAGCAGATACCATGCGGTCGCGCCCGTGTGGAGCGAGGCGAAATAAGCTTCCCCTTCGCAGTTGCCGACGCCGTCCCGGGAGGCCGCGATGATGCCCTCCCCGTCGCCCCCCGGCCCCTGTAGCTGCGCCTGTTCGATGTCCGCGAGGTAGCGCTCCGCGGCTTGCGCGTCCCCCGGCCCGCCGCGCGCGAGCAACGCGTCGGCGATGTGGGCGGTCCCCTCGAACCACACGCCCTTGCGGGAGCGCTTGCAGAAGCTCACCCCGCTGAAAGCCTTCTTGCTGACGGCCAGGTTCTTCGCGACCCAGTCCAGCGACGAGGCGAAGCCGGCATCCCGCAGGGCCAGGTAGGACCAGCTGTTGACGTCCTCGGCCTGCACGTGGCGGTTGGCGTGGACGCCGTCATCCCCGGTGCCGACCCAGAACATGCCCTTCTTGGGGTTCCACATGGCTTCCACGAAGCGTCTCGCGTGGCCCGCGTCGAGCATCCAGGCGCCTTCGCCGGTGGCGGCCGCGAGCAGGCTGAAGAACGAGTACAGGTCGATGTTGTGCTCGGTGGACTTCCACAGGATGCGGGAGCCGGCGGACTCCTCGCCGCCGGTATAGCCGCCGGCCCCACGTTCGTCGTAGGCCTCGCCCTGGACCCACTCGGCGATCTCGCGGGCGCCGGTGAGGAAGGCGGCGGTGCCCGTGCGTTGGTAGAGGTGGACGAGCGCCTGGCCCACCCACGCCATGTCGCCGACGTCGCTGGCGGGGTCGGTGGCGCTGACGTCGGCGGCCGAGGCGAGCGGGGAGGGGGCGTAGGCAGCCCTGATGCGCCCGTCGGCGGCGGGGTCGTGTTCCTGGACGTACAGCAGCGACTGGCCGAGCACCTCGGCCCGGGCGAGGTCTTCCGGTTCCCCCCGGGCGAGCAGGGCGTCGACGATCAGGGCATCGTCGTAGGTGAACGAGTCCTCGACCCCCTCACGTTCCAGCGTTCCCCCGCTGTAGCTCTGCACGAGCCGCAGCTGTGAGCCCGACGCGTAGCGGTCCATCATCGCCGCGAGGAACCGGTACGCCCCGGCAACGCTGGCCGGCGTGGGCTGAGCCGGCGCGGGGGTCGCGGGCGCCAGGACCGCCAGGGCGACGAGCGCCGGAAGGGCTCTCCGCGAGCGGCGAGCGGCCGGGCGACCCTGGCCGCCCGGCACCGCCCGGAGCCTCAGAAGCCGCAAGAAAGTCGCACCCACCGGGTACATGATGCTCATCTGCCACTGCGACCGCTAAGCTCGGACCGCGCCCGACCCGGGGTCGGGCCGGGCAGTGGGTGCCATCGGGCCAAATGGCGAGCAAGGACGAGAAACAGGGTAAACGCGTCGACCGCCGGACGTTCCTGAGACGTGGATTGATCGCCGGCGGAGCGCTCGCCGGCGGGGGGATCGCGATCCGGGCGATGGCCGACGCCAGCAGCGACTCCGCCGGCACGGTGCCGCCGCCCAAGCCGCGGGGCGTGCCGATCGGGCGACGGACCCCGCCCCAGCCGTCGGGACCCCCCAACATCCTCGTGATCGTCGTCGACCAGCTGCGCTACCCGCAGTGGTTCACGGCGGGCTCGTTCGGGCTCGGCTTCACCCCGAACCTGCAGAAGCTGCGCGAAGGGGGGGTCAGCTTCGCCCGCCACTACACCGCCTCCAACGACTGCACCCCGTCCCGCTCGGCACTGCTCACGGGGCTCTACACCCATCAGACGGGCTGCATGATCACCGGTGGGAGCACACTCAATCCCGCCTTTCCGACGTGGGGGACGATGCTGCGCGAGCACGGTTACCACACTCACTGGTTCGGCAAGTGGCACCTCACCCACCGCGACAACCGCTGGACGCCGCTGGTCGGGAGCGCGGCCCTCGAGCAGTACGGGTTCGCCGGGGGCGTGTATCCCTCCCCCGACGGCGCCCCCGGGCAGGGCTGGAAGCGCGACCCCCACATCGCCGAGGTGTTCGCGGAATGGTTCAAGAGCGCCAACCACGCCCGTCCGTGGTGCACGACCGTGTCGTTCGTCAACCCCCACGACATCGCGTGGTGGTACCTGTGGAGCGACCGCGTGCCGGCTGAGGCGGCCTCGAAGCCGGTCACGCGGCGGCTGCCGCCCAACTACGAGTCCCCCGAGCTGCTCGCCGAGCGCCGCAAGCCACGCCTGCAGCGCTCCTTCCAGGAAAGGGCGGCCGCGTCGTTCGGCCCGGTCCCCTTCACGGGCCCGGAAGTGCCGGGCCGGTGGCTCGAATTCCTCGACCTGTACGTCAAGCTCCAGCGGGAGGTGGACCGCCACGTCGGGCACGTGCTGCGCACGCTCCACAGCCGCCCCGAGGTGGAGGCCAACACGGTCATCCTGTTCACCTCCGACCACGGCGAGTACGGCGCCTCACACGGGCTGCGGGGCAAGGGCGCGAGCGCCTACGAGGAGGCGCTGCGCGTCCCGCTGATCGTCAAGGACCCGCGGGAAGAGCTGACCGCCGCCCCGGCCCAGACCCGTACCCAGATGACCTCCAGCGTGGACGTCGCGCCACTGCTGCTGACGATCGCAAGCGGGTCATCGGCGTGGCGCCGGGACGCCCGGTACGCGCACCTGGCCAGGCGCCTGGACCTCGCCGGCCTGCTGAAGGACCCCGCCGCCCCGGGCCGCGAATACGTCCTGCACGCGACCGACGAGATCGTCACCGAGTACGCGACCGAAACCTACGGTGCCGACGCGCCGCTGCACGTGGTCGGGATCCGCACGCCGGAGGCCAAGTACGTCACCTACTCGAACTGGGTCGACGACAGCATCGTGCCCACCACAGATGGCCAGGAAGCCGAGCTGTACGACTACAGCACCCAGGCCGGCCGACTCGAGCTCGACAACCGCGCCGGCCGCAGCCTCCTCGAGGATGGCATGCGCTCCCAGTACGAGCACGCCTTCCGGCACGAGCTCCGCGAGCCCCTCCCACAGCACCTCCAGGACGCCCACGGGAACGGCTTCGCCGACTACTTCCTGACCGCCCGCCACGCCGCCGCGGTCGCCACCGAACGCCGCCAGCGCCGCGCCGAAGCCGGCATGATCGGGATCGCGAGCCTCGAGCGACCGCCGCTGACGGATCGCTAGGACCCTCGGGAGGCGGGCGCCTCAGGCGCCTCAGGAGCGTTGGGAGCCGGGCGCCGCTCAGGGGGCCAGGAGCCCGGGGGCCTCAGGCGCCGGGCGCCTTCAGGGTCTTGGAGGTCGCCAGCGCGCCGCCGTGGCCGTCGAGCGCCTGCACCGCCAGGTAGCGCCCGCCGGCGCCCGCGGGTAGCGCGATGGCCGTCTCGAAGCCCGTTCGTGGGGCGCTCACGAGCGGTGTCAGCGCCCCCGGGGAGCCGCCCCCGAGGACCCTCCAGGCAGCCACCGCGGTGGCCCCGTTCCAGCTCGAGTAGGCGAGGAGCCCGTGGGGCCCGCTGCGGAGCGCGAGGCTCGGCGGCTGCGCCGGCTGGGCGCTCCACGGCAGCACGTAGGTGCGGAAGCTCTCCCACCCCGACGGCAGGTGGGCGTCGAACAGCAAACGGCCGGACGGTTCGACCTCCGAGAAGTAGCTCGCCTGCCCCCAGCCGATCACCCAGTCGCCGTTGGCGAGTACCTGCAGGTTGCCCTGGCTGTCGGCCACCAGCGGCGTGGGGTGCGAGTACGAGCGCATCAGGGTCGCCTTCCTGCGGGTGGGGTCGAGCGCCACTTCGATGGCGCGTGAGGCCGGGTGGATCCTGGGGTCGGCGCCGTTGTCGAAGAAGGTGATCGCGCCGTCGGGCTGCTCGCGGGCGTCGTGCTGCCAGGCGGTGGCGACGCCGGGACCGAGCTTGAAGCTGCTGTGCTTGCCCCCGAGCTCCCAGCGCACCTCGCCGGTGTGGGGGTCGATGTCGTAGGCGGCCCATGTGTTGCGCGCGTCGACCAGGTAGCTGCCGTCGCGCTCCACGTCCACCGAGTTGATGTGGAAGGGGTCGAACGGCGAGGCCAGCGACGCCGAACGCCCGGAGTAGTAGGAGCTCGACAGGGCCACGTGGTCCAGGAAATGCCACTCGTAGCGGACGAGCCCGGTGGCGAGGTCGATTTCCTGGAACAGCGTGTCGGCGACCGCTCCCGTGCGGGGCCCGCCGAGCCCGCTCAGATCGCAGCGGACCGCGTCGTACACGGTGACGAGGGCCGTGTTGGCCGGCGTCAACTGGAATTCATGGAGGTCGGCCTGATAGCCGTTGCCGGCGCGCACGACAGCGATCTGCCGGTAGGAGCTGCTCATGATCACCCCGCCGGCGTCGTTGCTGCCCCCCGATACCAGCGGGTCCTGCCACCAGGTGAGCACGGGCCGCCCGTCGTAGCTCTGCACGCGCAGGTCGCCCGCCCGCGCCCCGGGGGCGAGCGGGTCGAACCAGATCAGCCCGCCGTGTTCGTCGAGGATCATCGGCCCGTACTGCCCGTGACCCTCGTAGGGAGCGATGAACAGGTCCCCGGTGGCCCGGCTCGCGGCCCGGGAGACGGTCACCGTGGGCGGGCGCAAGTCGGGGCGCGAGACGAAGTCCTGGTGCAGCCCCCGTCCGGTGGGAGGGAAGACGGTGCCCGCGCCGGTGCCGGGAGGGTCCCTCGTGGCAACCGTGAAGCTCCACGCAACGGGAACGGTGCCCGCCGGCTGCCGGAGCTGCAGGCGGGCCGACACGCTCACGGTCTCGCCTTCGGCGAAGGGTCGCGACGGCAGGAAGCTGGCGCCGTCGCCCTGGGAGAAGGGCGCGAGCTTGCCCGCGTGGACACCCGTGCGGGAGCCCCGCACGACGAGGTCCTGGAGCTCGCCCGCAGGGGGCCCCAGCAGGCTGATCTGGGTGGCCGGCGAGGCATCGCGGCTGTCGGGGGCCGGGGACACCGTGAGGCGCCCGCCGGCGAGGGAGGCGGAGACGTTCAGGCGCGGAGGAACACACGTCACGCTCGCCGCGGACGAGCTCGCGCGCGCGCCGGCGCCACCCGAGCCCTCGTGGGCACCGCCACCACCCGACTCCGTGCGCGCCCCCGCGCCGCCAGAGATCCCGGTGACGAGCGCGACCAGGCCGGCCACAGCGACCAGGCCGGCCAGGAGAACAGGCGTCGCGTACCACGCCCGGCTGCGCCGCGGCACCGGCCCGGCCGTCGCTTTCAGCCCTTGACGGGCGCCGAGGTGCCGATCAGCGTCCCGGAGGAGTCGAGCGCCTGCACCGCGACGTACGGTCCCGCCCCGGACGGGACCGCGATCGTCGTCTCAAAGCCGCTTCTCGGCGCCGTTGCCGCGGCTGCGAGCGAGGCGGCGGTGGCGCCGGCGAGCACCCGCCAGCTGGCCACTTCGGTCGAGCCGTTCCAGCTCGCCGACACCGACAGCGTGCCCCCGTCGCCCGGGCGCACGGCCAGCGCCGGGGAGCCTTCACCGCGGGCGCTCCACGGGGACAGGTAGGTCCGGAAGTCCTGCACGTTCCTGCCGAGGGTCCCGTCGAGCAGGACGTGGCCGGCCGAGTCGAACTCGGTGAAGTTGGGCAGCCCCCCGTAGCCAAGCAGCCAGGCGCCGCCGGGGAGGCTCAGGGTGTTGCCCTGGCTGGAGGCGAGCAGGGTCTTCGACGGGTTCACGAACGCCTTCACGAGGCTGACCGAGTGGGAGGCGTCGTCGGGGCGCAGCAGCAGCCCCCGCGACTGCTTCTCCTTCGGCGGGTCCGAGCCGTTGTCGAACACCGAGATCAGGCCTTCCGGCTGGAACTCGGCGTCGTGCTGCCAGTAGAAGGGAACGCCCGACCCCAGCCTGAAGCTGCTGTGTCGCCCTCCCAGGCGCCAACGGATCAGCCCGCTCTGCAGGTCCACGTCGTACATCGCCCACATGTTCCGCGCCGACAGCAGCACGTCGCCGGAGTTGCCCGGATCGACCGAGTTGATGTGGATGTAGTCCCACGGGTAGGCGATCCGGGGCACGGCGTTGAACGAGTCGCCGATCGGCACGTGGCCGAGGGCGTGCCACTCCCACATCACCAGGCCGGTCTTGACGTCGATCTCCTGGACGACCGAGTCGGTGAGGACGCCGTCGGCGACGCCGTGCACCCGCGAGAGGTTCATCTTGATCGGGTCGAAGGCGTCGATCCAGGCGGTTCCCTGAGGTGTGAGCCGGATCTCGTGGAGGTCGGCGTGATAGCCGTTGCCGGCCCGTACGGTGGCGACGTGCCGGTAGGAGCCGTCGAAGATCTCGTCTTCGCCCTGACCGAATCCGACCTGCAGGATCCGTCCCTGCCACCACGTCAGCGCCGGATGGCCTTGATACTCCTGCTCCTGGAAGTTGGTGGCGGCCTCGCCGGCGGGCAGCCGGTGGAACCACACGAGCCCGCCCTGCTGGTCGGCGATCATCGGACCCGGCGTGCCGCGTCCCTGGTAGGGGGCGAGGAACAGGTCGCCGGGCGCCGCCCCGCCGCCCGCCGCCGTCGTGATCGTGACCGTGGAGGGGGTGAGCGAGGGCGCCGAGAGGTAGTGCTGCACCGCCTTCGGGTCGCCGGGCTTGGTCGGGAACTCGCGCTCGTTGACGCTGGCCTGGTGGGCGACGGTGAAGCTCGTCCTGGCCGCGCCGGTGTGCCCCCCCGTGCTGACCTGGGCGTTGACCGTGACGCGCTCGCCCGGCGAGAAGGGCCGGGTCGCGACGAAGCTCTCCCCGGTGCCGGTCGAGTAGGCCCGCAGCACGCCCTGGTGTGCACCCGTCCGCGAGCCCACCACGCGCACGCCGGCCACGGTCGTCCCGGGTTCCCCGAGGAAGCTGATCTGGGTGGATGGCGAGGCATCGGGGGTCCCCGGCTGGGGCGAGACGGCCACCGGGTTGGCGGCCGCCACCCGGGCGGTCGCGTTCAGCAGCAGCCCGGTGGCGGGCGAGGAGCCGCTCCCGCAGGCCCCGAGCGCGCTCGCAACGACGGCGCAGAGGAGCAACAGGAGGGGGATCTGTCGGCGGCGCTTCATGCTCGGGGTGTGCCCGCGGGGCGGCCGTCACGATAGCTTCCGTGCCCGCTGCCAGGCGCAGGGTCGGTAGGGTGGTCCACGCCGCCCCGCGGCCGTGAACAGATGGACGCGCGCATCGTCGACCTGCGCTACGACGGCCGCCCCGGCACGGTGGGTGCATGGCTGTGCGACGACGTGCTGATCGACTGCGGTCCCGGGTCGGGCCTGCCGCAGCTGCTCGACGGGCTCGGCGACCGGCCGCCGCGGGCACTGATGCTGACCCACGTGCACCTCGACCACGCCGGCGCCGCGGGGGCGCTGGTCGAGCGCTGGCCGCAGCTACCGGTCTACGTCCACCCCATCGGGATCCCCCACCTGGCCGACCCCAGCCGGCTGGTGGCCAGCACCCGGCGGGTGTTCGGCGGGCGCCTGGAGGAGCTGCTCGGGGAGGTCCTGCCCGTGCCCCAGGAGAACCTGCACGCGATCGACGACGGTCAGCAGATCGGGGCGCTGCGCTGCGCGTGGACGCCCGGACACGCCTCTCATCACGTCGCCTTCCTCGAGCCGGAGAGCGGGCTGGCCTTCTGCGGGGACCTGGCCGGCGTGTGCCTGGAGGGGGATGTCGTGGTGCCCCCCACGCCCCCGCCCGAGGTGGATCTCGACGCGTGGCGGAGCTCGCTGGGGCGCCTGGAACGGTGGCGCCCGCGCGCGCTCGCGCTCGCCCACTACGGGCTCGTGGACGCCCCCGCCGAGCACATCGCCGCGATGGGCGAGGCGTTGAGCCGCCACGAGCGGTGGGCGGCGGCCGGCGAGGAGGCGTTCCTCGCCTCCCTCGAGTCCTATCTACGCGAGCGCCTACCCGGACCGGTCGTGGAGGACTACATGTTCGTGGCGCTCGCCGGCCCCAGCGCGGCGGGGCTGCGGCGCTGGCTGGAACGGTCTGCAGCCGCTCGCAGCGAACCCTCCCCGGCGGGCGCCGACACGCGCTAGCATCAGTCGGCGTAGGGGCCACGGGACGCCCGCGCCCCCCGTTGTCAGGGGCACCCGGGCGGCGAGAGTGGTCGATCCCGTTCGTGTTTGCGATGGCGCCGAGGGGGCGTTATCGTTGCGCGGGGATCGGGTACAAAGCCCGGACGGGGTACAGGCCGGAAGCTGAGGAGGGGTAGCAAGCATGCGACGGATGAGGATGTTGGGAGTCTGCCTCCTCTGTGCGCTCGCTGGTGGGGCGCTCGAGGCCTCGGTGGCCGCCGCCACCGTGTCACCGGCCGCCGCCGGGTGGGGCCAGAACACCTTCGGTCAGCTCGGCGACGGCACGACCGAAACCAGCTTCGCGCCGATCCCGGTCAACGGCCTCGCCGAAGTCGTGTCGGTGGCCGCCGGCGGCGAACACTCGCTGGCGCTGCTGTCGAACGGCTCCGTGATGGCCTGGGGAGCGAACAACGCGGGCCAGCTCGGCAACGGCGAAAACACCGCCAGCACACTGCCGGTGGCGGTGAGCGGCCTCAGCAACGTCACGGCGATCTCCGCCGGCGGCGAATTCAGCCTCGCGCTGCTGAGCAACGGCCACGTGATGGCCTGGGGACAGAACGCCGACGGAGAGCTGGGCGACGGGCTCATCAACAGCTCGAACGTGCCGGTCGAAGTGAGCGGCCTGGCCGAAGTGACGGCGATCGCGGCCGGGGGCAGGCACGCCCTCGCGCTGCAGAGCGACGGGCGCGTCAAAGCGTGGGGCTCCGACCTCAAAGGCCAGCTCGGCAACGGCTG
>DATJBO010000203.1:0-13933 GCA_035515315.1 Solirubrobacteraceae bacterium
GAGGATCACGTGCACGTAGCCCCACAGGAAGGTCGGGTTCGTGAACAGCGCCCCGACGTTGTCCAGCGTCGGCTCGCCCTTGGCGTTCATCTTGTAGCCGACGGGGTGCTGCATCCACGAGTTGGCGGCCATGATGAACGCTGCCGAGAGGATCGTTCCGAACGACACCAGCCAGATGCACGCGAGGTGGACCCGCCGCGGGAGTCGGTCCCATCCGAACAGCCACAGCCCGAGGAACGTCGACTCCAGGAAGAACGCCGCCAGGCCCTCCATCGCCAGCGGGCCGCCGAACACGTCCCCCACGTATCGCGCGTACAGCGACCAGTTCATGCCGAACTCGAACTCCTGCACCAGCCCCGTCACCACGCCCACGGCGACGTTGATCAGCAGCAGCGTCCCGAAGAACTTGCACAGCCGGCGGTACTCGGGGTTGCCGTTGCGATACCAGGCGGTCTGCAGGATCGCGACGAGGAACGCGAGCCCGATCGTGACCGGCACGAACAGGAAGTGGTAGATGCTGGTGGTGGCGAACTGCCAGCGTGCTAGTTCGTTGGCCATGAGCGGCGCGGCCGATTATTACCGTTCGCGGGCGGGAAGGATGCTTGTCGGGGCGGCTCTCCTGCATGGGCGCATTCGATCCGGGTGATCGAGAGGTTGCCTGCGCGGCTGGCCGCGCCGGCTGCGGACTCCTGCGGATGCATGGCGGCGGAGCGGCGGGCAACGATCAGCCGATGACGACTGCGGGCGGGCCGCCCGGCAGGCACGGGACGCCGGGTAGGATCGGGGGCTCGCGTGGCAGCGGCGGGTGAGCAGATCGGCGAGGGCGAGCATACGACGGGCCCGGGTGCGGCGCAGGGGGCCGCGAGTGCCCCCGAGCGCCCGGCGCTGGTGCTGGTGGCGCTGATCCTCGTCGCGGCCGTCGCGAATCTCAATCTCGCCGTCGCCAACGTCGCGCTCCCCGACATCGGCAAGGCCTTCGACGCCTCCCAGACGACGCTCGACCTGGTGGCCGTGGGCTTCTCGCTCGGCCTCGCCTCCTCGGTGCTCTACCTCGGGGCGGTGGGCGACCGCTACGGCCGCAAGACGATGCTGGTCGCAGGGACGCTGCTGGCGATCCCGGCCTCGATCATCGCGGCGACCGCGTCGAACATCGGCATCCTCATCGGGGCGCGCATCCTCGGCGGCCTGGCAGCGGGAATGGCGTTTCCCACCACGCTCGCCCTGATCACCGCGCTCTGGTCCGGGCCGGGCCGCACGCGCTCGATCGCGCTGTGGTCGGGCATCGGGGGCGCCATCTCCGCCCTCGGCCCGCTGCTCTCGGGGGCGCTGCTCGAGCACCACTCGTGGGGCTCGGTGTTCCTGCTCACGCTCCCGCTCGCGGTCGTCGCGCTGGTGCTCGCGATCCTGCTGATCCCGAGCCACGTCAACGAGGGCACCGAGCCGGTGGACAACACCGGCGGAGTGCTCTCGATCGTGATGGTCGCCTCGCTCGTGCTCGCGATCAACTTCGCGCCCGTCCCGAACAAGACCACGATCACGCTCGTGCTCTTCGGGGCGGCGCTGCTCGCGGGGCTGCTCTTCTTCCTGCGCCAGCGCCGCGCACGCAACCCGCTGTATGACCTCGAGATCGCAGGCCGGCGGGTGTTCTGGGTCGCTGCCGTCGCGGGGATCATCGTGTTCGGAAGCCTGATGGGAGCGATGTTCATCGGCCAGCAGTTCCTGCAGAACGTGCTCGGCTACTCGACCCTCGACTCGGGGCTGTCGATCCTGCCCGCGGCCTTCTTCATGGTCGCGATCGCGCCCCGCTCAGCGCAGCTCGTCGAGGCCCGGGGCGCGCGCTTCACGCTCCTGATCGGCTACGTACTCTGCATGCTCGGGTTCCTCACGATGCTGCTGCTGTGGGAAGAGGGCATCCCCTACTGGAAGGTCGGGCTCGCATACGCGTTCATCGGCGCGGGGGTCGGCTTCGCCGGCACCCCTGCCTCGCACTCGCTGACGGGCTCGGTGCCGGTGCGGCGGGCCGGCATGGCCTCGGGCACCGCCGATCTGCAGCGGGACCTCGGGGGAGCGATCATGCAGTCGATCCTCGGCGCGCTGCTGACGGCGGGGTTCGCCACCGCGGCCGCGGGGGCGCTGGCGAATGCTCCCAACCGCGCGCGCATCACGAGCTCGGTCGAAAACCAGCTGACGAAGTCCTTCGACAGCGCCGAGGCGACGGCCAAGCAGTTCCCCGCGCAGGCCGAAGCGATCACCCAGGGCGCCAAGAAGTCCTTCACCGACGGCGCCGACTGGGCCTACACGGCCGGGATCATCGCGATCCTGCTCGGAGGCACGCTCGTGTTCCTGCGGTTCCCCCGCGCCGAGGAGGAGCGCAGGCTGCTGGCCGCCTATGCGGCCGAAGACGGAGACCCCTCGAGTGGGACCGCGAGCGACGCCTGATGGGCTCCGCCGAAGTTGAGCTGCTCCTCACCGCGGTCGCGGCGATGCTCTCGCCCACGACGCTGACCTTCTCGGTGCTCGCACTCGTGCTCGGGGAGCGTCCGATCCGGACCGGGACCTGGTTCTATCTCGGGGCGCTCGGGGCGACCCTGCTCGTGGGGGTGGTGGCGGCGTTCGTGCTCGAAGACGTGGCGGCGGCCCCGGCGGGGAGCTCGCAACCGAAGACGTGGGTGGCGATCCTCGACCTCGTGATCGGCGCGCTCGCTCTCTCGTATGCGGCGAAACTCGTCCGCAAGCCGATGAGCCCGGAGAGCGAACAGCAGATGGTCGACAAAGTCGGCGGCCTGGCCTCATCGCCCGCGATCGCGGTCGTCGGTGCCGGCGCGGCGCTGGCCAACCCGGGCGGGTTCATCCCGATCGCGCTGAAGGACATCTCGCAGCTGAATCCCAACGCGGGCGAATACATCGTGCTGTGGATCGCGTTCGCGTTGATCTCGCTGCTGCCCCTGTCGGTCGCGCTGGTGATGCTGCGGATCGCTCCTGACGGTACGCTGCGCATCCTCCAGCGCGCCCGCGACTGGCTCACCCGCAACGCGTCGAGGATCGGCGCAGTGCTGATCACCGTCCTCGGAGTGGTGCTGCTGCGAGACGGGATCGCTGGGCTCACCGGCTGACAGGCGGCGTCCGACCCGCAAGCTGAAACAGACAACCGCAAGCCGAAAGGGAACCGCATGACCAAGGCAGCCAAGCTCACCCGACTGGTCCTCGTCCTCGCGGCTGCGCCGTGCGCGCTGCTGCTCGCGGGGTGCGGGGAATCCGACCAGGAAAAGTTCGAAAAGGCCAAAGCGGAAGTCTGCAAGTCGCGCTCGGCGATCGAACAGCAGCTCGAAAGCCTCAAATCGCTGCCGCTCAGCGTCGGCTCCGTGACGAGCGCCCAGAAAGGCTTCGAAGTGATCGAGAGGGAACTGAAGAAGATCAAGGAAGAGGCGCCGAAGCTGAAGCCCGAAACCAAGACCCAGGTCGAAAAGGCGACAGCCGAATTCACCAGCGAAATCACCAAGGTCGCCGAAAAGATCGGAGCCACCGCGACGCCGTCCACCCTGGTCAAAGAAGCCGAAGCTGCCATCAAGAAGGTCCTGACCAGCTACCAGAGCACCCTCCAGACGATCAGCTGCGGTTGACACGGCGCTGCCCCCAGCCGCTCGCCGGGCCCCGCTTGGCCGCCCGGCGCCGCCCGGCCGCCGGGCCCGCCGCGCTCGCGGCCGTCGTGCTGCTCGCGGGCGGCTGGCTGTCCTCGCCCACGCCCGCCGGTGCCGCGCGCACGGGTACCTCTGGCTCCGCGCGAGGCCCCGCGGCCCACCGGCCGGCTCGGGCCAAGCTCGTGTTCGGCCCCTCGCTGCTGCGCACGCCCGCGGTCGAGGTGACGACGGCCCCCGCCGGGGTCTCCATCGAGTACCCGGTGCTGGCCGCCGCCATGGGCGGCGGGGGCTGCCCGCCGCCAACGCTCGCCGCGGAGCTCGCGCGGCTCGGCTCCCCGCCGCTGCAGGTCGGCGGCGTCAGCCAGGACGAGACGGCGCCGCCGGGTACGCTCACGCAGCCCGCGACGTCGTGGCAGACGGCCACGCTGTACTCGTTGCCGGCGGGCTTCTGGGGACAGCTGCACTGCCTGCTGTCGAGCACCCATGAGCCGCTGACCATAGGCCTGAACATGCGCACGGGAAACCTCGCGTGGGCGACACAGATGGCCACCGAAGCCCGCACCGCCGCCGTCAACGGGCTGTCCTTCTCGCTCGCCAACGAGCCCGACCTCTACGACCTGCCCAACTACGCCGCCCTCGACAAGCCGATAGCCGGCGAAGAAGCCGCCGATACCAGCCTGTACGAGCAGCTCGGGCAGTACCTCAAGCCGGCGGCCGGGAGCGAACCCCTGGTCGGTCCCGAACTGGCGGTCGCCGCACGCTGGCGCCAGCTGCTGCCACTCGTGATCCGATCGCTCGGCCTCGGCACCGTCGGCGTCCACCTGTACCCGCTCACCACCTGCCGGTCGGACTCGGAAACGACGATCAAAGGGCTCCTCTCGCGGCGCGCCGCCGACTCCCCGGCCCGCCTGGCGTGGGTGGCCCAGGCCGCTCGCGCGCTGGGCCTGCCGGCGATCATCTCCGAGGCCAACTCCGCCTCCTGTGGAGGGCTGACCGGCGTCTCGAACACGCCCGCGGCGGGCGTGTGGGCGCTGCGCTTCGGTATCTCGGCCCTGGAGGCCGGCTTCGAGGAGGTCCGCTACCACTTCAGCGGCAACTCTTACGACCCGTTCGTCGTGCGCGGCGGCCAGATCTACGAGCGGCCGATCGGCGACGCGCTGGTCGCGCTGAACACGTGGCTGCCCGTCGGCACCACGCTCCACCCGGTTCCGTCGAAGAGACTCGCCGCGCAGGGCGTGGTCGCTCATGCGGCACTGCGGCCCGACGGAAACGTCGTGCTGATCCTCGACGACGAGGGCACGCGCCCGGCCCGCGTGCTGCTGCGCGGCCTCCCGGCGGCTCAGCTGACGCTGATGAGCGCCTCCCGGACGGGCCTGCCGGCGCGCAGCGTGGTCTCGCCGACGAACCAGATCCCGCTCTCGCTGGCACCGAACGAGATCGTCGCGGTCACGGCTCGGCTGTAGCCGGGCCGGTCGCCCGCTTGCGTGGCCGCCGATCCGGCGCCCGGCCGCGTATCTCCCAGCCCCGAATCATCCCCGGTTGCGGCGTTCTACGCCTAAAGGCGCCCGCGCGAACCGCCGAATCATGGTCGAGGCCCAGCAATGTCAGCCGCGAGGCACCCCACCAACCGCCCCTGGCGCGGAGCGCGCGACGCTGCTCACGCGTGGCTGCTCGTGGGCGTCGCGATGCTCGCCGCCGGCGTGGGGGTCGTCGGGCTGCTCACCGGCGCCTGGAACGCGATCGAGCACGCGACCGTGAACGCCCGATTCTCGCTGCGCCCCGCGCACCAGCTGCACAACCTCGTGGTCGTCGCGATCGACGACCGGACGCTGGAATCGCTCGACCGCCACTGGCCGCTGCCCCGCTCGCTGGATGCCCGCGCGATCGAAGTGCTGCGCCGCGAGCAGGCCCGCACGATCGTCTACGACGCGCAGTCGATCAAGCTGACCTCCGAAGCGCGGGACCCAGACCTCTACGAAGCCGTGTCCCGTGCACGCAACGTGGTGCTGGCCACCACCGAAGTCGGGCCGCTCGCCGATACCGACGTGCTGCGCGGCGAAGGAAGTCCGGGCCGCGCCCAGGTCCGCGTCGGCGCCGCCAACTTCCCGACCAACTCGAGCGGGGTGATCCAGCAGTACCCGTACTCGGTCGGGGCGCTGCACTCGGTCGCCGTGGCAGCCGTGGAATCGGCCACCGGCCGGGCCGTGCCGAGCTCGTCCTTCTCCGACGGCTCCGCCTGGATCGACTTCCCGGGACCGGTGGGGACCGTGCCGAGCGTGTCGTTCGTGGACCTCATCCGCGGTCGCGTGCCCGCCGCGCAGATCGCCGGCAAGATCGTCGTGGTGGGTGCCACCAGCGCGGCGTTGCAGGACATCCACGCTACCTCGGTGACCTCCAGCACGGGGATGTCCGGGCCGGAAGTGCAGGCGGCCGCGATTGCCACCGCGATGGCCGGCAACCCGTTGCGCGAGGCCTCGCTGTGGGTCGGGCTGATCATTACCCTGCTGGCCGGGCTGGCCACGCCGCTCAGCTGCCTGACGATGCGCCCGGCCCGGGCGCTGGTGATGGGCGCCGGGATGGCCGCCGCGTACGCGGTCCTGGCCCAGGTCGCCTTCGGGCAAGGGCTGATCCTCCCGGTCAGCTACCCGCTGGTGGCGCTCGCGATCGGGACCCTGGGGGCGCTGCTGGTCAGCTACCTGGCCGAGACGTGGGAACGCGAGCTCTCGGACCGCTACGGGGCGGTGCTCGAGGACACCGTCCGCGAACGCACGGCCGAGCTGTACGACACCCAGGTCGAGCTGATCCGCCGCCTGGCACAGGCGGCCGAGCTCAGGGACGACGACACCGGCGCCCACATCGACCGCGTGGGCCGGCTCTGCGAGCGGGTCGCCCTGAGGGTCGGGATGGCGCCCCGCGAGGCCGAGCGCCTGCGGATCGCCAGCACCTTGCACGACGTCGGCAAGATCGGCGTGGCCGACCGCGTGCTGCTCAAGCGCGGCGAACTCGACAGCGAGGAGTGGGACGCGATGATGGCCCACACGACCACCGGCGCGTCGCTGCTGTCCGGCTCCGGCTCGCCGCTCCTGCAGATGGCCGAGGTGATTGCCCGGACCCACCACGAGCGCTGGGACGGGACCGGCTACCCGGAGGGCCTGAAGGGCGAGCAGATTCCGCTGGTGGGGCGGATCTGTGCGATCTGCGACGTCTTCGACGCGCTCGCCTCACGTCGCTCCTACAAGGACCCCTGGGCGTTCGACCGCGTCGTCAGGGAGATCGAACGCAAGCGCGGCAGCCACTTCGATCCGCGCGTCGTGGACGCCTTCCTGAAAGTGATCGACGAGTTCCGCGACGAGGCCTGGGACGCCCCGGGCGAAGCACCGCCGGCGGCCGCCGGGGACCGCGCCGGGATGCCTGCCGCGCACTCCGAGCCGGACGTGCAGGAGGGGGCGATCGCGGTCCGGGCGATGGGCACGCCCCAGGGTGCCGGACGCGGGCACCGCGACGGACGGGTGCCCCGCTAGAAGGGCTCGCCGTCGAGGTACAGCTCGCCCGGGGGCCACGTGGCGCCGTCGCGCAGCGGCCGCCACATCGCGCTCATCGGCATCTTGACCCGCCCGCCCGGCTGCTCCACCCACACCGGGTCGGCGATCTCCTCGAAGCCGAACTCGCCGTACAGAGACCTCAGGCGCGGCTCGCAGAACAGCATCGCCCGCTCGGCGGGCAGCTCCCGGGCGAGCTCGAGCAGACGTGAGGACAGCTCTCGAGCGAGGCCGCGGCCGCGGGCACCGGGCCTCACCACGAGCCCGCCCAGACCGACGACCGGGAAGGGCGGGCCAGAGGCGGTGTGCAGCCGTACGAGCACCATTCCCCCGGCCGCCAGGAGCGTTCCGTCCTCCTCGCGCAGCCCGACGTTGCGCGTCTTGTTGCGCCACGTCAGCTGTTCGCCGGTGCCGCCCCACGGTTCGCGCTCGCCGGCGAGCATCTCCTCCCGGTAGGGCTCGGCCTGCGGATCGAGCTCCACGAGCCTCATCGGCACGCGATTCTCGCCGATCGCCGCTGACCGGGCCGAGGATCCGCGTTTGCATACCCTCTGCGGCGATGACCGCGCTGCAGAAGCTGCGGAAGCGTACCGGTGAGCTCGCGGACCTCGAGTCCGTGCAGATGCTGCTGAGCTGGGACCAGCTGGTGATGATGCCGCCCGAGGGCGGTCGCGCCCGCTCGGAGCAGCTCGGGACGCTCGCCCGGCTCAACCACGAACGGGCGCGCGACGAGCAGCTCGGCGAGTGGCTGACAGAGGTCGAGGGGGCCGAGCTGGGCGAGCTCGAGCGCGACATCGTGCGGCTCGCACGGCGCGACTGGGAGCGCGCCCGGCGGGTCCCCGAGGAGCTCGCCGCCGAGCTCGCGCGGGCCGCCGCCGAGGGCCAGCAGCGCTGGCAGGTGGCCAGGGAGGCCGACGACTTCGCGATGTTCGCACCGGCGCTCGAGCGCAACGTGGAGCTCGCCCGGGAGTACGGTGTCCGCGTCGCCGGGGAGGGCCTGACGCCGTACGAGGGGCTGCTCGGCGACTTCGACTTCGGCCTGCGCGCCGACGAGCTGCGCCGTATGTTCGGGGCGCTCGCCGAGGCCCTGCCTCCGCTCGTGGGCGAGGCCGAACGCTGCTCCCCGCAACGGACGCTGGACGTGCCGGTGGCGGCGCAGCAGGGCACCGTCGCCGGCGTGCTGGGGCGGCTCGGGGTCGATCGCTCGAGCTGGCGGGTGGACGTGTCCGCGCATCCCTTCACCGCCTGGATCGGACGCGGGGACACGCGCCTCACGACCCGTTACAGCGACGGCAACGTCGAGTCGCTGCTGAGCTCGCTGCACGAGTACGGCCATGCGCTCTACGAGCGCCAGATCGACCCGGCGCTGGTCAGGACCAACCTCGGCCGGGGCACGTCGATGTCCGTGCACGAGTCGCAGAGCAAGGTGTGGGAGAACCACGTCGCCCGCAGCGCCCCCTTCGCCGAGCTGTTGGCGGGCGAGCTGGCCGCCGCGGGCTTCTCGATCGCCGCCGAGGAGCTGCACGCGACGATGGTCGGAGTGAAACGCTCGCTGATCCGCGTGACGGCCGACGCGCTGACCTACCCGCTGCACATCATCCTGCGCTTCGAGCTCGAGCTCGCCCTGATCGAGGGCGGGCTCGCGGTTGCGGACCTGCCGGGCGCGTGGAGCGAAGGCGTGCGCCGGCTGCTCGGACTGGAGGTCCCCTCCGACGCGCTGGGCTCCCTGCAGGACGTCCACTGGGGCGCCGGAACCTTCGGCTACTTCCCCAGCTACGCGCTCGGATGCCTGATCGCCGCGCAGCTGTGGGAGGCGCTCGAGCGCGAGCTGGGCCCTCGCGATGAGGACCTGCGTCGCGGCGAGGTGGACGCGATCAAGACGTGGCTCGGAGAGCGCGTGCACCGCCACGGCCGCCGCCTGGACACGACCGAGCTCGTCGAAAGTGCGACCGGAGCGCCGCTGTCGATCGACCCGTTCATGCGCTACGTCGAACCGCTCGCGCAGTCGCGCCCTTGATCGACCTGCACAGCCACGTGCTCCCGGGGCTCGACGACGGCGCCGTCGACCTCGAGGACAGCGTCGCGATGGCGCGGCAAGCCGTCCAGGACGGCATCGAGGTGGTCTGCGCGACCCCGCACATCAGGGCGGACCACGACGTCCGGCTCGAGGAGGTCCCCGAGCGCGCGGCGGCCCTGCAGCGGGCGCTGCACGAGCGTGGGGTCGACGTGCGGATCGTGCCCGCGGCGGAGCTCGCACAGGCCAGCGCCGAACACCTCGACGATGCCGCGCTGCAGCTCGCGGCCTACGGCGCGGCCGGCGGATGGGTCCTCCTGGAGCCCGCCCCGGGCCCGCTCGGCGACGAGCTGCAGGAGCTGGTCGAGCGGCTCTCGGCGAGCGGCACGCGAGCCGTCCTTGCGCATCCCGAGCGCCACGCGGGAGCCGACCTGCGAGAGCGGCTCGAAGCCCTCGCCGGCGCGGGCGCCCTGATCCAGTGGACCGCCCAGTTCCTCGCCGACAGCCCACCCGACGGGCCCGTGAGCACACTCGCGCGCGACGGGCTCGTGCACGTGCTGGGCAGCGACTCCCACTCCTCCCGGGCCGGGCGCCCGCTGCGCCTCGCGGCCGGCTTCCGGTGGCTCGCGGGCGCGGTGAGCGGCGAGCAGCTGCGGTGGTCCAGAGAGCAGGCGCCGGCGGCGGTCCTGCGCGGGGAGCCGGTCCCCGAACGTCCCTAGGCCGGCTCCAGGGCGACCGCCCCCCGCAAACGCTCGATCACCGCCCGGGAGCTGCTCGCAAGGCCCCGTCGCAGGTAGTTCGCGGCGCCCGCCGCGGCCCCGACCCGAAGTGCCTCCTCGAAGCTCTCGCCCTGCGCCCAGCTGCCCGCCAGGGCCCCCAACATCGCATCGCCGCAACCCTCGCGAAACCCGCTCCGCAGCAGCGGCGGCGTCAACCACCAGGCGCGGTCCGCGGTGACCACCAGCGCGGGCTGCTCGCCGCGGGTGACGACGGCCGCCTTCGCTCCCTGCTCGAGCAGCCGCTCGGCCGCGGCCCGCAGCTCCGCAGGCGCCGAGACCGGCCCCCGCACGAACTCGGCCAGCTCCCAGTCGTTGAGTTTCACGAGATCCGGCTCGCCCCGCAGAGCCGAGTCCAAGCGCGGCGAGGAGAGGTCGACGAGCGTCCGGCAACCCGCCCCGCGGACGTCGCGCAGGATGTCCCCGTACAGCTCGATCGGCAGCGCGTCGGCGGGCAGCGGGTTGGTGACGACCAGCCAGCCACCGGCGAGCGCCTCCACGCAGGTCAGGGAGAACAGCTCGTCGAGCTCGTGGCGGGAGGGCGGGTCGCCGAGCACGCACGACAGCACCCGGCGCTCCCCCTCGCGCCGGTCGGTCACATAGCAGGCGCTCGCGGAGGTCGCCGGGACGAGCTGGAGTTCGGCGTCCAGCCGCGCCAGCAGCGCCTCCAGCAGCGTTCCCGACTCGCCGCCGATCAGGCCGCAGAGCACCGGCAGGGCCCCGACCTCGCCCGCCATGCGCGCGACCCACACACCCTGTCCGGCCGGATGGAAGTGAACCCGCTCGCGCTCGCTCCCCTCCCGCTCGAGCGTCACCGAGAGCGCGAGGTTGGGCGCGAACACGGTCACGCGTGCGCGCCTGTCGTGCCTGTCCCGGTCGTCCACGGCGATCCACAGATCCTCTCATCACCCGCGCTGAGAGGCCCGCTGCACGAACGCTGTCACGAGGTCCGGGGCCTGTCCTAGCCTCGGCTGACCGTGACCGTCGCCGTGACCACACCCGCACATCCGACGCAGCGGCTGCTGGAGGGCCTCAACGATCGCCAGCGCGAGGCCGCCACCTACACGGGTAGGACGCTGCTGATCCTTGCCGGTGCCGGCACCGGCAAGACGACCACGCTGTGCGGCCGAGCCGCATGGCTGCTGTCCGAGGGAATCGCTCCCGAGCGGCTGTTGCTGGTCACCTTCACGCGGCGGGCGGCGCGCGAGCTGGTCGGCCGGGCGCGCAGCCAGGCGGGCTCCCGGTCCGCGGGCGCCGGCGCGATCGTGGGCGGCACGTTCCACTCGCTCGCGCACAGGTTCGTGCGCCTGCACGCGGGCGAGCTCGGGCTGGGCGGGGGCTTCAGCGTGCTCGACGCGGGCGACGCCGCGGACCTGATGGACCTGTTGCGCACCGAGCACGGGTACGCCGGCAGCTCCCGGCGCGTGCCGCGTGCGAGCACGATGCTCGACATCCACTCGCGCGTGGTCAACGCCCAGCAGCCGCTGCGCGAGACGCTCACGAGGTGCTTCCCGTGGTGCGAGGAGCACGCCGGCGCGTTGGCGGAGGTGTTCGCCGCCTACGGCGCGCGCAAGCGCGAGCTCGGGCTGCTCGACCTCGACGACCTGCTGCTCGGTTGGCGCGTCCTGATGCGCGACGAGCGCACCGGCTCGGCGATCGCGGGGTGCTTCGAGCACGTGCTCGTGGACGAGTACCAGGACGTCAACGCGCTCCAGGTCGAGATCGTCGAGGCGCTGGCGCGCCGGGGCCGAGGCCGAGGCCTGAGCGTCGTCGGCGACGACTTCCAGGCGATCTACGGCTTCCGCGCCGCGAGCGCGGCTCACATCCTCGAGTTCCCGCGGGTGTTCCCCGACGCCCACACGGTGCTGCTCGAGCGCAACTACCGCTCCACACAGGGGATACTCGACGTCGCCAACGGCGTCTCGGCCCAGGACACCGGCGCCTTTCCCCGGCGCCTGTGGAGCGATCGGCGAGGGGGCATGCGCCCGGAGCTCGTCTTCCCCCACGACGAGGGCGAGCAGGCGCGGGAGGTGTGCGAGCGGGTGCTGGCCGCGCGCGAGGAGGCGATCGAGCTGCGCGCCCAGGCGGTCCTGTTCAGGACGGGCCACGACTCCGCGCTGTTGGAGCTCGAGCTGGCGCGACGCGGCATCCCGTTCGTCAAGTACGGCGGCCTGCGCTACATCGACGCGGCCCACGTCAAGGACCTGCTCGCGCTGCTGCGGCTGGTGGACAACCCGGCCGACGAGCTCGCGTGGTTCCGTGTGCTGCAGCTGCTGGACGGGGTCGGCCCGGCGCGTGCGAGGGGGATCCTGCAGGCGCTGCGCCGGCACGGCGCCGGCGGCGAGGAGGACTGGCGGGCGGGGTGCCGGCAGGTGCCCGAGGGCTCCCGGGCCCACGCGGCGCGCCTGTTCGCCGCCCTGCGCCAGGCGCGAGCGCAGGCGCCGCGCAGCACGGCCACCCGCGTGGAGGGGCTGTGCGAGGCGATCGCCCCGCTGGTCCGCCTGCGCTACCACGACGGCGCGATTCGCGTGGGGGACCTCGACGGGCTCGCCGCGGCGGCGCGGGCGGCACCCGAGCTGCGCCAGTTCGTGGCGGAGCTGGCGATCGACCCGCCGTCGTCGAGCGCGGCGCTCGCCGGCAGGCCCCACCTCGACGAGGACTACCTGGTGCTCAGCACGGTGCATTCGGCCAAGGGCCTGGAGTGGGAGGCCGTGCACGTGATCAGCGCCTACGACGGCAACTTCCCGGCCGACATGAGCACCTCCTCGCAGGAGGGCATCGCCGAGGAGCGACGCCTGTTCTACGTCGCCCTCACGCGCGCGCGCAGGCGCCTGCACGTGTACGTGCCGGCAATCTTCCACCACCGCCCCCACGGCAGCGACGACGCCCACGGCCTGGGCCAGGCCTCCCGCTACCTGAGCGCCGAGGTCCGGCGGCTGTTCGCCACGACCCGGCCGGGGGCGCGCGAGCCACCACCGGGGCGATCCGGCGACGGGGGTGACGGCGATCGCCCGCCCGGCGGCGCGCGCCGCGCGGCGCCCACGGCGGGGTCCCTGCGCGACCAGATGTCCGTGCAGGCGCTGTTCGACGCGTAGGCACGCCTAGATAAGGTGTCGCGGTGCCGTACACGCCGCCCCAGGAGGTGCTCGAGCGATACGCCCGGGTGCTCGTGGACTACGCGCTCGGCGGCGGGAGCGGGATCGAACGGGGGGATGTCGTGCGGATCGTCGCCCCGGAATGCGCTCGCGCCCTGTACGTCGAGCTCAACCGCGCGGTGTGGCGCGCCGGGGGCCACGTGCTGGGCGCCTACAAGCCGGACGAGGACGCCGCCGCGAACCTCGACCGCGACTTCTTCGAGCTCGCCGGCGAGGACCAGATCGGGCACTTCCCAGCCCGCTACATCCGCGGACTGGTCGATGAAATGGACCACCAGGTCTCGGTGATCGCGACCACCGACCCGCGCGCGCTCGACTCCGTGGACCCGGCGCTGATCATGCGCCGCGGGGAGGCGATGCGCCGGCTGCTCGACTGGCGCGGCGAAAAGGAGAACGAAGGCCGCTTCACGTGGACGCTCGGCCTGTACGGGACGGCGCAGATGGCGGCCGAGGCCGGACTCGAGCTCGAGCAGTACTGGGAGCAGATCATCGACGCCTGCTTCCTCGACAGCGAGGACCCGCTCGCCCGCTGGCGGGAGGTCGGCGAGCGCCTGGAGCGCACCCGCGCGCGGCTCGACGAGCTGCAGATCGAGCAGGTGCACGTCACCGGGCCAGACATCGATCTGAAGGTCGAGCTGGGGGAGGGGCGCCGCTGGCTCGGAGGCCGCGGGCGCAACATCCCCAGCTTCGAGATCTTCACCAGCCCGGACTGGCGCGGCACCGAGGGCTGGATCCACTGCGACCAGCCGCTGTACCGGTACGGCAACCTGGTCAGGGGCATCCGCCTGGAGTTCGCCGGCGGGAGGGTGAC
>DATJBO010000204.1:0-8700 GCA_035515315.1 Solirubrobacteraceae bacterium
CAGGTGCTGGCCTACGAGACCGACATCCTCGAGTACGGGGACATCTTCGAGGGCTCGAAGGTGATGGACGCGCTGGTGCAGGAGTTGCTCGAGGGAGCCCGCGCCGAGATGGACGTGGTCGCCCAGCATGGCGGGGCCGTCGAGGCCGTCCCGTACATGAAGGCGGCGCTGGTGGACTCCCACCGCGAGCGGCTGCGGCGGATCGAGGGCGGCGAGCAGGTCGTGGTCGGCCAGAACCGCTTCGAGGAGACCGAGCAGTCGCCGCTCACAGCCGACGCGGAGGGCGGCATCCTGGTCGTCGATCCGGCGCTCGAAGCCGAGCAGATCGAGGCGCTGCGAGCGTGGCGCTCGGGCCGCGACGAGGGTGCCGTGCGCGAGGCGCTGGAGCAGCTGGCCGAGGCCGCCCGCGACGAGACCGGCGCGGTCAACCTGATGGTCCCCACGATCGCCGCCGCGCGGGCGGGCGTGACGACCGGGGAGTGGGCCGGGACGCTGCGCGGGGTGTTCGGCAGCTACCGGGCGCCCACGGGCGTCGGGGAGGCAACCGCCGGGAGCTCCAACGGGGAGCTCGCCGAGCTGCGTGCCGAGGTCGAGCGCCTGCAGGAGCAGCTCGGCAGGCGGCCCAAGATGCTGGTCGGCAAGCCCGGCCTCGACGGGCACTCCAACGGCGCCGAGCAGGTGGCGCTGCGGGCCCGCGACGCCGGCATGGACGTGGTCTACGACGGGATCCGCCTGACGCCCGCCCAGATCGCCGCCTCCGCCCTGCAGGAGGGGGTGCACGTGATCGGCCTGTCGATCCTGTCCGGCTCGCACCGCGAGCTGATCCCGGCGGTGATGGAGGCGCTGCGCGACCGCGGCGTCCAGGCTCCGGTGATCGTCGGGGGCATCATCCCCGAGCAGGACGTGCCCGACCTGCGGGAGGCCGGCGCCGCCGCCGTCTACACGCCGAAGGACTTCGACATCACGCGCATCATGCGCGAGATCGTGGCGCTCCTGGCCGCGGAAGCCGAGCGCCCCGCGCTCGCCGCCGGCAGCGCCCCCGCGTGAGCCCAGACGGCGCGGCGCTCGCCGCGCGCCTGCGCGCGCGTGACCTCGATGCGGCGCCCGCGGCGCTGAACCTGCTGGAGAGCAACGCAGCGGAGGACCGCCGCGAGGCGGAGTCGCTGCTTTCCGCGCTCGCCCCCGGGGCGCTCGGAGAAGAGGCGCCGGGGCACGTGATCGGCGTCACCGGCCCACCTGGGGCGGGCAAGTCGACGATGCTCTCGGCGCTCCTGGCGGGGTGGCGGGCGCGTCGGCGCACCGTCGCCCTGCTGGCCGTGGACCCCAGCTCCCGGCGTTCCGGGGGGTCGCTGCTGGGGGACCGCGCGCGGATCGACTTCGACGCCGGCGACGAGGGGGTGCTGATCCGCTCGAGCGCCGCCGGGGAGCGGCTCGGCGGCCTGGCCCGCTCGACCGCCGCCGCCGCCGAGGCGCTCGCCGTGGCCTTCGACGTGGTCGTGATCGAGACCGTCGGCGTGGGGCAGGCCGAGACCGACGTGGCCGAGGCCGCCGACACGGTCGTGGTGGTCGTCCAGCCCGGGGCCGGCGACGCCCTGCAGTTCTTGAAGTCGGGGATCATGGAGGTCCCGGACGTGCTCGTGGTGACCAAGGCCGACCTCGGGCGGCTCGCGACCGCCACCCGCCGCGACCTGGCCGCCGCGCTGCGCTCGCTCGGCGCCCGCTCCACGCCGGTGCTGGCCATCTCCTCGGTGCCCCCGAGCAGTGGGATCGGGGAGCTGTTGGACGTGCTCGAGCAGCATCGCGAGAGCGTGGACGTCGCGGCCCGCCGGACCCGCGCCCGCCGCACCCGCGCCCTGCGGGAGTTCCTCGCCGAGCACGGCGAGCGTGGATTGCGCGGCATCGGCGGCCGCGCACAGGCCGAGCGGCTGCTGGCCGCCGAGGACCCGGGCGCCGAGGTCCCCTCGCTGATCGCCGCGCTCGAGCGCACCCTCGCCGGCTGACCGGGCCCCGCGGCGACCGCACCGGCCATCCCCCCGGCGACCGCGCCGGCCCTCCCCCCGGCGACCGCACCGGCCATCCCCCCGGCGACCGCACCGGCCGTCCCCCGGTCGTTGCACGCCTGCCGCCCCTCTCACATATCCTCAGCCCCCGCATGGCGACCGGGTGCTTCATCTCGACCGGGCGCTCGTTGAGCCAGGCGCTCGAGCGGGTGGAACTGGCCGACTCGCTCGGCTACGAGGCCGTGTACACGACCCACACCGCCGGGCGCGACTCGCTGACGGTGCTCGCGGCCTACGCCATGTCGAGCAGGGAGATCAAGCTCGGCAGCGGCGTGGTGCCTATCTACTCGCGCACCCCCGCCACCATGGCCCAGACCGCCGTGACCGTCGACGAGCTCTCCGGAGGGCGCATGCGGCTCGGCCTCGGCGTCTCGCACCGCCCGGTGGTGGAGGCCTGGCACGGCCAGACGATCGACCGGCCCGCAGCCGAGATGCGGGAGTATGTGGCGATCCTGCGCGCGATCCTGGCGGGCGAGGACCCGCCCCGGGGGGACAAGTGGAGCACGAGCTTCCACCTGCACGGCGTCCCCGTCCGCAGCGAGCTGCCGATCTACATCGCCGCCCTCTCCCCCACCATGCTGCGCCTCGCCGGGGAGATCGCCGACGGCGTGATCCTGTGGCTGTGCAACCCCGGCTACATCGAGCAGGTGGTCGTGCCGGAGCTGGCCGAGGGCAGCCGCCGGGCCGGGCGGGACCCCGCCGCGGTGGACATCGTCGCCGCCGTGCCGAGCGCCGTCACCGATGACCGCGGACCCGCCTACGAGGCGATGCGCCGCGACCTGCTGACCTACTTCTCGCTGCCGTTCTACCGGGCGATGATCGGGCGCAGCGGCTTCACCGCGGACATCGAGGCCTTCGACGCGGCCGGCGGAGATCCGCAGGCGATGCAGGACGCGATCTCGGACCCCTTCCTCGAAGACCTCCTCGCCGTTGGCTCGGCCGAGGACGTGCGCGCCGGGGTCGAGCGGTATCGCGCCGCCGGCGCCGTCTCGCCGTGCATCGGGCCGATCCCGGGGAGCGACTTCGACGCCGCGCTCCACGCGGTGGCCGCGTAGCGCACGACTGCCGCTCGATGGACGGCTTGCACGGCGGCTGACGCCGCCCGGCGGTGATGCGCCCGCCGCCGGCGGTTATGCGCACGCCGCCCGCGGTTATGCGCACGCCGCCCGGCGCGTAACGCGGCGGGGCCGCGCAAGACTGAAGGCGACATCAGATGATCGTGCTCTTGGTGTTCGCGACGCTCGCGGGGGCCGGTACGGCCCTGTCGCCGTGCGTGCTGCCCGTGCTGCCGGCCCTGCTGTCCGCGAGCGGGGTGGGCGGGCGCCGCCGGCCGCTGGGGATCGTGATCGGGCTGTCGGTGACCCTCACCGTCACGATCGTGGGACTCGCGGACGTGGTCGGCGGGATCGGCCTCGGCAGCGACCCGCTGCGTGATCTTTCGATCGCGGTGTTGCTGGTGTTCGGCGTGAGCCTGCTGGCGCCGGCCCTGTCGGCCCGCATCGAGGCTCCGCTGTCGCGGCTGGCGCGGTTCGGCCCCCGCTCGCGGGGCGACGGCTTCCGCTCGGGGCTGCTGGTGGGCGGCGCGCTCGGGTTCGTGTACACGCCCTGCGCCTCGCCGATCCTGGCGGCGGTGATCTCCGTGAGCGCCGCCACCGGCCGGACGGTGACGCTGGCGCTGGCATACGCGGCCGGGTCGGGCGCCGTGCTGCTGGCGCTCGCGCTCGGCGGCAGGAAGGTGTTCGAGCACGTGCGCCGCGCGGGACGCGGGCCCGCGCTGCAACGCGCTCTGGGGGCGGTGATGATCGCCACAGGGGTGCTGCTGGCGACGAGCCTCGACGTGAACTTCGACCAGTTCGTCGCCCAGCACATCCCCAACGTCAACCTGGCGGCGGGCCTGGAGTGCTCGCCCACGGTGACCGGCCGGCTGCATGAGATCACGGGTCGGCGCGCCCGCTTCGCCCCGGCCAACGGGTCCTCGTCGTGCGGGGGGAGCGGCTCGGCGACGAAGCTGACGGCCGCCGGCCCGTCCGCGAGCCAGGCCACGCTGCTGGCCGACGCGCGGTCCCTGCCGAACGCCGGGGCGGCCCCCGAGTTCACCGACACCGAGCGGTGGTTCAACACCCCTCGGGGACGGCCGCTGACGCTCGCCTCGCTGCGGGGGAGGGTCGTGCTGGTCGACTTCTGGACCTACACGTGCATCAACTGCATCCGCACGCTGCCCTACCTGAGGGCGTGGGATGCCGCCTACCGGCATGACGGCCTGACGATCGTCGGCGTGGAGACCCCCGAGTTCTCCTTCGAGCGCGACGCGGGCAACGTGCAGAGCGCGATCCGCCAGTTCGGGATCGGCTACCCGGTCGTCCAGGACAACGAAATGGGCACGTGGAACGCGTACGGGAACGAGTACTGGCCGGCCGATTACCTGATCGACGCCCACGGCCAGGTGCGCTACGCGAGCTTCGGCGAGGGCGACTACGACAAGACCGAAACCGCGATCCGGGCGCTGCTGGCGGCGGCGGGAGCCCGGGTCGGCGCCCGCAGCCACGCCACGGGGGTGATCGTGCCGTCCAACCTGGCCACGCCCGAGACCTACCTCGGCACCGACCGCGCCGAAGGCTGGCAGCAGGGGCCGTTCGGGGGCCTGCACGACTACGGGCCGCCCCGCGCGGGGCCGCCGGCGCTGAACACGTTCGCCTACAGCGGCACCTGGCGGATCGGCGGCCAGCCCGCACAGGCCGTCTCGAACGCCGGCATCGACCTGGACTTCGAGGCCAAGGACGTGTACCTCGTGCTGAGCTCCCCCGGGGGACGCCCCCTCCCGGTCAGGGTGCTGCTCGACGGACATCCGATCTCCGCGGCCGACGCGGGCGCCGACGTCCACGGGGGCGCGGCGACCGTTCGCCGCCAGCGACTGTACTGGCTGGTGGCGCTCCGCGGCGACGAGCGCCACCATCTCGGCCTGCGCTTGGCCGACGGCGTCACCGGCTACGCGTTCACATTCGGCTGACGCGCGCGCCGAGGGCGCGAGCGGTGGCGGGAATACAATGGTCGGCATGGAGGGCTCGATGGCCGAGACCAGCGCGCGCAGCTGGCTGCGCTGCTATCGCTGCTGGTCGCGGGACCTGGAGGTCCAGGTCCACTACGAGGGCATCCATAAGATCGACCCCGACACGGGCGAGCGGGCCGAAGTCGTGGACGAGCTCCAGGAGGCGGTGGTGCAGTGCCTGGAGTGCATGCACGACCAACCCCACCTCGGCTTCAACAACGGCCGCGTGGAGCCCGTGGAAGACCGCTGGGAAAGGATGATCGCGGGGACTCCGTGGGTGGCGTCGTGCACCGTGGCGGTGGACGCCGACGACGTCGAGAGCTGCTCGGGGCCCGAGGCCGGCGACGCCCTCTCCTACGCCGCCTTCGGGGACCACGGCGTGCGGGAGTTCTTCACCCACGTGCGCTTCCACAAGCACGAGGACGACTCGCGGATCATCGTCCACCTGCTGGTCGAGCTGTACGCCCGCTCGCTCGAAGAGGCCACGGAGGTCCTCGAGTCGGCGGCGAGGGGATCGCTGACGATCACCTCGCTGGCGGAGGAGTCGCGTCCGCCGGCGGCCGCGAGCGAAGCCCACGGCCACGACTAGCGCGAGCTGCTAGCCGAGCCGCTGCTCGAGCGCGCGCAGCTGGGCGTGCAGCTCGTCGGGGAGGTTCTCGAACCGGGCGTAATGCTCGTGGAACTGGGGCAGCTGGGCGTGCCATTCGGCGCTGTCCACGCGCAGCAGCTCGGTGATGTGCTCGTCGGTGACGTCCAGGCCGCGGGTGTCGATGCCCTCCTCCCCCACCGGGGGGATCAGGCCGATCGGGGTCTCGTGGGCCGCTCCGTGCCCGGCGCAGCGGGCGAACACCCAGGCGAGCACCCGCGAGTTCTCGCCGAAGCCCGGCCACAGGAAGCGGCCGTCGGCGTCCTTGCGGAACCAGTTGACGTAGAAGATCTTCGGGAGCTTGGCCCCGGAGGTGCGCCCGATCTTCAGCCAGTGGCCGAAGTAGTCGGACATGCTGTAGCCGAGGAACGGGAGCATCGCGAAGGGGTCGAACCGCAGCTCGCCCACCGTGCCGGCGGCCGCGGCGGTCTTCTCGGAGCCCATCACAGAGCCGAGGAACACGCCGTGCTCCCAGTCGAAGGCCTCGGTCACGAGCGGCACCACCGTCGAGCGGCGGCCCCCGAACAGCATCGCGTCGATCGGCACGCCCGCCGGGTCCTGCCACTCGGGCGCGATCGCGGGCGTCTGATCGGCGCGGACCGTGAAGCGGGCGTTGGGATGGGCCGCCGTCGACTCGGACGCCGGGGTCCAGTCCTTGCGGTGCCAGTCGGTCAGGTGCGCCGGGGGCTCCTGGGTGAGGCCCTCCCACCAGACGTCGCCGTCGTCGGTCTTCGCGCAGTTGGTGAAGATCGTGTCGTGGGAGACCATCTTGATCGCGTTCGGATTGGTCTTCTCGCTCGTCCCCGGGGCCACGCCGAAGAACCCCGCCTCGGGGTTGATCGCGTACAGGCGCCCGTCCTCGCCGAACTTCATCCAGGCGATGTCGTCGCCGATCGTCTCGACCTTCCACCCCTCGAGCGTGGGGATCATCATCGCCAGGTTCGTCTTGCCGCAGGCGCTGGGGAAGGCGCCGGTCACGTACTTGACCTCCCCCTCCGGCGAGGTCAGCTTGAGGATCAGCATGTGCTCGGCCATCCAGCCCTCGTCGCGGGCCATCACCGAGGCGATCCGCAGCGCGAAGCACTTCTTGCCCAACAGGGCGTTGCCGCCGTAGCCGGAGCCGTAGGACCAGATCTCGCGGGTCGCCGGGAAGTGGACGATGTACTTGTTCTCGGCGTTGCAGGGCCACGGCACGTCCTGGACGCCCTCGCCGAGGGGCATGCCGACTGAGTGCAGGCACGGCACGAACTGCCCGCCGGCCCCGAGCGCATCGAGCGCGCCCTGACCCATGCGGGTCATGATCCGCATCGACACCGCCACGTAGGTCGAGTCGGTGAGCTGTACGCCGACGTGGCTCTTGTCCGACCCGAGGGGGCCCATGCAGAAGGGCACCACGTACATCGTGCGGCCGCGCATCGAGCCCGCGAACAGCTCGGTCAGGGCCTCCCGCATCTCGCTGGGCTCCCGCCAGTTGTTGGTGGGACCGGCTTCCTCCTCGGTGGCCGTGCAGATGAACGTCCGGTCCTCGACCCTCGCCACGTCACCCGGGTCGGACACGGCGAGGTAGGAGTTGGGGCGCTTGGCGTCGGACAGGCGCTCGAAGGTGCCGGCCTCGACGAGCTCGGCGCACAGCTGCTCGTACTCCTCGGCCGACCCGTCGCACCAGCGGATCTCCTCAGGTTCGGTGAGGGCCACCATCTCCGCGACCCACGCCAGCAGACGCTCGTGCTTGGTTGGAGCGGGAAGGGTGGTGCTCATCGCGGCGGGCGGCTCCTGTAGTTCGCTTTCGTCACCGGCGCCTCGCTGTGGGCGCCGCCGGCGGATGCTCGTTACCCGCCGCAACCAAAAAAACGCCCATCAGGGGCGATGGACAAAAGCCTATCGCAGGACCGAGCGACGACCCAGCGGGATAGCCGCAGATCCCATCCGTGACGGCCCGCAGTCATCAGGCGGAGCCGTCGCCGCAGGCCGGAAGGTCAGGCGAAGCCTTCGCTGGAGGCCCGGTACCCGGGTCAGGCGGAGCCGTCGCCGCAGGCCGGAAGGTCAGGCGAAGCCTTCGCTCGAGGCCCGGTGCCCGGGTCAGGCGGAGCCGTCGCTGGAGGCGGTGCCGGGGTTGCGGCGCGGCACCAGCACGAGGCGCTTGAACTCGGCCACCAGGACCCCGTCCTGGTTGAGGACGCGGGTGTGGACCTTCACGGTCCCGCGGTCGGGCTTGGACTGCGACTCGCGCTTCTCGAGCACCTCCGACTCGCAGAACAGCGTGTCCCCGTGGAACACGGGGGCCGGGTGCTTGAGCTCTTCGGTGGCGAGGTTGGCGATCGCCTTGCCGCTGACATCACTGACCGACATGCCGAGCGCGAGCGAGTACACGAGGGGGCCCACGACGACGTTCCGACCCTGCTGGGAGGCGCGGGCGTACACGTCGTTGATGTGCAGGGGGTGGTGGTTCATGGTCAGCAGGCAGAACAGGTGGTCGTCGGCCTCGGTGACCGTCTTGGCGGGCCAGTGCTTGTACACGTCGCCCACTTCGAACTCCTCGAGGTAGCGGCCGTAGGGGTGGGCGCCGGTGGCCTCCCGTGCCGCCTGATCGGTCTCGACTGCGTCTCTCTCCAGGGCTTGGGTCTCGCTCATGGGCCTCAACTGTAGCCGCCAGCCGCGGAGCGACGCTCCCCCCGCTGCTCCGATGGGGGTTGCGGGGGCCCGGATCCGGGCAGGGGTATGGTGGTCCGCCACCGAAGAGAAAGGGGGAGCTCGTGAAGAGCTTCTTGGCCGCGCTGTTCACCGTTTCGCTGCTGGTTGCAGCGCCCACGGCGGGCGCGGAAGTTACTCAGCTCCAGACGATCGAGACGATCAGCGTCGTGGGAATCGGACGCGTGCCGATCTCCCCGACGGCCAACCCGGTCGAAGCCAACACCCAGTACCACTTGGCGCTGGTGCAGGCGATAGGC
>DATJBO010000205.1:0-5673 GCA_035515315.1 Solirubrobacteraceae bacterium
CACCAGCCTGGCCTCCCCGCTGGTGGCCGCGGTGTTCGCCCTCGGCGGCGGTGGCAGCGGCGTCTCCTATCCCGCCGCCACGCTGTACGCGGACGCGCTCGCCACGCCGGAAGCGCTGCACGACGTGACGGTCGGCTCCAACGGGGCGTGCAGCAAAGGCTTCACCGAAAAAGGGCAGTCCAAATGCACCGCCAAAGAAGAGGCGACGAGTTGCGCGGGCGAGCTCATCTGCCTGGCCGCCAAAGGCTACGACGGTCCCACCGGCGTCGGGACCCCCGACGGCGTCACCGACTTCCAGCCGGCCACGCCGGGCGGCAAAGAAGAAGCCCCCCACTCGGAAGGGCCGGGCGGCGGCTCCGGTGGGTCACCCCCGGGCGGCGGGTCCTCGCCTCCGCCGGGCGGAGGATCCCCGCCGGGCGCCGGGCAAGCTTCCGTCGGCGTCCCGCCGGGCCTCGAAGAAGGCGAAGGCGAAGCCGGCGAAGAAGGGCAGCCGGCCGCAGCAGGCGGCGCGATCTCGGGACTGTCGTTCACGGCGGCGACCGTGGCCGCGGCCACCCGCCACCACCTGGACCAGCTCGCGTTCTCGTTCACGGCGAGTGCCACCGTGCATGTCCGCGTGACGCTCTCGCGCCGGGTCACGAGCCACCGGCGGGTGCGCTGGCACGCGCTGCACCGCAGCGCGACGATCTCGGCCAAGCCCGGCCGCAACAGCGGCAGGCTCGCCACCGGCCCGCTGGCGCCCGGCACCTACCGGCTGACGCTCACGGCGGCGCACGGCATCACGCGCTCGCTCGTGATCCACGTCCGCTCCTAGCCGCGGCGTCGATCCGCTCCTAGCCGGACACGGCTCCGATCCGCGCCGGCGCTCCGAACGGCGCGAGCGCCGCGGGCAGCTGCACGGAGCCGTCCTGCTGCTGGCCGTTCTCGAGCAGCGCGAGGATGGTGCGGCCGACGGCCACGGCGGTGCCGTTGAGCGTGTGCACCGTCTCGAGCGAGCGCCCGGAACCGGGGCGCTCGCGGCGCGCCCGGATGTTCAGGCGGCGGGCCTGGTAGTCGGTGGTGTTCGAGCACGAGGTCAGCTCCCGGTAACGCTCCTGGCTGGGCAGCCACACCTCGCAGTCGTACTTCTTGGCGGCCGAGTTGCCAAGCTCCCCCACCGCGATGTTCGTCACCCGGTAGGGCAGCTCGAGCGCCAGCAGGATCTCCTCCTCGATCGCGAGGATCCGCTCGTGCTCGGCGGGCGAGTCCGCTGGATCCACGAAGCTGAACATCTCGACCTTGTCGAACTGGTGGACGCGGAAGATCCCCCGCGTGTCCTTTCCCGCCGCGCCGGCCTCGCGGCGGAAGCAGGGGGAGAAGCCCGCGTAACGGAGCGGCAGGCTCCCGCCGTCGAGGATCTCGCCGTCGTGCAGCGAGGCGAGGGCGACCTCGGAGGTCCCGACGAGGTACAGCTCGTCCTCCGGGAGCGTGTAGATCTGCTGCTCGGTGTCTGGCAGGAAGCCGGTGCCGAACAGCGCGCGTTCGCGTACCAGCACCGGTGGGATCACCGGTTCGAAGCCGTGGCCGGCGAGCGTCTCCAGGGCCCAGCGCACGAGCGCGAGCTCGAGCACCACGAGCGCCCCGCGCAGGTAGGCGAAGCGAGCACCCGACAGCTTGGCGGCGCGCTCCATGTCGATCAGGCCGCCCGCCAGCTCGAGGTGGTCCCGCGGCGGAAAGCCGAGCTCGCGCGGGGCGCCGACCTCGCGCACGAGCTCGTCCTCCGGTCCCGGCGCGGCCATCGGGTCGGGCAGGTTGGGCAGCGGGGACAGCGCCGCGTGCAGCGCCTCTTCCACCCCCGCGAGCCGCTGCTCGAGTCCCTTCACGCGGGCGGCCACCGTCCGCATCGCCTCGATCTCGCGCTCGCGCTCGCCGGGCTCGGTGGCCGCGCGGATGCGCGCGTTGGCCTCGTTCTGCTCGGCCCGCAGGCCCTCCAGCTCGGGCAGCAGCGCGCGCCTGTCGGCGTCCAGGCGGATCACCTCGTCGAGCCCCTCGACGGCGCCCTCGCCGCGGCGGGCGAGCGCAGCCCGGACGTCGTCGGGGTGCTCGCGGATGCGCTTGAGGTCGAGCACGCCGCTACAGACGCGAGCGCGGCCTACTTGTCCGACAGCGTGATTTCCGTCGCCGGGACGTGCTGGGCGTCGCGGCCGGAGTACTTCGCGAGGAATTCGGCCACCGCCTGCGCCTGGTCGCCGACGACGATGTTCTGCGGCATGATCGCCCCGGAGAAGCCGCCGTTGCGCAGCGCGTAGAGCACCTGTTCGACCTTCTCCTTGCGGATGTTGAAGTTCGGCCCGCTCGTCTTGACGCGGTTGTTGATGCTGGTGGCGGAGCCCTGCGCCCCCGCCGCCGACAGCGTGTGGCAGCCCGAGCAGTGTTCGCGGAAGAGCACGGCACCCTCGTAGTCGGGGTTGCTCTTCTTCAGCTGGACGCCCTGGAATCCGCAGGCCGACAGCGCCGTGGCGCACACCAGCAGGACCGTGGTCACGGCGAGCTTCATGCGCGGGGAATATATCGACCGCCGGGGCCCCGGAAAGCCGCTGGCGCCGGTGGCCGGAAATCCACCGGCGCCCGCTGCCGCGCCGGGCGCGCCGACCCCGCGGCCCACCGCCGGCGCCGGTGCCGCGCCGCGTCGGCGCCCCGGCCCCACGCCCCTGGGCGCCGCTCAGAATCCGTGGGCGGTCGAGGCCGCCCGCAGGGCCAGCCCGGCCACCACGTAGGCCGAGATCGTCATCACCCCCAGCTCGCGCCGGAGCACTTCCCCGACCAGCCCCCGCTGCTCCGCCTCGGGCAGCCTCCCCACCGCGGTGGAGCCCTCCAGTCCCCGCTGGTCGAGGACCGCCTGCGCTGACAGCACGCGCAGCTGCTCGGCCACGAACGCCACCGCCAGCGGCAGCAGCGCGTACAGGTAGAAGAGGTCTTCGCTGGCGTTGTGGCCGGCGGCGGCGAGCGATGCGAGGGCGATCGCGAGGGCCAGGACGCTGCCCTGGCCGATGCGCAGCGCCACCCAGAAGGCGCGGGCGACAGGGCCGCGTACGTCCCCCCGCGTCCACACCCAGGTGCCGATCAGCGCCGCCGCCAGGTTGAGGGCGGCGACCGTCAGCGCACCGGCGACAACGGCCTCATTCAATGGGCGGTCTCGAGCCGATTGCCACTATGTAACACTCTGCCACAAGCAGTGATATAAACACCCGAGGTGCTGAGAAGCTATCTCCCGGCGATCGTTTTCCTCGTTCTCGGCGGGGCGGTCGGGGCCACGTTCGTGTATGTGAACTCGTTGCTCGGCCCGCGGCGGGCGGTGGCCGACAAGCACCAGCCCTACGAGTGCGGGCTCCCCTCCGATGTCAAGCGGGGGCTGCGCTTCGGGATCAGCTTCTACCTGATCGCGATCCTGTTCATCCTCTTCGACATCGAGGTGATCTTCCTGTACCCGATCGCGATCGAGCTGCGCGCGTTCGGGAGCTACGCGCTCGTGGAGACGGTCGTGTTCATCGCCCTGCTGTTCGTCGCTTTCGTCTACGTGTGGCGGAGGGGGGCACTGGATTGGAGGTGAGACGCGAGCCGCTGGCGCAGGATGCGGGCGGCGCAGATCAAAGGCGCCTGCTGGTCTCCCAGCTCAACTCGCGCCAGCTGCTGCGCGGGAGCGAGCTCCACGGCATCAACCAACCCGCCCACCTGCGTGCGGCGGAGCTCGAAGGGGACGAGCTCGAACGCTACGTTCACGAACGTGTGCTCACGACGAGCCTCGACAAAGCGGTCGCCTGGGCGCGCTCGAACTCCTTCTTCCCGCTCGCCTTCGGGCTTGCGTGTTGCGCGATGGAGCAGTTCCACGCCGCGGGACCACGGATGGACATCGCGCGCTTCGGCTACGAGGCGTTCAGGGCCTCACCTCGCCAGGCCGACCTGATCATCCTTGCGGGCCGCGTGTCCATCAAGATGGCCCCCATCATCCGCAGGCTCTACGACCAGATGCTCGAGCCGAAGTGGGCGGTCTCGATGGGCGCCTGCTGCAGCTCGATGGGGGTGTTCAACAACTACGCGCTCGTCCCGGCCGACAAGTTCCTGCCGATCGACGTCTACGTGCCCGGCTGCCCCCCGCGGCCGGAGGGCTTGATGCACGGCATCCTGAAGCTGCGCAAGATGGTGCAGGACGACCCGGACCTCGGCTGGCGCGAGCGCTACCAGGCGCGCGGGACCGAGGAGATCCTGCCGGAGCCACACGGGGGCCCGCCCGGCGCAGCAGACATCGCTTCGCCGGAGGGAGACACGCCGGAGGGAGACACGCCGGGTGCCTGACGCCACCGGCCTCGAGCTCATCGCCCAGGAGCTGCGGGCGGCGGAGGGAGCGGGGCCTCAAGCCGCCACCGGCAGCCCCGTCACCGACACGATCTTCTTCCGCGGGCGCGGCACCCTGATGATCGAGCCGGAGCGCGTCCGGGCGGTGCTCGCGCGACTGCGCGAGCGCGGATACCGCTTCCTGTGCAGCGTGCACGGAGTGGACCACCATCCGCACGAGCCGCGACTGGGCGTGGTCTACGAGCTGCTCGACATGGCCCGCGTGGACCGCATCACGGTGAAGGTGCTGCTCCACGGCGATGAGCCGGAGATCGATTCCGTCTACCCGGACGGGGAGGACGGACCCGGCTGGCCGACAGCCGACCACCAGGAGCGCGAGGTCTACGACATGTTCGGGGTCGTATTCCGAGGTCACCCCGACCTGCGGCGCATCCTCATGCCCGAGGACTACGAGGGCCATCCGCTGCGACGCGACTTCCCCGTGGGCGGCGAGCCGGTCACGTTCACCTTCAACGAGCGCTCCGCGAGCGGCACCGGCGCGTGAGCGGGCCGTCCTTTAGCGAGGGCAGCGGCCCCGCCACGCTGTCCGAGTACCGCCGCCGCGAGCAGAGCATCACGCTCTCGCCGATCGAGGAGCAGATCGCGCAGGTCGGCGCCGAGGAGACCCGCGAAGAGCTGCTGACACTCAACTTCGGGCCCCACCACCCCGCCACACACGGGGTCCTGCGCCTGCTGGTCACGCTCCAGGGCGAGATCGTGCGAGACCTCAAACCGATCGTCGGCTACGTGCACACCGGCATCGAGAAGACCGCCGAGGACAAGTCCTACTGGAAGGTCATCCCCGTGATCGAGCGGATGGACTACCTCGCCTACTACTTCAACGCGATGGCCTTCTGCGCGGCCGTCGAGGAGCTCGCCGAGGTGGAGGTGCCGGCCCGGGCCCAGTACCTGCGGGTCATCCACCTCGAGCTGAACCGCATCGCCTCACATCTGATCTGGCTGGGAACGAGCGCGCTCGACCTCGGCGCGGTCTCCATCTTCCTCTACTGCCTGCGCGAGCGGGAGCTGATCCTCGACCTGTTCGAGATGTCCTCCGGACAGCGGATGCACACGCGCTACTTCCAGGTCGGCGGGGTCTTCGAGGACATCCCGCGAGGGTTCGAGCCCAGGCTGCGCGGGTTCCTGCGGGACATGCCCGCTCGCGCGGACGAATACGGCGCGATCCTCAACTCCAACGAGATCGTGCTGCAGCGGCTTCGGGGGACGTGCCCGTTGGACGCCGAGACGCTGCTGTCGCTGGGAGTGACCGGGCCCCTGCTGCGCGCCGCCGGCCACCCCTGG
>DATJBO010000206.1:0-5260 GCA_035515315.1 Solirubrobacteraceae bacterium
GTGCGGGCAAGGCCGGCGGCTGGGTGGTGGTCGAGGTGTGGGAGTCGAAGGCCGACCAGGAGGCGTTCATGCAGGAGCGCCTCGGCCGGGCACTCCAGGAAGGCGGGGTGGCGGCTCCCTCACGCGTCGAGTGGCTCGAGCTGGCGGGCTACACCACCCCCGGCTCCTGACATGCCCGAGACCTCGAAGGCGGTGCTGATCACCGGCTGCTCGACGGGCATCGGGCGTGCCACCGCCGAACGGCTCGCGCGTGCCGGCCACACCGTTTACGCCAGCGCCCGCAACGAGGCGACGCTGCAGCCGCTGCGGGAGCTCGGCGCGCGAACGCTGGCACTCGACGTCTGCGACGAGGACTCGATGCGGTCCGGCGTGGAGCACGTGGTCTCCGAGCAGGGTGCCGTCGGCGTGCTGATCAACAACGCCGGCTACTCGCAGGACGGGGCGATCGAGTGCGTCCCGATGGACGCGGTGCAGCGGCAGTTCCAGACGAACGTGTTCGGGCTGATCCGGATGTGCCAGCTCGTGCTCCCCGGCATGCGCGCACAGCGCTTCGGGCGGATCGTGAACGTCAGCTCGATGGGGGCCAACTTCACCTTCCCCGGGGCGGGCCTCTACCACGCCACCAAGTACGCCGTCGAGGCGATCAGCGACGCACTGCGCTTCGAGGTGAGGGACTTCGGGGTGGGGGTGACGGTGATACAGCCAGGTCTGATCCGGACGAACTTCGGGGAGGCCGCCGCCCAGTCGCTGGAGGGCCAGGCGCAGAACGGCGAGGGGCAGGGCGGGGTGTACGACCGCTTTAACCAGGACGTCGCGAGGATGACCGTCGAGGCCTACCACAAGGGCCCGCTCGCGCGGTTCGGGGGAGAGCCGGACGCGGTCGCCAAGGCGATCGAGAAGGCGATCACCCGCGGCCAGGCGCCGATCCGCGTCCGTGTGACCGTTTCGGCACGGATGCTCATCGCGCAACGCCGGATGATGGGGGCCGGGATGTGGGACCGGTTCCTGGCGACGCAGTTCACGCGGCCGGCTCCAGACTGAAACGCCGGGGCCACCCGGCCCAATAAGCTCACGCGCAGCGCCGTGCGAGCCGCCCCGCCCACCAGCCCGCGCCGGCAGCTGCGTGGGCGAGCACCGAGATGTTTCTGAGCACGACGCTCCTGTACCCGCTGGAGCTGGCGGTGCTGTGCCTCGGAGCCGGCCTGCTGGTCGATCGCGTGAGCGGCTCGTTCCTGCCGCCGGCGCTGCTGCCCACGGCGGGTCTCGCGGGCCTGATCGCGCTGACGCAGCTGTCCACCTACATCTACCCGGTGGCGCGTGCCACCCCGTACCTGGCGGCGGGCCTCGCCGTGGTCGGGTACCTCGCCGGGCGCCCGCGCGCCGGCGCGATCGTGGCGCGCGTCCGCGAGCGACCGTGGCTGCTGGTGCTGCCCGTCGGGGCGTACGTGCTCGCTATCGCGCCCGTGCTCGCGTCGGGGCGCCCGAGCTTCTCCTCCTACATGGCGCTGGCGGACTCCGCCGTGCACATGGCCGGCGCGGATTACCTGATCCACCACGGCCAGCACTACGCCCACCTCGACCTCGCCAACTCCTACGGCCAGGTGATCGACGACTACTACAACTCGAGCTACCCCTCGGGGGCCGACACGATCTTCGGCGCCAGCGCGTGGCTGATCGGGCTGCCGCTGATCTGGGCCTTCCAGCCCTTCAACGCGTTCGTGCTCGCGAGCGCCACCGGGGCGGCGTGGCTGCTGGCGCGCGCCGCCGGCCTGTCCCGGCCGCTGGCCCTCCTGGCGGCGTTGACGGCCGTGCTCGGTGCGCTCGTGTACGCCTACGAGCTGTTCGGCTCGATCAAGGAGGTGACGGCGCTCGGGCTGATCCTCTCGCTCGGGGCCCTCGCCGTCGTCCACGGGCGCTGGGTGCGCTCCTGCGGGCGGGGCGCGATCCCGTTCGCGCTGATCGCGGCTGCGGGCATCTCCGCGCTCGGCGTCGCCTTCGGGTTGTGGGTGCTGGCGTCGGCTCTCGTTCTCGCTCCCGCGCTCGCGGGCGCGCTGCGCGGCGATGGCGGTGCGCGGGGGCGGGCGCTGGCGACGATCGGGGTGGGGGTGCTGGTCGTGCTCGTAGCCGCCTTGCCGGTGTGGACGTCGGCGGGGGGCTCCGTGCAGGTCGCCGAAGGGATCGCCTCGACCGGCAATCCCGGCAACCTCGTGCACCCCCTGCGCGCGGTCCAGCTGTTCGGTATCTGGCTCGGGGGCAGCTACAAGCTCGAGCCGACCGGGGTGGCATCGGGCCTGACCCATGGGCTCGTGCTGCTCGCTCTCGCGGGCGCCCTGCTCGGCGTGTGGCAGCTGGTGCGCCTGCGCGCCCACGTGTTGCTGGCGTGGTTCGGGCTGGTGATGCTCGCGTGCCTGATCGTGGTCGAGTCGGTGTCCGTGTGGGGCGGGGCGAAGACGCTGATGCTGAGCTCACCCGTCGTGGTGCTGCTCGCGTGGGCCGGGGTAGGTGCCCTGCGGGGGCTGAGGCCGCGGGCGCTGGCACTGGGCTGCTCGGGGGCCCTCGGGCTCGTCCTGACCGCGGGCGTCCTGGTCTCGGACGCGCACCAGTACCACGTCTCGAACCTGGCTCCGACGGACCGCTACGAAGAGCTCGCGCGCCTGAACTCGCGCTACGCGGGCAGGGGCCCGGCGCTGTTCACCGACTTCGACGAATACTCGCTGTACGAGCTGCGGGACCTCGACGTCGGGGGCCCCGATTTCGTGTACCCGCCGCCTGCCGCCGCGGCTGCGGCGGGCGGCCACGGGCGTCCGGTGCGCATCGACCGCCTGGCTCCGTCGGTGCTCGCGGCCTACCGGTTGATCATCACCCGCAGGGACCCGCTGGCGAGCCGCCCCCCGGCCGCCTACCGGCTCGTGTGGCAGGGTGCCTACTACCAGGTGTGGCAGCGGGCCCCGGGCGCGGTAGCGGCGGTCCGTCACGTCGCGCTGTCGGGCGATGGGGCGCGCCAGTGCCGGCACCTGGGCCGGCTCGCGGGCTCTCGCAAGGCCGCCGCCGCGCGCACGATGGCGGTGGCCGTCGCCCCCGAGGTCGTGCGGGCCCCGCTGGTACGAAGCCGGCGTCCCCGGCAGTGGCGCCCGGGTCGCGGGGGGCTCGTGCTGGGCTCCGCCGGGCTCCTTCGCAGCACGATCGCGATCCCTGCGACGGGCGTGTGGAACGTATGGGTGACAGGGCAGCTGATGCGGCCGCTGCACGTGGCGATCGACGGGCGCGAGCTCGGCACGGTGTCCGGACAGCTCGACGGCAACTCGCTGGTGGTGGGCAGCGCCCCGCCGATCCCGGTGCGGCTGCGGGCCGGGATCCATCACCTGGAACTCGAGCGGGGCGGCGCCAGCCTCGCGCCCGGCGACGGCGGTTCGGCGGTGCTGAACAGCGTGCTGCTCGCCCCTGAGACCGGTCGGGGCGGGAGCCTGGAGTCCGTGCCGGCCGCGCGGTGGCGGGTCCTCTGCGGGAGGCGGTATCAGTGGGTCGAGCTATTGGCGGGCGCTCCCGCGCCAGCGTCGCGCTCCTGATCCACCCGGGTCCGGTCCGCCTGACCCGCGCACGCACGCGCGTGCTCCATCGGGGAGCGAACGTAGGCTTGCGGGCCGATGAGCACCGCGGTCGCCCCCGACGAGGACCAGATCCTGTTGGGGGAGTGCCTGGAGCTGCTGCCGGCGCTGCCGAGCGGGTTCTTCTCGCTGGTCTACCTCGATCCCCCGTTCAACACCGGGCGCCGCCAGGTGCGACGAACGTTGCGGGCGGTCGAGGATCCCGAGGCCGGCCGGCGGGGCTTCGGCGGGCGCACCTACCGCACCGAGCTGCTCGCGCGGTCGAGCTATCGCGACCAGTTCGACGACTACCTCGGCTTCCTGTGGCCGCGGCTGGAGGAAGCGCGGAGGGTCCTCAGCGCCGAGGGCACGCTGTACCTGCACGTCGACTACCGGGAGGCCCACTACTGCAAGCTGCTGATGGACGAGATCTTTGGCCGGGAGTGCTTCCTGAACGAGATCATCTGGGCGTACGACTTCGGGGCCAGGGCGCGGCGGCGGTGGCCGGCCAAGCACGACACGATCCTCGTGTACGTCAAGGACCCCTGCGGCTACCACTTCGACGCCCAGGAGGTGGACCGGGAGCCGTACATGGCGCCGGGCCTCGTGACAGCCGAGAAGGCGGCACGGGGCAAGCTCCCCACCGACGTGTGGTGGCACACGATCGTCCCCACCAACGGCCGCGAGAAGACGGGGTATCCGACCCAGAAGCCCGAGGGGATCGTCTCGCGGATGGTGCTCGCCTCGACCCGCCCGGGGGACTGGTGCCTGGACTTCTTCGCGGGCAGCGGGACGCTCGGCGCCGTCGCCCACCGGCACGGCCGCCGCTACCTGCTGATCGACTCCAACCCGGAAGCCGTCGAGGTGATGCGCAGGCGGCTGGGCGGGCAGGCGTGCAAGCCTGTGGGCGATGTACCACGTCGAGCTTCGCCAGTTTCCCCATAACTTCTGCCGGTTCAACCTGTCAGAGGCGGAACTGGCGGCGCTGCTGGCCCCCTGGAGGAGCGGACAGCCGATCGAGCTGGGGGAGCGCAAGTGGAGCCCCCACCAGGCGAAAATCAGGATCCTCGAAGGTCCCGAGCTCGAGCTCGAGCAGCTGTCGATGGGCCGCGGGTGGCGCACCGCCGAACGCCGCAGCCGGGAGGTCACCGACCGGGTGCTCGCCCCGGGGCCGCCGCAGGGCGTCCCCAAGGTGCCGCCCGCTGGTGCCCCTCACGGGACGGCCGCCGCTTCCCCGCCGGCGAGCGGCCCGGCGCTGGCCGACCCGCTCGCGGCGCTGGTCCAGATCGGCGCCCTGCTCGGCCCCGAGGCACCGCGGCTGCTCGAGGCCTGGCGCGCCGCCGCGGCCGGCGACCCCTCGCTCCCTCCCAGCCAGGCGCTCGCGGCTGCAGAAGGGACCCTGCGCCGGGCCGGTGAGCGCGCGCAACGAGAACCCCCGGGAGGCTGACCGGCTGACGGTACACTTCGCCTCCGAACCTGGTGGGCGTAGCTCAGTCGGTAGAGCTCCTGGTTGTGGTCCAGGCGGTCGGGGGTTCGAGTCCCCTCGCTCACCCCTAAGAAAGCCCTGGTAATGCCGGGCTTCTCGCGTTCGTTGGATAGGGCGGGAATAACGCCGTGGCACGTCGGTGGCACGTCAATCGCTCCGCGAGATCGGGTATCCACCGGTGTTCGCCGGG
>DATJBO010000207.1:0-3564 GCA_035515315.1 Solirubrobacteraceae bacterium
GAGCTGCTGGGGCACGCGTCGCTGTCCACGACGCAGATCTACACGCACACCAGCGTCGAGCGGCTGAAGCAGGTCTACCACCAGGCACACCCGAGAGCGTAGATGGAAACGATCCACGCAACCACGATCCTCTGCGTCCGCAAGGACGGCCGCGTGGCCATGGGCGGCGATGGCCAGGTCACCGTCGGCGAGACGGTCATGAAGGCGCACGCGCAGAAAGTGCGGCTCCTCAAGGGCGGGAAGGCCGTGGCCGGGTTCGCCGGCGGCGCGGCCGACGCGCTGACGCTGTTTGAGAAGTTCGAGGAGAAGATGGAGCGTCACCCCGGGAACCTGGCCCGCGCCGCCGTCGAGCTGGCGAAGGACTGGCGCAGCGACCGGGTGCTGCGGCGGCTCGAGGCGCAGCTGGCGGTGGCGGACAAGGAGCGCAGCCTCCTCGTCACGGGCATCGGCGACGTGATCGAGCCCGACGACGGGATCCTGGCCGTGGGCTCGGGGGGCAGCTACGCGCTGGCGGCGGCGCGGGCCCTGCTGGCGCACGCGAAACTCGCCCCGCGCGAGATCGTCGAGCAGAGCCTCGAGATCGCGGCGGACATCTGCATCTTCACCAACCGGAACATCACGATTGTCGAGCTGGAGTAGGGGCGCCGTCGGCGCGGCGCTCGCCGCCCTCCTCGGGGGCTGGGCGGTCGCCGCGCTCGCCCCGCGCGACTTCACCGTCGGAACCTTCCAGGACGACGCCGGCTACGCGGTGCTCGCCAAGGCGATCCGCGAGCAGCACACCTACCGCAACCTCGAGTTCCCGGGGCGGCCGCCGGAGCTGAAGTTCGCCCCGGGCTGGCCGGCGGTCCTCGCCCTGGCCTGGAAGCCGGGCGCGAGCGGCGACGAGAACCTCCAGCGGCTGCGCTATGTCAACCTGGTGCTCGTGGGCCCGCTCGCCGCCGCCATCGCCGTGGCGGGGATGCAGGTGTTCGGCCTCGGTGCGGCGCTGAGCGCGTTCGTCGCGCTCGCGAGCGTCGCGGCGCCGGCGGAGCTCACCTGGTGGACCATCCCGATGTCGGAGCCGCTCTGCCTGGCGCTGCTCGCCTTGGGGCTGGTGTTCGCCGGGCGCGGACGGCTCAGGACCGCGGCGGTCGTGCTCGCCGCCGCGGTGTACGTGCGCAGCGTCGCGGCCCCGTTCCTCGCCGCGCTCGTCCTCGCGACCTGGTGGAAGCAGGGCTGGCGGCGCGCGGTGGCGCCGGCGCTGGTCGGCGCCCTGCTCTTCCTCCCGTGGGTCGTGCACGTCACGCTCGACGCCCACGCGGTGAGCGACGTGCTCGGGGGCGCGGGCTACGGCTCGTACTGGGCCTTCTACGGGCAGGGCCTGCGCGCGGATCCCGTCACGATGCTGTTCACGGTGCCGTGGGTGAATGCGCCGATGATCGTCCAGGCCCTGGGGCAGGCGCTGCTGGGCTGGCACTGGGCGCCCCGGGCGGTCGAGCTGCTCCTGGGCCTCTCGGTCGCGGCCCTGGTCGTCCGCGCCGGCCGCACGCGGCCGGTCTTCTGGATCGGGCTCGCGCTCTACCTGCTCACGGTGCTGCTCTGGCCGTTCCCGCAGGAGGACCGGTTCGTCGGGAGCACCTGGCCGCTGCTCCTGCTCGCTGCGCTCGCGGCGCTGCCGTGGCCGAAGCTGCGCTGGGGCGTGGCGGGCGCGTTCGCGCTCGCGGCCGCGATCGCGTTCGTCCGCGGCGAGGGGGTCCGGCGCCACCGCGAGCGGAGCGTCTCGTCGCTGGCGCTGATGGACTCGGTGCGGAACCGCATCCCGGCCGGCGCCCTCGTCGCCACCAGCAACCCGCCGCTGGTCTACCTGCGCCTCGGCAACCCGACCATCGTCAACTGGCGGGAGCGCAGCTACCGCTGGTACGAGATGGGCTACTGGGCCACCGCCTGGGGGCTGGGCGAGGACCTGTGGGCGATCGTTCGCGAGTACCACCCCGATTACCTTATCATCGAGAGGCGCGGGGCCGAGGGGCGCTACGCCGCCGGGAGCCTCATCCGCCAGTGCCCGGGGGTCCTGCACCAGGTGTGGAGCACGCCGGGAGGCGAGTACCTGTTCACCGTGCGGAGCGACGTCCCCTGCGCTCCGGTGGTCGTGAAGCCGTAGGGCGCCGGAGGGGGGCGAGCGAGGGACGATGGTCGAGCCTGAGGTCAAGCCGGGAGCCGGGGTGGGTGGGGCGGAGCAGCCGCCGGTCGAGGAGCCGCTGCCCTGGCTGGAGGAGCTGCCGCCGCGCCAGATCGTCGCGGAGCTGGACCGCTACATCGTCGGCCAGGCGGCGGCGAAGAAGTCGGTCGCCATCGCCATCCGCAACCGCTGGCGGCGCTCGCAGGCCCCGGACGACATCCGGGAGGAGATCCTCCCCAACAACATCATCATGATCGGGCCCACGGGCGTCGGGAAGACGGAGATCGCCCGGCGGCTCGCGCGCCTGGCCGGCGCGCCGTTCCTCAAGGTCGAGGCGTCGAAGTTCACCGAGGTGGGCTACGTCGGCCGCGACGTTGACTCCATGGTGCGCGACCTGGTGGACGCCGCGATCCAGATGGTGCGCGGAGAGCGGGAGGACGACATCTATCCGCAGGCCGAATCTCGCGCCGAGGAGCGGCTGCTGGACCTGCTGCTGCCGCCCGTGGCGAAGGAGCCGCCCGCGGCAGCCAAGCCGGGGCCGCAGCCGGCCGAAGGGGGCGCGGGCGGGGGCCCGCAGCGCACCCTGTTCGTCGTCTCGCAGAAGGGCGACGTGACCGAGCGCGCGGACGCCGAGGACGCCAAGCTGCAGGAGCGCCGCGAGCGCACCCGCGAGAAGCTGCGGGCGCTGCTCAAGGACGGGAAACTCGAGGAGCGCGACGTCGAGGTCGAGGTGACGCAGGAGACCTTCCCCCCGATGGACCTGTTCCAGCAGCCGGGGATGGAGGGGCCCGACGTCAACGTGATGGACTGGCTCAAGGAGATGCTTCCCAAGCGCAAGAAGCGGCGCACGGTGCGCGTGCAGGAGGCGCGCCGCATCCTGGTGGACGAGGAGCTGCGCAAGCTGGTGGACATGGACGACGTGGTGAACGAGGCGCTGGACCGCGTCGAGAACCACGGGATCATCTTCATTGACGAGCTGGACAAGATCGCCGGCGAGCGCGGGACGGTGGGGCCCGACGTGAGCCGGGAAGGCGTGCAGCGCGACCTGCTCCCGATCGTCGAGGGCTCGACCGTCCAGACCCGCTACGGGCTGGTGCGCACCGACCACGTGCTCTTCATCGCGGCCGGCGCCTTCCACGTCTCGAAGCCGTCCGACCTCATTCCCGAGCTGCAGGGCCGCTTCCCGATCCGGGTGGAGCTCACGCCCCTGGGCGAGGGCGACTTCGTCCGCATCATGACCGAGCCCGAGAACGCGCTCACCAAGCAGTACGCGGCGCTGTGCGCCGCCGAGGGCGCGACCCTCGAGTTCACCGACGAGGGGATCCGCGAGGTGGCCCGCATCGCCACCGTCCTCAACGAGCGGATGGAGAACATCGGTGCCCGGCGCCTCCACACCGTCCTCACCA
>DATJBO010000208.1:0-6108 GCA_035515315.1 Solirubrobacteraceae bacterium
CCGGGCGGTGGCCGTCTACGGGACTCGGAACGAAAAGCCAGGCGCTGTGCGGCTGCTGTAATCGAGCACCCGTTGCCGGCCATAGTGAGGGTGTGGACGGGGAGCGGGTCGAGACGATCAGCCGGCTGTACGAGCGTCACGCGCCCGCCGTGCACCGGTACGCGTTGCGTCGCTCGGACCCTGACACCGCGGAGGAGGTCACCGCGCAGGTGTTCCTCGTCGCGTGGCGTCGCCGCGATGCGCTGCCCGAGGAGCCGCTCCCGTGGCTGTACGGCGTCGCGCGGCGGGTGCTCGCCGATCAGCGCCGCAGCGCCTCGCGCCGCCTGCGGCTGCGGGACCGGCTCGAGCATGCGGACCGGCTCGAGCATGCGGACCGGCTGGAGCATGTGACGGCCGGCGGAGGTGGGGCCCGTCGAGATCCGGAGCTGCCCGATCAGGGACTTGCGAGCGCTCTGAACGGACTCTCCGAAGCAGACCGCGAAGCGCTGCTGCTGCGCTACTGGGAGGAGCTCAAGCCGGCCCAGATCGCGCGCGTGATGGGCTGCTCCCGGGCGGCTGCCACCGTGCGCCTGCACCGCGCCAGGGCCCGTCTGCGCCGGGCACTCGAGGCACAGGGCACAGACGGGGCCGTCGAGGACGGGACCACGCGCCGGTGCGTGGGGCGGGCGGAGTCGGCATGAGCAGCTTCGCCGCCACCGAGCTGCGTCTGCGGGCCGCCTGCCCGTTGGCAGAGGCCTCGCCGCCGCCGCTGGCGTTGGTCCTGCGGCTCATCGAGCGCGCCGAGGCCGCGCCGGCTCGGGCACCCCGTCCGCACCGGCGCCGCTGGTGGCGGCGCACCCGCGTGGTCGCTCCCGCCGTCGCGGCGGCCGTGGTCCTCGCCGGCGCCGGCGGCGGGGCCCTGCTGCTGCAGCAGGGCAAGCCCGTCCCGGCGGAGTACGTGCTCCCCGCCAACCCCGAAACCGGCCTCGGCCAGCCCGATGCCGCGAGCCTCGCGCCGCTGCCGATGCGGGTGGCCGATCCCGACGGTGGGCCTCCCTGGGCGATGCGCGTGATCCACACCACGAGGGGCCTCGTGTGCCTTCAGGGGGGCCGTCTCCTCGACGGGCAGCTCGGCGGTCTCGGCAGCGGATATGCCTTCCACGGGGACGGGCGCTTCCATCCCTTCCTGGCCGAAGACGCGATCGCCGCCGACGCCTGCCCGGCCGTGGGCGGCGAAGGGATCGCGTTCCTGCCGGGCCCGCCCGTGATCGTCCCCGCCAACGGCCTCCCGCTCGCCGGTGAAAACGTTGCCCCGGACGGTCAGGTGCACTGCGACCTGCCCGGGCAGGAAGACTGGGGCGTGCGCTGCCCGCAGCCGGAACTGCGCCAGGTGGCGATGGGGCTGCTCGGTCCCGACGCGAGCTCGATCAGCGTCTTCTCCGCCGGGTCGAGCTTCACCGTGAAGCCCTCCGGCCCGGAGGGCGCCTACCTGATCGTCATGTCGGCGCAGCCGAACGCGAACGCGAGCATGTCCTCGGGCTCGTTCGAGGGGCCGTTCGGCTACGTCAGCAACGCCCGGGGCGGCGCCGTGCTGACCGTCACCTACGACGACGGCTCACAGTGCCAGATCCCGTTCACCGGGTCCGGGCGCCAGTGCCGCCCGCATGGCGCGGCGGGCGCCGGTGGGTCCGCTCCGGACGTGGCGATCCCGAGCACCTCTATCCACGCCGGCTACCTGCCCACGGCGGGCCACCTCGAAACCCCGCTGCTCGCCGATGCCCGCGGCGGCTCACCCGACTCGACAAGGGCGTTCCAGCCGGCCGCCGGCGGCGAGCAGGGCAGCGGCCCGGCCGTGTCCGTGACGTTCTCCGCTCCCGTGGCGGCGCCGAACGCGTCCACGGCCTACGTCGTCGAACTGCAGCCTCGCGAAGTGGCGGGGTGCGCGACGCCGTCGGTGATCGTCTCCCAGCCCAGCAGCCGTGACATCGCCTCCGGGCAGCAGGTGCAGATGACCGTCCCGCTCGAGAGCAACTGCGCCACCAGCTACTCCGGTCGCGTGTTCCTGGCGCGCTCCTCGAGCGTCGGCGGTGAAAGCGGCGGCGAAGGACCTCTGTACGAGGTGATCGCCGCGCAGTTCGGCCCGGGCGCGCGCGGCAACCCGTCCAGGTTCCCCACGGTGGGGCGCTTTCGGACCTCGGTGCCGTGATGTCGCCCTGCTGCACCGTCACGACTCCCCGGCCTGACGTCGCAGAGCGGTCGCGCTACTCGTAGCGCAGCGCGGCGAGTGGCTGCAGCTTCGCCGCCCGGCGGGCGGGCAGGATCGCGGCGAGGACCCCGATCGCGACCCCGAGCACCGCGATCGTCCCGAGCAGCGACAGCGGGAGGAACAGCGAGATTTCGGGGAACGTGGTGGCCCGCATGCCGAGGATCCACATCACGCCGATGCCGAGGCCGGCGAGGATCCCGGACACCGTGCCGGCGAGGGAGATCAGCAGGCTCTCGTTCCCCATCGTGCGCCGCACCCGCCAGCGGGATGCTCCGAGCGCCCGCAGCACGCCGATCTCGCGGGTCCGCTCGAGCACCGACATGCTCAGCGTGTTGATGATGCCGAGCACGCCGATCACGACGGCGATCGCGACGATCGCGTTGAAGAACGAGAACTGCTGGTTGATGGCTTCGGTGGTGTGTTTCTTGAATTCGGCCTGCGAGAGGGCTTCGAGGTCGGGGTATTCCCGTTCCAGCAGTGCGTCCACGCGACGCGTCAGCGCCTCTCGCGCCTGCGGGGAGGAGGCCTTCACGATCAGCTGTGAGTCGGTGGTGACGCCGTACACGGCTGCGATCGTGGCGAGCGACATCTGCACGGTCTCCCCGCCCATTTCCAACGTGTCGGCGATCCCCACGATCGGGGCGTCGCGGACCCCGCTCGGGCCTTCCAGCCGGAGCCGTCCCCCGACGTGCAGGCCGCGCTGTTTGGCGTAGGACTTGGCCGGCACCACGCCACCTGCGGCCAGACCGCGAAGCACGCTCTGCACGGGGGCTCCCGTGTATTCGACCCTGTCGACGCGACGGTATTGGTAGGGGTCGTAGCCGACGACCATGCCCTGTGAGCCGCCCCCGGGGAGGTGGTGGACGAACAGCGCGCGCCGGCTCGTGACGGTCCCGACCTGTGGCAGCGCGGCGATCTGCCCGCGCAGGCGGGTGGACAGGCCGGCCTGCGGCGGGCCGGCTTCCTGGTAGCCGATCGGCTGCACGGTCAGGTCGCGGCCGAACGCCCTGTCGATCTCGCGTTCGACCGAGCCGACGAAGCTGGAGGCGACGGTGGCGTTGACGACCACCACCGACAGCGCGATCAGCAGCGTGGCGGCGGTCGCCGCGGTCCGTCCCGGGCTGGTCTGGGCGGCGTCGGCGGCGAGGCGTCCCTCGGCCGGCATCACCCGCCGCAACGGGTAGGCCATCAGCCGCACGAGCGGCAGGATCACGAACGGGGCGAGCAGCACCATCCCGACGAACATCGCCATCGTCGAGGCGGTCGCGCCGATGCCGACCAGGGGATCGTTGGAGTTGGTGCCGAACCACAGCAGCCCGCCCGCCGCCGCCGAGGGGATGAACAGGACCAGGCCGATAGCCGCCCGCCAGGGGCTCGTGGCGCGGGCCGGATCGATGCCCCCGATCAGCGCCCTGACCGGCGCCACACGTCCCGCCCGCACGGCCGGCCAGGCGGCGCCGATCATGGTGGCGAGCAGGCCCGCGAGCACCGCCTCGACGGCCGCGCCCGCCGAGTAGTGGACACCCGAGACGGGCATCCCGAAGCCCTGGATCGCCTTCAGCAGCAGCACCGCCAGCGCCGCGCCGAGGGCCAGCCCGAACACCGAGCCGACGACCGCCAGCAGCACCCCCTCGGTCAGGATCGTGCGCACGATCCGGGTGGGGCCGGCGCCGAGCGCCCGCAGCGTGCCGAGCTCGCGCATCCGCTGCAGCACCGTCATGTTGAAGGAGTTGAGGATCAGGAACGTGCCCACGAACAGGGCGATGCCGGAGAAGAAGTAGAGGACCACGTCGAGCGAGGCCAGCTGTTCCTGGTTCTCTTTGTTCTTGGTCGCCGGCGTGGCGACCTCCACGCCGCGGCCGAGCGCCGCGGAGATGCGGTCGCGCAGAGCTTCGGGGCGCACCCCGGACGCGGCCTGCACTGAGATTTCGTCCCAGCCGGCCGGCTTGTCCATGACCCTCCGAGCGTCGCCGATCGCCATCTCGGCGGTCCCGTAGCCGCCGAGGTTCAGGCCTCCCGGGAACGTGTACAGGCCCGACACCCGCAGGGTCCGCACGCCCGTCGGAGTCGACAGGCGGACGGGACCGCCGACGTGGAGATGGTGTTCCCGCGCCCAGTCCTTGTCGAGCCTGATTTCGTAGCGCCCTTCGATCGGCTTGCGCCCGGCGACCGATTCTGCGCTGCTCATTTCCGGCTGGCTCTGGTCGACGCCGGTCGTGAACAGCTGCGCGGACCGCGACCGGCCGGCCTTGCCGTGGCTGTCGACCGTGCGGAAGATCGAGCCGACGTTGCCGGAGGCAGCCTTGACGCCGGGCACCGCACGCACGCGCTCGATCGTCGACGTCGGCAGCGTCCCGGCGGACTGCTGGCCCGAGACGACGACGTCGGTCTTGCCGTAGATCGAGTCGAACAGCTGTTTGAAGGTGGAGTGGATCGTCCCGACCAGCAGCAGCACGCCGAACACCATGCCCACGCCGAGCACGATCGCTCCGGCCGTCAGCAGCGAGCGCAGCGGCCTCGCGCGCAGCGAGCGGAGGCTCATCCCGCTCAGCGAGGTGACGGTTGCGCCGGCCGGACGCCGGCGCCCTCTCACGCCGCCTCCCTGCCAGCCAGCACTCGGGACCCGGGCAGCCGCGAGAGCTCCTCGCCGACGCGCACGCCGTCCCCGCCGGGGATCTCGCTCACGATCTCGCCGTCGCGCAGGAACACGACGCGGTCCGCGAGCGCGGCGGCAGCGCCGTCGTGGGTGACCATCACGGCCGTCTGGCCGTCGTCGACGAGCTTTCGCAGCAGCGCGAGCACGTTCGCTCCGGAGGCCGAGTCGAGGTTCCCGGTCGGCTCGTCGGCGAGCAGGACATCCGGCCTGCGCAGCAGGGCACGCGCGATCGCGACGCGCTGCTGCTCGCCCCCGGACATCTCCGACGGGCGGTGGCCGGCCCGTTCCGACAGGCCGACGAGCGCCAGCAGCTCTTCGGTGCGCTCCACATAGCGGCCCGGCGACTCGCCCGCCACGAGCGCGGGGAGCAGCACGTTCTCCGAGGCCGTGAGGGTCGGCAGCAGGTTGAAGAACTGGAAGATGAACCCGAACACCTCGCCGCGCAGCCTCGTCAGCGCCCGGTCGTCGAGGTCGTCGTAGCGCCGGCCGTGGATCGAGACCGTCCCGGCCGTCGGCCGGTCGAGCGCGCCGAGGATGTACAGCAACGTGCTCTTCCCCGACCCCGACGGGCCCATGATCGCCACGAACTCGCCCTCGGCGACCTGCAGGTCGACCCCGCGCAGGGCCCTGACCTCGCCGGCGCCGGCGCCGAAGACCTTGTCGATGTCCCGGGCCTCGAGCAACGGCCCGGCGCTCGTGGCGTTACCGGCGCTGGTGGCGGCGGCCGCGGTCGTGGCGTTGCCGGCGCTCGTGGCGTCCCCCGCGGTCGTGGCGTCCCCCGTGCCCGTTGCGTCCCCCGCGCTCGTGGCGTCCCCCGGGCCCGTTGCGTCGCCCGCGCTCCTGGTGTCCATGTCTGCAACGTAGGCCCGAATGCCGGCCGCGCTATCCGCGCAAGCTGCCCTGATTCGCTGCGGCTTTCTGCGGAACCGGCCTCAGGTCGCCGGGTGCCTCGATCCGTTCATGCCGGCCACTCACACCTCCTCGCTCAGGTAGGCGAGCACGGCCAGCACGCGCCGGTGGTCGTTGGCGGCGGGCCCCGCGCGAGGTGGGGCTCGGTGCCGGCGCGCCTACGGGTCGGGATATTCGTCGTGGCGTATCGCGCGCATCTCGTCGCCGCGACCGTTGGGGGTCTGGTCGAGCAGCATGTAGTAGTAGGGCGCGAGCAGCTCCCCGTCGGGGGCGTGGCGGGAATAGGTGTGGTGCACGA
>DATJBO010000209.1:0-5213 GCA_035515315.1 Solirubrobacteraceae bacterium
GTGGGGGTGGGGGGGGCGCGCCGCCACGCCCGCCTTCGTGAGGCTGGTCTTGATCGTCACCCGCTCGCTCGTCGCGGTCTGCTCGCTGACGGTCTTGACGCCGTGACCGGTCAGCTTCAGCCGCCCCGGTCCGGGCACCTGCACGACGACCGTGGCGGTGCGCCCGTGGACCTTGTGGCTGATCACCTTCACCTTGCCGGCTTTGCTGGCGGAAGCGGTCGGACTCGCGCTCGTCGGGCCGGGGGTGTTGATGACGACGGTGGTGGACGAAGGCGGTGCGCCCGTCCCTCCCGATTCGCCGGAGCCGGCGCCCGCTCCGCCCCGGCCGCCGACGCCACCCGAGCCGCCGAGACCGCCGAGACCGCCTGGGCCGCCGCTGCCTTCGGCGAGCGTTGCCAGGCTCAGGCCTTCGACGCCGTCGAGCGCACCGAGCGTCTTACCGTTCGTCAGGGGCGCCGTAAACGCCATCGCCGTCGGAGGGAGCTGTTCGGCGGTCGTCCCTAGCGCTTCGGTGAAACCGGCCTCACTGGCTTCATATTTGTTCGCCAGTTCTTCCACGTTGGTCTTCGAGAAGGGTTCGCCGGCGAGCGTGCTCCCGACGACCGATTCCAGCTTTTCCGGGTTCACACCGGAAAGCGCCTGCGTGATCAGTTCTTCGGGCCGGGGGGACGATCCGACCGCTTCACCGATGAGTTCCCTCGGTTCGAGCGAGCCGAGGGCTTCGGCGAGGACTTCTCCGAGACTGCTCCCTTTCAGCAGTTCGATCAGTTCGCCGTGTGAGAGCAGGCCTTCCAGTGCTTCCTCGAGTTCGCCCACCAGTTCGCTCGGTTCGCCGAGTTCTTCGACTGTGACGCCTTCTTTGGCGAGGAGTTCGAGCACTTCTTCGATCGCGCTCCTCAGAGGGCCTTCAGGAAGGTCTTCCAAGCCGGGGCGCCGAGCGAGCAGTTCGGCCAGTTCGGGGACGTTGAGGTCGCCGACCGGGATTTCTCCCAGCAGTTCGCCCGTCGAGGTCGGCGGGATCGGAACTATTTCCGGCGGTGCCGGCGCGGCCTGTGCCGGCGCGACGGGAAGCGCCGCGAGCGCCACGGCGACAAGCGTGCCGAGCAGCGTAAGCGTCAGGTGACGGCCGGTGTGAACGGCTCGCCGCATGGTAAGACGGGTTCGTGGGTACAACAGTTCACCTCCTGCATAGGGGCCCCGCGAGGTGACCCTACTTTTCAGATTCGCGTGCTCCGGTTACCCATGTGCGACAGCTCGGGGCACATTTCTGGACGAACGTCCAGCCGTGGGTGCGCGGGCGCGGGGTCGGGGTGCGCGTGTGATCTACGCGCGCGCCGCCGCGCCGCCGCGATCCTGCGCAGCTTCCACCGGTTGGCCCGGCGGCGATGTCGCGCTGCCGTAATCACCGAACCCGTCGAGGTCGGGTGCGCGAGGGGCCGACGAGGCGGTTACCGAGGCGATCGTCCTGCCGTCGGCGTGCTCGACGCGAAGGATCACGGTCGCGCGTAACGTGAGCAGCGCCTCTGCGCGCCTGACCAGTTCGGACGCCTCCGCATCGTCGACGGCGCAAGCGGTTAGGAAGCGGGTCATCTCCCCGCCCTCGAGCGCTTCGCGATCGACCTCGAGCTCCTCGACTCGGGACCCGATCTCGGCCGTCGTTCGCGGCACGAGGATGCAGGCGGCCATGTCGTCGGGCGTGAGGCTGGCCGCTTCGGTGACCCGCCTCAGCAGCTCGCTCGCGCTCGGGTCGGGGCCCATGGCGCTCAGCAGCTCCGTGAGCCGCTCGCTCCCCAGCAGTTCATCTCCGCAGCGGGCCTCGGTGAGGCCGTCGGTGAAGAAGCACACGGTGCTCGCTGCGGCCAGCGAGATGCTGCTCTGGCGGCGCCCCGTGGGGAGCCCCGGGCCCACCGGCGGTGAGCAGCAGACCTCGATCGGCGCCTGCGCGCCGTCGCCGAGCACGATCGGGGCCGGGTGTCCGGCGCTCGCATAGGTGAGGCGGCCCTCGTTCGGGTCGTAGACGGCGGCCATCACCGTGGCGAACCACACGGAGGAGGGGTCGCAGAGCGCCTCGCCGGCGAGCGAGAGGGCGGCACGCGGTTCGAGCCCGGCCTGGAGATAGGCGCGCACCGTGAAGCGGGTCAGGGCAGCACGGTTGAGCGCTTCGCGCCCATGGCCGCACACGTCGCCGAGGACCAGCGCGATCCGCCCCGGCGCGAGCCCGAACACGTCGTAGAAGTCGCCTCCGGCGGCCACCCCGTCGGCCGGGCGGTAGGCGACCGACACGCCCTCGGCGGCGATCTCCACGGGCACACCGGGCACCAAGGCGGCCTGCATCGCCTCGAGGTCGCTCAACAGGGTGGCGTGCTGGGCTTCCAGGCGCCTTGCGCGGCGCGCGGTCACCAGCGCGCGCACGGCGAGTGCCAGCGCGAGCACGAGCAGCAACAGGATGATCGGCTTGCTCCAGTCGGGAACCGGGAGCGGCAGCGGCAGACGGCCGCCGATCGCGTCGAGCGGATCGCGGCTCGAGCGGCGCGCGGGCGCGTCCCGGGTCGCCCGCGCGCTGTGGTCGGCGGCGGTAGGAGCCGTCGCTGCCGGCGTCGGCGCGGTGGCCGACACCGCCGTGGCGGCACGCGTCCCACCACCGTGCCGCGTGATCGGACTGCGGCGACTCCTCGCCGACGCGGCGGGCGTTGCCCGTTTGCTCGCGCCGGCTGCCGGCGAGACCGACGTGGATTTCGACGGGTCGCGTGACCCGTCGGAGCCGCTCGACGCGGTCGACTGCCCGGACCCCGTCGGATTCGGGGTGGATTCCGTCCCGGTCGCACCGGTGCTCCGTTCGCCGCCCGGCGCGGTCACGGGTACGGTCACGGGCAGTTCGGGTCCGCTCGCCGGAGGGGAGGGCGTGGTGACGCCAACGCTCGGCACCGTCACGGTGGTTCCCGGCGTGCCGACGTGGACCCCCCCGAGCGAGACTTCCGTGCTCGGGACCGTGACTTCGACCGCCGGGAGCCCGACGGTGAGCGCCGATACCGCAGTGGCCGTCGCGCCACCTGCGACGCACGAGGCAAGCAGCGCTATGAGCGCACAGAGCCTGGCGTGCCGCCGCGCGGCCCGCATCAGCGCCCCCCGCTCGATCGTGCGCACATCACATCAACCTCGACAATCGCAAGTCAAGACGGGTATCTCCGGTTCTCTTCGGCACGGCAGGGCCACGCCTGTAGCGGTCGCGCCCGGGGCTGGCCCGGTCACGTCGGCGGGGCGTTGCGAGCTCGCCGGTGTGATCAAGCCGCGCCAGGTTGCCCCGGCAGCCGAGCTCTGTCTCTCAAACGTAGGGGGACAGCAGCGGACTGCACCACTGCAGCGTAAGCAGCCAGCGCTCGGGCACGACCGCGTTCGAGAGCCGCGAGCGTGGGCCGGAACCGAGCACGTTGATCGCCACCACGCGGAAGCGGTAGCGCACCCCGTTGCGAAGTCCTGGCACCTGCACCGAGTTGGTCGACGTGTACGTCGAGGGAAGCCGTTTGCCACGCGCGTAGGGCGTGACGCGGTAGAGCGTGATCTGGCTTCCGCCGTTGCGAGCCGCCGACCAGGTGATGGTGGCGCTGCCGTTGTCGGGGAAGGCGAGCACGTCCATCGGCGCGCTCGCCGGCATCGACATCTGCTGGGCGGCGGGCGCCGACTTGAGGACCAGCGTCGCCATCAACCAGACGGTCGCGGAGCCGGACTGCACGGACGTCGACGGGGTCGACCCCGTCGCGCCGCTGAGCGCGTCCTCGGCGAGGAGCTCCATGTCGCCGTCCGGTGAGACGTTGACCCTTTCGTTGTATCCCATGCGCGCCATCAGCGAGTCGCCGAACCCCGAATCCGCGTAGAAGCCCATCACGAGCTCGTTGGGGGCGGTTGTGGCGCCGGTCGGCGCCGTCGAGACGGCGGCCGCGGCCGTCGTCTTGCCCGACGCCTGTGTGCTCTGGTCGACCACCGCGGTGCCCGCCGCGCCCGACAGCCCCGAGTACTCCATCGCCGCAACGCCGACGTCTGCCGTCGAGGTCGGCGTTGCGCTGATCGTCGGACGTGTACCGGCTCCGGCTGTGATGGGCGCGCTCCACACGCTCATCTCGGTGTTGTCGGTGGCGCGGAAATGGAGCAGCTCGGTGAAGGTGTCACCCGCGTGGTCCCGTTGGTGAGGCCGCCGACCGTTGCCGTCGTCGCGGGCGGCGTCCCGCTGACCGTCGTCGGGGTCTGAGCGCTCGTCCCCGCGTACGGCGTCACGGTGTAGCTCGTGATCGAGCTTCCGTTGGCAGGTGGCGCGCTCCAGGTCACCGTGGCGCTGCCGTTGCCGGGGGTGGCCGAAACCGCGGTGGGCTGGCCCGGGGGAGCGGGGCTGGAGATCGTTATCGCATTCGAGGGGGCAGACGGCGGGCCGGAGCCGACGCCGTTGGTCGCCGTCACCCTGAACGTATAAGTCGCGCCCTGGGTGAGGCCCGGGATCGTCACGGTGCTCGCTGGCGGGCTGCCGCTGACGGTCGTCGATGGCTGCGCCGTTTCACCGATGTACGGCGTGACCGTGTAGCTGGTGATCGCACTCGTGCCCTGAGCCGGCACGGCCCACGTGACGGTCGCCGTGGTGCCCGAGGCGGTGGCGGTGACGGCGGTGGGCGCGCCCGGCGCTTCGGGCGCCGCGCTCAGGTTGAGCGGGGCGGACACGGAGGGGACGCCCTTTTCGTCGACGATGAACAGCATGTAGTTGCCGTAGGGGGCGATCGCCGCACTGGATGGCGTCTGGACCGTGAGCGTGCCCTGGCCGGCGGTGAAGTTGAGCGGGACGAAGTGCTGCGCCATGTCCGACTGGTGCGTGTCCGCCCATCTGCTCCGCCGCCTATTCGCCGGCTCCATCAGCCTCCCGATGCTCGCCCCAACGTCCTCGGCAAACAGCCTCAGCGGTGGCACCGAGATCCTTGCGCCGGCGTCCTCATAGCGCGATCCCCCCACCGTGGGCGCCCGACCGGTCCGACGACCGCAGGCGCCGGACATCGTGACCTCGAGACATCTGTCTCGGACGTCTCGAGGCCTCACAGGATGGGCCGTGCAGGAATCGAACCTGCAACCTTGGGCTTAAGAGGCCCCTGCTCTGCCGATTGAGCTAACGGCCCGGGAGGCCGCGCGGACGACGCCGCGGCGGAGCGTCAGTTTACCGGCTGGCCCCGCCCGGCCGG
>DATJBO010000210.1:0-10110 GCA_035515315.1 Solirubrobacteraceae bacterium
TCCTGGAGCGAGCGCAGGGCCGACTCCTACGCGCGCCTGGCGTTCCTCGGCGACAGCGTGCTCGGGCTGGCGATCACCGCCCACCTGTACCCGCGGCTCGAGGCGGAGCGTTTCGGGGCCGGGCGGCTCACGAAGATCCGCGCCCAGGCCGTCTCCGGCCCCGCGTGCCGCGACGTGGCACAGCGCCTGGGCCTGCCCGCGCGGATGCGCGAGGCGGCCCCCGCGGAGGCGCGTTCGAGCGCGGCCGCGCTGCTGGAGACCGACCGCGTGCTCGCGTCGGTGACCGAGGCGCTGATCGGGGCCTGCTACCTGAACGCGGGCTACGAGCGCACCGCCGAGGCGGTCGTGGAGGCTTTTACGCCGGAGATCGAGCTTGCGCTGCAGAACCCGGTGGACTTCAAGTCCGCACTGCAGGAGCTGCTCGCCCGGCGGGGCGCGGCGGTCAGCTACGAGATCACCGCCGAGGAGGGCCCGCCGCACGAGCGCCTCTACACGGTCACCGCGAGCGTGGACGGACGGCCGCTGGGCAGCGGGAGCGGACGCAGCAAGAAGCACGCCGAGCAGCAGGCGGCCCGGGTGACGGTCGAGCGGCTGATCGCCGAGCGCGCCGGGTGAGGAGCGGCCGGTGCGCCTGAAGTCGCTGACCCTGTCGGGCTTCAAGTCCTTCCCCGACCGCACGAGGCTCGACTTCGGCCCCGGGGTGAGCGTGGTCGTCGGCCCCAACGGCTCGGGCAAGTCGAACGTCACCGATGCGGTCCTGTGGGCGCTAGGCGAGCAGTCGCCGCTGGCGGTCCGTGGCGCCTCGATGCAGGACGTGATCTTCGCCGGAGGCCGGGGGGTGCAGCCGCGCAGCGCCGCCGAGGTCGAGGTCGTGCTCGACAACAGCGACGGCACGGTCGATATTCCGCTCAGCGAGATCTCGATCGTGCGACGTCTCGACCGCAACGGCGAGGGTGGCTACCAGCTCAACGGCGCCCGCTGCCGGCTCACCGACATCCTCGAGGTCCTCTCCGACACCGGCCTCGGCAAGGAGACCCACTCGGTCATCTCGCAGGGGCGCGTCGACGCGATCGTGACCTCCAAGCCGCGGGACAGGCGGCTGCTGATCGAGGAGGCGGCCGGGCTCGGCAAGCACCGCAAGCGCCGCCGCCGGGCACAGCTCAAGCTCGAGCGCACGCAGGAGAACGTCGACCGCGCGCTCGACGTCGAGCGCGAGGCGCGCAGCCGCCTGCGCCCCCTCAAGCGCCAGGCCGAAGCCGCCCGGCTGCACGAGCGCCTCGAGCGCCAGATCCTCGACGCGCGGCGCGAGCTGCTGACAGACCGCGTGCGGGCCAGGCGCGAGGAGCTCCGGGCCACGCAGGCCCGGTCGGCCGGCGCCCACGAGCGGCGCGCCGCCGTCGAGGCCCGCCTGCACGAGACGCTCGAGGCTCGCCACGTGGCCGAGCAGGCGCTGGCCGAGCAGGCGGCGCGCCGGGAGCGGCTCTCGCGGCGGTCATACGAGGCGCGAGCCGCGGGCGAGCGGCTCCAGATGCGCCGCGAGCAGGTCGCCCGGCGGGCTACCGAGCTCGAGGCCCGCGTGGCCCTTGCGGCGGCCGAGCTGGGCCTCGCGCCGGCCCCGACCGGAGCGCAGGCCCGGGAGCACGAGCCGCATGCCGAGGAGGCCGGCGGAGATGTGGCCCGCCACGCGCAGGAGCGGATCGCGGAGTTCGAGCGCCAGCTCGCCGAGGTGGACGCCCAGCACGGCCGTGGCATCGAGAGCGAGCTCGCCGAGCTGAACGACGCGCTGACCGGCGAGCGCGAGCGACTGGAGCATCTGCAGGAGCAGGGCGCGCTGCTGCGCGAGGCGCTCGAGCGGGGCGAGCAGGAGCTGGCGGCGGCCCGCGAACGGCTGGCGGCCAGCGAGCAGGATTGCCGCGAGGCGCGCCGCGAGCGCGAGCGGCTGGAGGCCGAGCTCGCCGCCGTCAATCAGTTCCTGCACGACCACGCACGGGCTCGCAGTGCCGGCGGGGCACCCGCCTTCAGCGAGGAGCTCCGCGTCGCCGACGGGTTCGAGCTGGCGCTCGCCGCGGCGCTCGGAGGACGGCTCGACGCCGCTCTCGCGGAGGGCCTCGAGGGTGCCCAGGCGCTGCTCGACACGGTGGGCCCCGACGGCGGCACCGTGCTGCTGAGCCGGCGTTCCCGCGGTGGCGATCCCGTCGGCGGGAGCGAGCAGGCCGGAGCGCCCGCGCCCGGGGCCAGACGGCTGCTCGAGCTGGTGGCCGGGCCCGGCCCGGTGCTCGACACGGCCGCACGGCTGCTGTCGGACGCGTGGGTGGTGGAGCGCCTGGAGGATCTCCCCGAGAGCTTCCGCGGAGTGGCCGTGACGCGCGGCGGGAGGGTCTGGTTCGCCGACGCAGGGGAGGTGCGCCAGGTCAGCGCCGGCGGCAGCGAGAGGGTGCTCGCCCGGCGCAACGAGCGCGACCGCCTGGCCCGAGAGCTCGCGGCCGCGGAGGATTCCCTGCGGGCGGCGGAGGGGCGCGCCGCCGGGACGCTCGGCGAGCTCTCGACCGCCGAAGCGGGCGCGGCGCGATCGCTGGAGGAGCTGCGTGCCCACGAGCGCGGCCAGGTCGAGGCGCAGGAGTCGGTGCGCCGCAACGAGTGGTTGATCGAGCAGCGCCGTGCGGCTCCCGCCCACGGCCCGCTGGCCGTCCGCAAAGCGCAGCTCGAGGGCGAGCTGGCCGGCGAGCGCCGCCAGCTGCAGGCAGCCGAACGCGAGCTCGCCGAGCGCCAGACCCGTCGGCGGCGGCTGCAGGCGCAGTACCAGCGCGACGAGGCGCTGTGCGCGCGGGCCGCGCGCCTGCTGGGGGCCTTGGACGTGGCGACGGACCGCGCGGGCGTCCTGCTGGCCTCGCTCGAGGAGCGGCTCGGCGAGGACCGCCGCGCCGGCGAGCGGGGGGCCGGAGAGCTGACCGCCTTCGCCACGCGGGAGGCCGGGATCCAGGCCGAGCTGAAGGAGGCCGGGCAGGCCGTCACCGACGCCGAGGTCGCCACCCAGCGGGCCCGCGACCACGCGGGGGAAGCCGAGCTCGAGCTCGCGGGCGTCCTCGAGCGCCTCGGTGGATCCGAGCCCGAGACCCAGGATGCCCCCGAGCCGCTGGACGAGGACGCGATCGCCGAGCTGCTCGCGCGCGTGGGGCGCCTCGAGCGCCGTCGCGAGCAGCTCGGGCCGGTCAACCCGCTGGCCCAGCAGGAGTACGCGGAGGCGCTCGCCCACGTCGAGGAGCTCGAGGGTCAGCGGGGGGACCTCGAGACCGCGATGCGCGAGCTGCGCGCGCTGATCCGCGAGACCGACAGGCAGATCGAGCAGACCTTCGAGGAGACGTTCTCCGCCGCCGCCCGCAACTTCGCGGAGCTGGTGGGCGAGGTCTTTCCCGGGGGCACCGGGCACCTGCGCCTGGTCGAGGAGGAGCAGTCCCCGCGCGGGGTGCTCGGCGGGGAGCAGCTCACCGGGCAGGAGGGCGAAGAGGGTCCCGCCGAGGACGAGGACGGCGAGGAGCCGGAGGAGATCGCCGCCGCCGAGCGCACCCTCCCCGGCGTGGAGATCGAAATCACGCCCGCGGGGAAGTCCACGAAGCGGCTGACGCTGCTCTCGGGGGGCGAGAAGTCGATGACGGCGTTGGCGTTCCTGTTCGCCGTGTTCCTTGCCAGGCCCTGCCCCTTCTACATCCTCGACGAGGTCGAGGCGGCGCTCGACGACCTGAACCTGGATCGCTTCCTGGCGCTGCTGCGGCGCTACTGCGGCCGCGCGCAGTTCATCGTGATCACCCACCAGAAGCGCACCATGGAGGCCGCCGACTGGCTGTTCGGGGTCTCGATGGGCCAGGACGGCGTCTCGAAGGTGATCTCGCGCCACCTCGAGTTCGAGAGCGGCCAGCTGCCGGAGATCGAGGAGGTCGCCGAGGTCGCCTGAGCGACCCCCGCTGCTATCGTCGCGCCGCTCGTGCCGCGCGACTGGAGCGATCTGTTCATCACCGCCGAGTCGCGGGGCCACGCCGGCGAGCAGGGCCAGCAGCCGTCCCGGAGGGGGTTCCTGCGGCGCCTGCGCGAGAGCATGTCGCGGACACGCCAGGCGCTCGGCAGCGAGATCCAGGCGACGCTGTTCGCCGACCTCGACGAGCACACCTGGGAGCGCCTCGAGGAGGCGCTGATCATGGCCGACGTGGGGGCGCCGACCACCGCCGCGGTGGTGTCCGAGCTCGAACAGGAGGCCTCGACGGAGGGGCTCGAGGGCGGGGAGGCGCTGTCCGAGCGCCTGATCGAGCTGCTCGCCGAGACGGCCACCGTGGGCGAGCCGCGGATCAGCCTGGTGAGCAAGCCCACGGTGATCGTGGCGGTGGGCGTCAACGGGACGGGCAAGACCACGACGATCGGCAAGCTGGCGTGGCACATCCGCGAGGAGCTCGGCTACAGCGTCCTGCTCGCGGCCGCCGACACCTACCGCGCCGCGGCCGCGGAGCAGCTCGCCGGCTGGGCCGAGCGGGCCGGCTGCGAGATCGTCACCGGGCCCGCCGGCTCGGACCCCGGAGCGGTGGCGTTCGAGGCGCTCGCGACGGCCAACGCCGGCGGATCCGACGTGGTGATCGTCGACACCGCCGGTCGCCTGCACACCCAGGACGAGCTGATGGCCGAGCTGGCCAAGGTCAGGCGGGTGATCGCCCGCCAGCTGGAGGGCGCCCCCCACGAGACGCTGCTGACGATCGACGCCACGACCGGCCAGAACGGCGTCCGCCAGGCGCGCATGTTCGCGGAGAGCGCCCAGGTCAGCGGGGTGGTCCTCACCAAGCTCGACGGGACCGCCCGCGGCGGCATCGCGCTGGCGATCGCGCGCGAGCTCTCGCTGCCCGTCAAGCTGATCGGCGTGGGCGAGTCGGTCGAGGACCTGCGGCCGTTCGACGCCCGCGACTTCGCGCGCGCCCTGATCGCGCCGGAGCTATCGTGATCGGTGATGGATGTTTGGATCGTGTGGCTCGTCGCCGCTGCCGTCTTCGGGATCGGGGAGATGCACACGGGCGGGCTGTACCTGCTGCCGTTCGCGCTCGGCGCCGCGCTGGCCGCGCTGCTGTCGGTCCTGGGCGCCGGCACCCTGGCGAGCGTGCTCGCGTTCGCTGCGGTGTCGCTGCTCGTGGTTGCGGCGCTGCGGCCCGTCGCCCGCCGTCACCGGCGCCTGCCGCCGCCGATCCGGACCGGCGCGGCCGCGCTCGTCGGACACCACGCGATGGTCATCGAGCGGATCGCCAACGGCGAAGGCGTGGGCTGCGTGAAGATCGACGGGGGCGAGGTGTGGACCGCCCGCAGCCTCGGCGACGACGAAGTGATCGAGGCCGGGGAGCGGGTCGAGGTGGTCGACATCAAGGGCGCAACGGCGCTGGTGATGCGGTGAGGATGGCCGGCGTGAGAGGAGGTGCACGAGCGTGGTTGCCGTGATCGTGATCGCGGTGGTGGTCGTGTTCGCGCTGATCGCCGCCTTCAAGACGATCCGCGTGATCCCCCAGGCGCGCGCCGGGGTGGTCGAGCACCTCGGCCGCTACAGCCGCACACTGGAGCCCGGGCTGGCGCTGGTGGTCCCGTTCGTCGACCGCGTGCGCCCGCTCGTGGACCTGCGCGAGCAGGTCGTCAACTTCGCGCCCCAGTCGGTGATCACCGAAGACAACGTGGTGGTCGCGATCGAGACGGTCCTGTACTTCACGATCACCGACCCCCGCTCGGCGACCTACGAAGTCGCCAACCCGCTGCAGGCGATCGAGCAGCTCACGGTCACGACCCTGCGCAACGTGATCGGCGGCCTCACGCTGGAGGCGACGCTGACCGCGCGGGAGAACGTGAACACCGAGTTGCGCACCGTGCTGGACGAGGCGACCGGCAAGTGGGGGATCCGCATCAACCGCGTGGAGATCAAGTCCGTCGACCCGCCGCCGGACATCCGCACGGCGATGGAGAAGCAGATGCGCGCCGAGCGCGACCGCCGCGCCGCGATCCTCACCGCGGAAGGCGAGAAGCAGGCCCAGATCCTCACGGCCGAGGGGGCCAAGCAGGCCGCCGTGCTGACGGCCGAGGGCGAGCGCCAGGCCGCGATCCTGCGCGCCGAGGGGGAAGCCAAAGCGATCGACACGGTGTTCAGTGCGATCCACGAGGGCAAACCGGACCGCGAGCTGCTCAGCTACGAATACCTGCAGATGCTCCCCCAGCTCGCCGAAGGGGACGGCAACACGGTGTTCGTCGTGCCCTCCGAGTTCGCACAGGCGTTCGGCGGCATCGGCGAGGCGCTGAAAGGGCGCGTGCACGACCGTCCGGCCCCGCACGACGGCCCCGCCAAGCAGGACCCGGCCGAGCCCGGCGGCCCGACGCTGCCGGCGCCCCCGCCGCCGCCGAGGCCCCGCGAGCACTAGCGCCCGTGTTCGACGCCCTCTCCGAGCGGCTCCAGGGGACGCTGGCGGACGTGCGCCAGCGCGGCGCCCTGTCCGAGCAGGACGTCGATGCGGCGATGCGCGAGATCCGCCTGGCGCTGCTGGAGGCCGACGTCAACTTCAAGGTCGTTCGCCAGTTCACGGCGGAGCTCAAGGAGCGCTGCCTGCAGGCGGAGGTCGTCGGACGGCTGAACCCCGGCCAGCAGGTGGTCAAGCTGGTGGCGGAGGAGCTGACGGCTTTGATGGGCGGCGAGGGCCGGGAGCTGGACTTCGCCCCGAGCCCGCCGACCGTGATCCTGATGGCCGGCCTGCAGGGCTCCGGCAAGACCACCGCCACGGCCAAGCTCGCGCGCCTTCTGCGCGAGCGGCATGGCTCCTCGGTGGCGCTGGCGGCGTGCGACGTGTACCGGCCCGCGGCGGTCGACCAGCTCGTCAAGGTGGGCGGGCAGGCCGGTGCCGAGGTATACGAGCAGGGGACCGACCGCGACCCGGTCGAGATCGCCTCGTGGGCACTCGCCTGCGCGCAGCGCGACGGGAAGGACGTGCTGATCGTCGACACGAGCGGGCGCCTGCACGTCGACGAGCAGCTGATGGCGGAGCTGGTGCGGACCCGCGACGCCGTCCAGCCCCGGCACGTGCTGCTCGTGCTCGACGCGATGACCGGACAGGACGCCGTGAACGTGGCCGAGCAGTTCGCGCAGGCGGTGGACTTCGACGGCGTCGTGATGACGAAGCTCGACGGCGACGCGCGGGGAGGCGCTGCCCTGTCGGTGAGGGCGGTGACCGATAGGCCGATCCTGTTCGCCTCCACGGGCGAGAAGCTCGACCAGTTCGAGCGCTTCCACCCGGACCGCATGGCGCAGCGGATCCTCGGCATGGGCGACGTGATGAGCCTGATCGAGAAGGCGGAGGCCGAGCTCGAGGAAGACGACGCGCGCGAGCTCGAGCGCAAGCTGCGCCGCAACGAGTTCGGCCTCGACGACTTCCTCGACCAGCTGAAGATGATGCGCAAAATGGGGCCCTTGAGCAGCCTGCTGGGGATGATCCCCGGGTTCGGCGGCCACCAGCTGCAGAACCTCAAGATCGACGAACGGGAGCTCGACCGGATCGAGGCGATCGTCCTCTCGATGACCCCCCAGGAGCGGCGCAGGCCCGACATGATCAACGGCTCGCGCCGCCTGCGCATCGCGCGCGGGTCGGGCACCAGCGTCCAGCAGGTCAACCGGCTGGTCAAGCAGTTCGACCAGATGCGCAAGGTCATGCGCCAGGTCGGCCGGGGCAAGATGCCCGACATCGGCGCGCTGATCCGCAACGCCCGCTGACGAGCGCCGTCGCGGGCGGGCTCCCCCGGCGCAGACCCGCACCGTCTAAGCTTGCCCACTGCCCCCCGCCGAGGGGGCGCCTTGCAAGCGTCAGAGAGGAACACGTGGCAGTCAGGCTCAGGCTCACCCGGGTGGGTGGCAAGAAGGACCCGATCTGGAGGGTGGTGGTCGCCGACCAGCGCTCGCCGCGGGACGGACGCGTGATCGAGACGATCGGGCACTACAACGCCCAGACGGAGCCCTCGACGATCGTGATCGACGAGGAGCGGGCGCGCAGCTGGCTGGCCCGCGGCGCCCAGCCGTCCGACACGGTCCGCAAGCTCCTGCACATCCAGGGGATCGCGACGAAGGGCCGTTAGCCGAGCGCGAGCGCTCCCGGGCCGGCCACGATGCTCGCCGAAAACGCAAAGCAGCTGCTCGAGTACCTCGCCGAAGGCCTCGTGGACGACCCCGACCGGGTCGAGGTCGAGCGGTTCGAGGAGGACGACGGGACGATCGTGCTCGAGCTGTGCGTCGGGGAGGACGACTACGGCAGGGTGATCGGCCGCGGCGGGCGCACCGCCCACGCGCTGCGGACCGTCGTGAAAGCCGCGGCCGCCAGCGAGGGCGTCCACGTGCTCCTCGACATCGTCGATTGACCCCCCCGCGGGTGCCGGCTGGGCGGGTAGGACGCCCCCACGGGCTCGACGGCAGCTTCTACGTGACGCGCCCCGTGACACCGTTGCTGGGGTTGGGATCCACGGTGCAGGTCGCCGGCCGCGAGGCCGAGATCGTGCGCCGCGCCGGCACCGCCGAGCACCCCATCCTGCGGCTCGCGGGCGTGGAGGACCGCGACGCCGCGGAGGAGCTGCGTGGGGCCGAGCTGACCGTCGAGCAGGACCGGCTCCCGGAGCTCGGCGAGGGCGAGTGGTGGGCACACGAACTGGCGGGCTGCATGGTGCGGGACGGCGACCACGAGGTCGGGGTGGTCACTGGCCTGCTCGAGCTCCCCTCCTGCGAGGCCCTCGAGGTGCGCCGCAGCGACGCCCCCGGGACGCTGCTGGTGCCGCTCGTCAAAGACGCGATCCGGAGCGTCGCGCCGCAGCGGCGCGCGATCGACATCGACCTCTCCTTCCTCGAGGAGGAGCCGCCGCGCGCGCCCCAGGGCGGAGGGCGCCGATGAGGATCGACGTGTTCACCCTGTTTCCGCAGTGGTTCGACTGGTTTCGCACCCAGCGCCACGTGGCCAACGTGCTCGCCGGCGGCTCCACGCTCGAGCTGACCGACATCCGCGACCACACCCCGCTCCCGGCGCGCCAGGTCGACGACACCCCGTTCGGAGGGGGTGCCGGGATGCTGCTGCGGGTGGACGTGCTCGACAGCGCCCTGCGGGCCCGCTACGGGATCGATCCGGAGCTCCTGCGCGAGCGCCGGCGGGTGATCGCGCTCGCGCCGAGCGGGCGCCTGCTCGACGACCCGCTCGTGGACGAGCTCGCCGCGGAGCAGGAGCTGACGTTGCTGTGCGGCCGCTACGAGGGCTTCGACGAGCGCATCCTCGAGCACTTCGCCAGCGACGTGGTCTCGATCGGGCGCTACGTGCTCAGCGGCGGGGAGCTGCCCGCGATGGTGCTCTGCGACGCCGTCATGCGCAAGCTCCCCGGGGCGCTCGGCGACGAGCACTCGGCGGCCGAGGAGTCCTACAGCGACGCGCTCGAGGGCCTCCCCGAGTACCCCCACTACACCCGTCCGGCCGAGTACCGCGGCTGGTGCGTGCCGGAGGTGCTCCTCTCCGGCCACCACGAGCGGATCGAGCAGTGGCGTCGCGAGCAGAGCCGGGCCCGCGGCGGGGGCGACGACGCATCGAACGCCGAGGCGGAGGGGGCCACCCGGGCCGAGGGGAGCCGGCGGAGCCACCGGGGCTGAGGGTGTTGGCCGGGAGCTGATGTTCCACTCGGCAGCTGAGGTTTCAGCCGGCAGCTGACGTTTCAGAGGGGAGCTCAGTATGGCGGCCGACCTGCGTGGGGCTTCCCGGCGGTTCGCTACCATCTTCAGCGCGCTCTGTCACGCACGCTCGTGTCCGGCGTCAAGGGCGGTTCCCTCATGAGCAGTGTCATCGAAAAGATCGAGCGCGCGCAGCTGCGCCGGGTCCCCACCTTCTCGCCGGGCGACCGCGTGAAGGTCCACTTCCAGGTGATCGAGGGCACCCGCAGCCGCGTTCAGGTCTTCGAGGGCGTCGTGATCAAGCGCCAGGGCCACGGCGCACGCGAGACCTTCACCGTGCGCAAGCAGTCCTTCGGCGTCGGTGTGGAGCGGATGTTCCCCCTCCACTCCCCGAAGATCGAGCGGATCGAGCTCGCCGCCCGCGG
>DATJBO010000211.1:0-23426 GCA_035515315.1 Solirubrobacteraceae bacterium
CTCCACGCCCTGCTCCTCCACCACCTCGCGGTGGGCCACCTCGAGCTCCAGGCGGTCGCGGTAGAGCTCGAGCGCCGGCTCGATCTCGTGCACCGCCACGCCGATGTGGTCTATGCGGCTGAACATGGACCGCAGTCTATAAGCGCCCCAGGGCCCGGCCCGGGCCCGCGGCTGCGCCCGCGTCTCGGCCCGCGCTCGAGCCCTTCGGCGACGCCCAGCGGCCCGTCGGACGCCCAGCCGGTCCCCAGACGCTCCCAGCGATCTCTAACAATTCTCTTACCGATCGGTTACCGGCCCGACCCATCATCTCTGGCGTGTCATGGAGCCTCATCGCTCTCTGTCTCTCCTCCTCCCAAGCGCCGGGTTCGCGGGGACGACGGTCCTCGCCCCCCGGCGACCCGATATGCCAGCGGTCTCGGGGGTAACGCCCCCGGGCCGCGGCAGGTCGGCCTCCGCCGTCCCGCCCACATCTCTCCGACCATGAAGCTTCGCGAGGACGAACCAGCCCCCGGAACCCTGGACGTCGAGGGTGATGGCCGCGACGGTCGCGGCCCCCGCCGCCGCCAGCCGCGGCTCGAGCAGGGCCCGAATGGCCGGCGCACGTTGGCGAGCAGGTTCAGGGAGCAGCCGGTCCTCAACAGCCTGCTCGTGCTCGCCTGCATCGCCCTCATCATCCTTGGTTACGAGGCCGTGGGACCGGCGTCGAGCTCGAGCAGCGAGACGACACGCACGTCGACCGCCAAGTACGGAGTGGTGCAGTCGACCGTCTCCGGCACCGGCAACATCGAGTCGGCCGACCAGCTGAACCTCGGCTTCAAGACGAGCGGCACGGTCACCCACATCTACGTCAAACAGGGCCAGCACGTCGCCCAGGGACAGCTGCTGGCGACACTCGACCCCTCCAGCGCGGAAGTGTCGCTCGAACAGGCGAAGGCATCGCTGCAGTCGGCCGAAGCGAACCTCGCGAAACTGGAAGAAACCGAAGGCGAAACGTCGGGCGGCTCGGGCTCCGCCGGCACGGGCGCAACCGCCTCGACGGCCTCCACCAGCGCCGTCTCCTACACCACCGAGGCGATCGCGGACGCCGCCACGAGCACCACCGGGCCGACCGGCGAGACGGAAGCCCCGACGTCGACCACGCCGACGAGCACGACCCCCACCACGACCACCACGACCACGACCCCCACGACCACGACGACGAAGCCGTCGGGCTCGAACAAGAGCTCCTCCGGCTCCGGCGGGAACTCGACCTCCGGGGCCTCGCAGACGACGGGGACCAGCTCCGGCTCGACCCCCGCCAGCGACACCGGCAGCTCCTCGACCACAAAACAGAGCGCCGCCACCCGTGAAGCCAACCTCGCCTCGGCAAAAGCGGACGTCAAGAGCGACAAGCTGTCCGTCCAGAGCGCCGAACAGGCGGTCGACAACACGAAGCTCTACGCCCCCCAGAGCGGGACGATCGTCACGCTCTCCGGCGAAGTCGGCGAAACCGTGTCCGGGACCGGCACGACCAGGACCGCGTCGAGCTCGAGCAGCTCGTCGACCGGCAGCTCCTCGACGGGTGCCTCCACGGCCGGCAAAGGCTCGACCGGCACCGGAGCCTCTGCCACCGGAGCCTCGAGCTCCGACACGGGCTCGTCGGGCTCGTCGTCGTTCGCGGTCCTCAACAACCTCGGCTCGCTGCAGATCGTGGTGCCCCTGAGCGAATCGGAAATCGGCAACGTGCACGAAGGCCAGATCGCAACCGTCACGATCGAAGCCCTCAACCGCAAGGTCGCAGCCCACGTCGCCAGCGTGAGCGACTCGCCGACGAGCAGCAGCGGAGCGGTCAGCTACGACGTGACCTTCCAGCTCGACCAGGACGCCGAAGGCCTGAAAGTCGGGATGAGCGCGACCGCCGAAGTCGTCATCCACCAGGCCGAAGGCGTCAACGTGCCCACCAGCGCGATCAAAGCCGACACGGTCACCGTCGTGCGCGGCGGCAAGCACGTGACCCAGCGCGTCACCACCGGGCTCGCGGGCAACAGCTCGACGATCGTCCTCAGCGGCCTCAAGGCCGGTGAAGAGGTCGTCCTGCCCTCCGTGTCCACGTCCGGATCCTCCTCCACCTCGCTGACCTCCAAACTCGGCTCGTCGTCGCGGGGCGGTGGCGGAGGCCTCGGAGGCGGTATCGGCGGCGGAGGCTTCGGCGGCGGCTTCGCCGGAGGAGGCCCTCCCTGATGCCCCCCTCGAGCCCCAAACCCATGCGCTGGCGACCAGCTCGCGAGCGGCCGCTCGTCGAACGCGGGGGCCCGCCGCGTCGCAAGAGAACACGCAGGCCACCCGCGATCATCCTCCGAGACGTCTCCAAGACCTACGGGCTCGGACAGATCCAGGTGCGGGCTCTGCGCAACGTGACCCTCCAGATCGCGCGCGGAGACTTCGTGGCGATCATGGGCAGCTCCGGCAGCGGCAAGAGCACGCTGATGAACATCCTCGGCTGCCTCGATCTCCCCACCGGCGGCCGCTATCTGATCGACGGCGTCGACATGCGCGACCTCGACGAAGACGACCTCGCGGACCTTCGCAACCGCAAGATCGGGTTCGTCTTCCAGAGCTTCAACCTGGTGGCACGCACGAGCGCGCTGGCGAACGTCGAACTGCCGCTGGCCTACGCGGGCGTCGACCGCCAGACTCGGCGCCAGCGGGCGAAGGAGGCGCTGGCCGCCGTCGGGATGGCCCAGCGCTGGCATCACCAGCCCTCCGAGCTCTCGGGCGGTCAGCAGCAGCGCGTCGCGGTTGCGCGCGCGCTCGTCACCAACCCGACGATGATCCTCGCCGACGAGCCCACCGGCAACCTCGACTCACGCTCGACCGAGGAGGTGCTGCGGATCTTCGCGGGACTCAACCAGGAAGGCCGCACCGTCGTGCTGATCACGCACGAGCCCGATGTCGCGGCGCAGGCCAAGCGCGTGATCACGCTCGGTGATGGCCGAGTGATCGATGACCGCCGTACCGCGGGCGTGCACGACCAGCCCGCTCTGCCGCACCACCAGAAGTCGGCGCACCACCTCTACGGCGAGAGCCACCGATGATCGGACGCGAGACGCTGCACATCGCCTGGGGCGGGATCACGGCACACAAGCTCCGTTCGGGCCTGACGATCCTCGGCATGACGATCGGGGTGGCGTCGGTGATCGTCCTGATCGCCGTCGGGAACGGCTCTTCGAAGGAGGTCCAGTCGCAGATCCAGAGCCTCGGCACGAACGTGCTCGTCGTGCAGGGAAGCGGCGGGCTCCGCCGCTTCGCCGGCGCCAGCACCGGCACCAGCATCTCGCTCACCAAGGCCGACGCCCAGGCGCTGCAGGACCCGAGCCTCGCACCCGACGTCAAGACCGCTTCTCCGGTGGTGAACGCGTCCAACGTGACGCTCGTCAGCGGTGCCACCAGCTACGAACCGTCCTCGTTCATCGGCACCACGCCCTCGTACCTGACCGCGCACAGCTACAAGCTCGCAGAAGGCAGCTCCTTCACCGCCGAAGACGTCGCCCAGCGCCGGCGCGTCGCAGTGATCGGCCAGGAAGTCGTCGCGGAACTGTTCGGCGGCGGCAGCGCCGTCGGCCAGACGATGAAGGTCAACGGCAGCAACTACGAAGTCGTGGGTGTGCTCGCGAAAAAGGGCACCAACGGCACGACCAACGAGGACAGCGTCGTGATGGCCCCGATCACAACCGTTCAGGACGCCATCACCGGCGTCGGGGCGATCGACTCGATCACTGTGCAGGCGAAGTCCGAATCGGACCTCAACGCCGCCGAATCCGAGGTCTCCTCGATCATCGAGGAACGCCACAAGATCAAGAACACCGAAGAACCCGGCTTCAGCATCCTCAACCAGGGCTCGCTGCTGGAAACGTCGAGCGAAACCAGCAGCGTCTTCACCACCCTGCTGGGAGAGGTGGCCGCGATCTCCCTGCTCGTCGGGGGCATCGGGGTGATGAACATCATGCTCGTATCGGTCACCGAGCGGACCCGCGAGATCGGAATCCGCAAGGCGATCGGCGCGCGCCGCAGCGACATCCTCACCCAGTTCCTGACCGAGGCCGTGCTGGTCTCGTTGATCGGCGGGCTCACCGGTGTCGCCGTGGGGGTGATCGGCAGCCAGTTCGAGATCGCCGGCGTGCACCCAGAGATCGCGACCTACTCCATCTTCCTCGCCTTCGGCGCAGCGGTCGCGTCGGGGCTTTTCTTCGGCACCTACCCGGCGGCCCGCGCCGCCTCCCTCAGACCGATCGAGGCACTTCGCTTTGAGTGACCCGCTACCCCAAGACCAGGAGCAGCAGATGAGCACGCACGACACTTCCGTCGACGACACAGCCGCGCTCGAGTACGAGCCCGAGACCGACGAGGACTGGTTCGAGGACGAGGAGCTCCCGCGTCGCCCCCGCCGCCGGCTGCTCGGCCCGATCCCGGCGGTGCTGCTCGCGATCATCCTGCTCGCGGGCGGGTTTCTGGCCGGCGTCGAGGTCCAGAAGAACGAAGGCGGCTCCTCCACCTCCGGGAGCGGCCTCGCCGGGCTTGCCGCGCTGCGCGGCGCCGCCGGCGGCAAAGGCTCGACCGGCTCCGGCTCGAGCAGCGGCTTCCCGGGCTTTGGCGGTGGCGGTGGGCTCGCCGGAGGCGGAGTCACCACCGGCGAAGTCTCCTATGTGGACGGCAATACGCTCTACGTGACCAGCGCCGAAGGCAACACCGTGAAGGTGAGCGTGCCCAGGGGCACGAACGTGAGCAAGACCGTCTCAACCGACGTGCACAGCGTTCATCCCGGAGACACCGTTTTGGTCCGGGGAAGCCAGAGCGGCAACGGCAAGGTCACCGCGAGCTCGGTGAGCATCACCGCGAGCGGGTCGAGCTCTGGAAGCTCGAGCAGCTCCAGTAGTTCGAGCGGATCGAGCGCTACGCCGCAGCTGTTCGGTGGCGGCTAGCCGCCCCCCGCCCCACCCCATCCAACCCCAACCCCAACCCTCCCAATAGCAAGGAAACAGATGTCAAAAGACGCACACGACGAAAACCCTCGACCCCGCCGGCAGCACCGGTTGCAACCGGTGCTCGCTCTGCTGATGATCGCGGTCGCCGCGATCGCGCTCGCCGCCTGCGGCAGCTCCAGCGGGAGCAACACGACGACGAACGGCGCGAGCACAACCAAAGCCTCCGGCGGTGGCTCGAGCCGCTTCGCTTCGCTGCGCGCGTGCCTGGCGAAAGAAGGGATCACCCTTCCCTCCGGGCCCTCCAACGGAGCCACCGGCTCGACGGGTTCCACCGGCTCGACCGGCCAAGGCGGCTTCCCGGGCGCCCGCGGCGGTTTCAAACTGCCCGAAGGCGTCTCGCGGCAGAAGTTCCAGGAAGCGCTGAAAAAATGCGGCGGCGGTGCCGGCTTCGGTGGCGGGCGTAACTTCAATGGCGCCGCGACGAAGACGGCGCTGACGAAGTACGCGACGTGCATGCGCGAAAACGGGGTCAAACTGCCGGCGCCGAACACGAGCGGCAAAGGGCCTGTGTTCGACACCAAAGGCATCGACACGACGAGCGCGGCGTTCAAGAACGCCCAGAAGAAGTGTCAGAGCGACCTTCCGGCCTTCTTCGGCCCCGGCGGCGGCAATCCGCCGGGCGGCGGCGAGGGCGGCCCCCCGGCCGGTGGACCACCCAATGAAGGCGGCGCCCCTCCTGGCGAAGGCGGCGCCCCTCCTGGCGAAGGTGGCGCTCCTCCGGGCGAAGGCGCATAGCACGGCTTCGATGCGCGCCGCCCGGTCCGCGTGGCCGGGCGGTTTCGCGCGTTCAGCGTGGGCCGGGCGGTTACGCGCGTTCAGCGCGAAGGGAGGAATTCCCCGGAGCGCGTTTCTTCTTCGGGGCCCACGGTTTCGCTCGGCCCACCTTCGCCGCTGAGAATGCGGTATTCGCTCGGTGAACGCAGCACCCGGCCTCCGGTGTTGCTGGGGTGGATCGAGGCGGCCGCCAGCAGGTGCACGAACAGCAGCAGGGTGATGATCCCCGCGATCAGCCAGGCCGTGGTGAACAGCGGCTGGTTCCAACCCTGGCCCCGTGCGCCCCCGCGTCCGCCGTGGCCGCGGTTGGGCGGCGCGGTTGCGGGAGCGTGCATGCGACGCTCGCGCACAAAGGGACCCGGCGAAGTGTGGGGTCGTGTACGCACGGGCGGCCTGGGCCCAGGATGAAGCCGTGACACGTGGGGGTCGGCGACGACGCGGTGGAGCGCCCGCTGCCATTCGGCCGCCGAGGGACGGCACACCGGGTCGAAGGAGAGCGCCCCATGGAGCAGCCCGCGCAGCTCCTCCGGCACGTGCGACCGGTACCCCTGCAGCGAACGCGCCTCGCTCTCGCGGGCGAACACGCGGAGCACCACCACAGAGCATGGCCCGTGGGGCTAACGGGGTGCTAATCAACTGGTAAGAATCCGACGGTAAGAATCCGACGACCCAGCCGGCGGCTGCACGCGCCGTCGCTAGCGGCGGCCGAAACCGGGCAGCGTCGGGACCGAGGGAGCCGACAGCTGCGTGGTCTGTTCGGTGAGCGAGACGGAGAAGACGCCGTAGGGGGCGGTGGGGGCAGACGGCGCGGCCGTGAGGACCGTCCGTGTCGGGCCGGTGGCGTCTTGCGCTTCCCCGTTTGACGGTTGACCGGAGAAGGTGACGGAGTCCTGCTCGAGCTTGATCGCAGTGGTCGACCATGCGGTGCTGCCCGCCGGCAGCGTCTGCTTCCCGGAAGTCGCAGTGGCAGCCGCGAACGCCGTCGTCCCGATCTTCGCCAGCGGCAACGTGGTGCACCTGTCGAGCGACGAGCAGCTGGAGGGTGCCTCGACGATCCACTCCGCGCTCGAGACGTCGACCACGGTGGCGTGGCGCGTCGAGACGTAATGGGCACCGGTTGTGAGATCGCGCAGGCGGAAGGTCACCGAGTGGCCCGCGACCGTCGCCGACGCCGACGCGGTGTCTCCGGGGTGCACCTGGAGCTTGATCACCACCGGGCCGGCGGGCAGGATCTCCAGCCACGCGCCGTAGGTGGCGCTGCCGTTGCGGGAGCAGTCCTGCTCGGTCCCCAGCTGCTCAAGGCCTTCGACGTCTTCGCGGTAGCCGCCGAGCCCCACCCACACGGCCGAGTACGCCCCCTGTCCGGCGCTGCAGGTCGCCGTGGGGACCACCCACGTGCCCGAGACACTGGAGAAGCTGCCGGTGGCGTGTTTCGTGGTGACGAGCTGCCCGGCCCAGTTGGTGCTGACCTGTTCGGCCGCCTGCGCGGAAACGGGCGCCAGCGTCACGGCACTGCAGACGAGTGCCCCCGCGCAGCAGATCCGGCCCACGGCCCTCAGACCACCAGCCACGACGCGGAAGCCTCGTCGGGCAGCGTTAACGGCGGATTGGATCTTGGTAAGAGAACGGTGAGAAACCCGGTCGGACGCTCCACGTAACCGATCGGCCGATCGCGTACCGATCGCGCCGAAGAACAGGTCACCCCCATGTCGCCGACCCGCGACGGGGGCTGAGCGGCTCTGACTAGCCCTCGCCCGATGAGCCCAGCGTGGTCGGCCGCGACAGCGGGCCGGCGGAACTGGCGGCCACGACCCGCAGGCCGACGCCGGGGGCACGCTCCATGCGCGGCACCCCCGCCATGATGCGTTCGATCGAGGGGCGCTCGAGAACCTCGTTCTCGAGCAGCTCGTGGGCGAGGGCGTCGAGCTGCGGGCGGTGGGCGATGATCAGCTTCTGAGCCGCCCGGCGGGCCTCTTCGACGAGGTCGTGGCGCTCCTCGTCACGGATCCGCAGCGTCGTCTCGGACAGCCGCACGTCCCCGTCCGGCGAGCGGCCCGGGCCAGCCGTGCCCATCGCGTAGTCGTGGACCATCGCCTGGGAGATCTCGGCCACGCGAGCGAGGTCGTCGGAGGCGCCCGTGGTGATCGCGCCGAACACCACCTGCTCGGCCACGCGGCCCCCGAGCAGCACCGACATGTAGTCGATCAGCTCCTCCCGGGTCTTCAGGTAGCGGTCCTCGGCGGGCAGGTTCAGTGTGTAGCCGAGCGCCCTCCCGCGGGGCACGATCGAGATGCGGTGGACGCGGTCGACCGATGGCAACAGCTCGCCGCAGAGGGCGTGCCCGGCCTCGTGGAAGGCCACCACCCGCTTCTCCTGGGTGTTCAGGACGCGCTTTGACTGCACGCCCGCGATCACCCGCTCGATCGCCGAGTCGAAGTCGCAGGCGTCGATCTTCGTGGCCGAGCGCCGCGCCGCGAAGATCGCGGCCTCGTTGCAGATGTTCGCGAGGTCCGCTCCCGCCAGCCCGCTCGTCTGCTGGGCGACGAGGCCGAGGTCGACGTCGCCCAAGGGCTTGTTGCGGGTGTGGACCTGCAGCACCCCGAGGCGGCCCCTGACGTCGGGCGGCGTGACGAACACCTGACGGTCGAAGCGACCGGGCCGCAGCAGGGCGGGGTCGAGCTTCTCGAGCAGGTTGGATGCCGCGATCACCACCAGGCGCCCGTTGGAGGAGAAGCCGTCCATCTCCACGAGCAGCTGGTTGAGCGTCTGGTCCTTCTCCCCGGAGATGTCCGAGCCGCGCCGCCCGCCGACGGCGTCGAGCTCGTCGATGAAGATGATCGCCGGTTCGTGCTTGCGGGCCACCGCGAACAGGCGCCTGATGCGGGCTGCCCCGAGGCCGGCGAACATCTCCACGAACGAGGCCGCCGACTGCGCGAAGAACTGTGCGTTGGACTCGTTGGCGACCGCCTTCGCCAGCAGCGTCTTGCCGGTGCCCGGCGGGCCGTGCAGGAGGATCCCCTTCGGCACCGAGGCGCCGAGCGCGGTGAAGGACTTCGGTTCGCGCAGGAACTCGACGATCTCCTGGAGCTCCCCGCGCGCGTCGTCGACGCCGGCGATGTCGTTGAATGTGACCGCCGCGCTGGAGGAGGGCTTGATCTGCTGCGGCTTGACGCGCGGCATCACCTTCAGGGTGCGCAGCATCACGATGATGATCGTCGTGAAGAACAGGATCAGCAGGACGGGCTCCCAGTTGTACGCGAAGTTCTGGATCTGCTGGCCCAGCGAGGCGTGGGCCGCGGCGGGAGCGGTCAGCGCGTGGGTGGCGGCGGCCGTCGCGGCCGAGGAGACCCCTGCCTTGGCCGCGGCGGCGTGGATGCCGGGCGCGAGGGCCGCTCCCTTGACGCTGGCGGCCTTGGCGGCGCCGGCGGCAGTGTGCGCTGCGTGGTTCTTCGTCGCCGCCGCGGCGAACGTTTCGGCGCCGGCCTGAGCGCTCATTGGGTCCTCCGTGAGATCGGCACCATCCTTGGCATCGGAAAGATGTTGGCCGCGCCTGAGCGCTAATGCAAGCCAGGCAACGAAACGCTCAGCCCAGCAGGCGCCGGGCGAGGTCCTCGAACAGGGCCGCGGCCAGGTCGAGGTCGCGCACGTCGATCCGCTCGTCCGCGCCGTGGATCAGCGGGGCGGCCTCGAGCAGGGTCTGATGGCGCTGGGGGAAGAAGCCGTACGCCACGCACTCGGGGAAGGCGACCCGGAAGTGGCGGGAGTCGGTGAATCCCGGCAGCACAACCGGCACGACGCTGGCGCCCGGGTCGTTCTCGGCCACCCACGCCGACAGCGCGTCCATCAGCGGCGATTCGACGGCCGAGCGGTTGCCCACGACCTTCTCGGTGAACTCGATCTCGAACGCGCCGTCGGCGGGGCCGAGGACCTCCCCGATGCCATCCAGCACCTCCTTCTCGCCGAGGCCCGGCGGCACGCGGCAGTCGACCTTCAGCTCCGCCCGGCTCGGGATCACGTTGATCTTCTCGGAGGCGTTGATCCGCGTGGGCGTGAAGGTCACCCCCATCATCGGCTCGAAGAAGATCGCCAGGCGGGGGTCATCCGCGCGCAGCCGTTCCAGTGCCCCGTGCGGATCGCCAGGGTCCTCGCCGATCCCGCTGAGGAACGCGGCCGACTCGCCGGTGGCGCTGTAGGAGGGCTGGCGGGCGGCGAAGCGCTCCAGCAGCGGGCCCATCTTCAGCAGGGCGTTGACCCCCATGCTCGGCATCGAGGCGTGGCCGGCCACGCCAGAGGTGCTGAGGGTGAAGCGGAATACCCCCTTCTCGGCGCAGCAGACCCCGTAGCAGCGTTTGCCGGCGAACTCGAACACGGCGCCCCCGCCCTCGTTGACGAGCAGGTCGCAGCGGACCTTGTCGGGGTGGTTCTCGGTGATCCACTGGGCCCCGAGCTCGCCCCCGGTCTCCTCGTCCACGACGGCCACGACCAGCAGCTCTCCCCGGGCCGGTCGCCAGCCCGAGCGCGCCAGCGCGGCCCCGGCCGCGATCTCGGCGGCCACCTGTGACTTCATGTCCAGCGCTCCGCGGCCCCACAGGAAGCCGTCGGCGATGTCCCCCGACCACGGGTCGCGGGCCCACTCCCGCGGGTTGGCGAGCACCGTGTCGACGTGGCCCAGGTAGCAGAGGGTCGGGCCGTCGTGGCGGGCGGGGCCGTCGGCCGCGAGCCTCGCCACCAGGTTCGGCCGCTCCGGGGTCGAGCCGAGCAGCTCGCACTCGAAGCCCGCCGACTCGAGATAGCCCGCGAGGAACTCCTGGGCGGGGCGCTCGTTGCCCGGCGGGTTGACGGTGTTGAAGCGGATCAGCTCCTGCAGCAGCTTCTGCGCCGCGCTGGCGGGTGCGGTCGTGGCGCTCATCAGGTGGCGATCGTACGTCGCCCGCGCCCGCTCATGCGCCGTCGCGCAGGCCCAGCTCGACGAGATCGCGTTCGTCGAGGGGGAGGTGGCAGGCCGCCAGGGTGCCCGTTCCCTTGTCCTCGATCGGCGGGTCCTGCTCGGAGCACAGCTGCTGAGCCTTCGGGCAGCGCGTGTGGAAGCGGCACGCGCTCGGCGGGTTGGCGGGGCTGGGCACGTCGCCGCTCAGCAGCCGCCGCCGCTCGCCGTGGCGGGAGGGGTCGGCGATCGGCACCGACGACAGCAGCGCGCCCGTGTAGGGGTGGCGGGGGAAGGCGTACACCGCGTCGCTCGGCCCCGTCTCGACGATGCGGCCGAGGTACATGACCGCCACGCGGTCGCACATGTGCCTGACCACGGACAGGTCGTGGGCGATGAAGATCAGCGTGAGGCCGAACTCGCGCTGCAGCTCGCGCAGCAGGTTGAGCACCTGCGCCTGGATCGACACGTCGAGCGCCGACACGGGCTCGTCGGCCACCAGCAGGCGCGGTTTCAGCGCGAGCGCCCGCGCCACGCCGATGCGCTGGCGCTGGCCGCCCGAGAACTCGTGGGGGTAGCGGTTGTAGTGCTCGGGGTTCAGCCCGACCGTCTCGAGCAGCTCCTGGACGGCGCGTTTCCGCTCCCCCTCGCCCTTCAGCAGGCCGTGGATCGCGAACGGCTCGGCGATGATCGAGCCCACCGTCTTGCGCGGGTTCAGCGACGAGTAGGGGTCCTGGAAGATCATCCCGATCTCGCGCCGCAGCGCCTTCAGGTGCCGGCCCTTCACGGCGGTGATGTCCTCGCCGTCGAAGATCACGCGGCCGGCCGTGACGTCGAGCAGCCGCGTGATCAGCCGGGCGGTGGTGCTCTTGCCGCACCCGGTCTCGCCCACGATCCCGAGCGTCTCCCCCCGGCGTACCTCGAGGTCCACGCCGTCGACCGCCCGCAACGCCCCCACCTTGCGCTGGATCAGGATCCCGCTCGTGATCGGGAAGTGCTTGACGAGCCCTTCGGCGCGCACCAGCGGGTCGCCGCCGCCGGCAACGGTGACGCCCGGCTGCCAGGGCGCCGCGACGGCCGGTGCTCCGACCAGGCCCTGCGGAGGCGTTGCCCCCGATGGGTGCCCGCCGGGGGGCGGCTGGCCAGGCGAGGCGCTCATCGGACGGCGGAGCTCTCCGCCGTCTCGTCCGCGAAGCCGGCCTCCTGCTTGGCCTCGTCGGGGGTCGCGCCCGCGCTCAGCGGGCTCCACAGCCCGCGGCGAAGCTGGGGCTCCAACAGGCAGGCGACGAAGTGGTTGGACGCGCCGGGGACCAGTTCGAGCGCCGGGTCGACCCTCGAGTGCGACGGCTGGGCGTAGGCGCAGCGGGGGTGAAAGTGGCATCCCGTGGGAGGCGCCAGCAGGCTCGGAGGGGACCCCGGGATGGGCACCAGCGGCTCTTCCCGGTCGCGCTCCAGGCGCGGGATCGAGCGCAACAGGCCCCACGTGTAAGGGTGCTCCGGGGCGGCGAAGACCTCGCTCGCCGGGGCCGTCTCGACGATCCGCCCCGCGTACATGACGGCGATGTCGTCGGCCATCTCGGCGACCACCCCGAGGTCGTGGGTGATGATCACGATCGCCATCCCCAGTTCGCGCTGGAGGCGTTCCATCAGCTCGAGGATCTGGGCCTGAACGGTCACGTCCAGAGCGGTCGTGGGCTCGTCGGCGATCAGCAGCTTGGGATCGTTGGCCAGCGCCATCGCGATCATCGCGCGCTGGCGCATCCCGCCGGAGAACTCGTGCGGGTACTGGTCGACACGGTCAGCGGGGTCGGGAATCCCGACCAGCCCGAGCAGCTCGATCGCGCGTGCACGGGCCTGTGCCTTGGACACGTCGCGGTGGACGCGGATCGCCTCGGTGAGCTGCTTGCCGACCTTGTACAGCGGGTGCAGCGAGGACAGCGGGTCCTGGAAGATCATCGCGATCTCGTTGCCGCGGATCCCCCGCAGCTGCTCTTCGCCCATCGTCACGAGGTCGCGGCCCTCGAACAGGATCCGGCCGCTGACCTCGGCCCCCTGGTGGCGAGTGAGGCCGAGCACGGTCATCGAGGCCACGGTCTTGCCCGAGCCGGACTCGCCCACGATCCCGAGCGTCTTGCCGGGCAGCACCTGATAGGTGATCCCGTCCACGGCGTGCACGACGCCGTCTTCGGTGTGGAACTCCACCCGCAGGTCCTCCACCCGCAGCAGCGGCTCGGCGGCGCTCACGCGTATCGCACCCGAGGATCGAGGTAGGCGTAGAGGATGTCCACCAGGATGTTGGCCACGATGATGAACAGCGCCGCCAGCAGGACGGTTCCCTCGATCACTTCGTAGTCGGATCTGGCGATCGATTCATATGCCAGCCGCCCCACTCCCGGGATGTTGAAGACCGTCTCCACCAGCACCGCGCCGCCGAGCAGCAGCCCGAATTCCAGGCCTATCACGGTGACCACCGGATTGATCGAGGCCCGCACACCCTGTTTGGTGACCTCTTTCTCCGGCAGGCCCTTGGCGCGGGCGGTGCGGATGTAGTCCTCGTCCATCACCTCCAACAGGTTGCCCCGCATCAGGCGGGCGAACACGGCCGCGCTGCCTGCCGCCAGCACGAACCACGGCATCAACATCGAGGTGAACCATTTCCCCGGGTCCGAGGTGAGGCCCACGTAGCTGCCAGCGCCGGGGAGAATCTTGAATTTCCCGATGCTCGAGGAGAACAGGAACAGCAGCACCAACCCCAGCCAGAATTCGGGGGCCGAGACGAGCAGCAGCGCGCCACCCATCGACCCTCGATCGAGGTAGGAGTGGCGTCGTACGGCGGACAGGATGCCGATTCCGACCCCGAACACGATCCACAGCACCGCCGCCCCCACGGTCAGAGAGATCGTGGCCGGGAGCCGTTCTTTGATCAGCTGCAGCACCGACTCGTTGCTGCCGTAGCTGTAGCCGAAGTTGAAGTGCAGCAGGATGTTCTTGACGTACTCGTAGAACTGCGTCGGCAAGGACCGGTCCAGGCGCAGCGAGTGTTCGATCGCCTTTATCTGCCCCTGGGTCGGGTTGCGCCCCGCCCGCAACAGCGCCGGGTTTCCTGCGGGAAGCACCCTGAAGATCACGAACGTGACCAGGCAGACCACGAGCAGCATCAGGATGCCCCACAGGACCCGGCGGATGACGTAGGCGGTCATTGGCCGCGGACGTTGGTGGGAACGGTGACCCCGGCCCTTACTTCAGGGACGTGTAGTCGAGGTCCCACTCGCCGCTGTTCCACAGCTGCCCGACGCCGTTCACTTCCTTACCCTCGACGTTGGCCTGCTTGTCCCAGTCGAACGGGATCGCCAGGGCTTCTTTGACGATTTCTTCGTCGATCTTCGCCCACGCGTTCGCCCGCGCGCTTTTGCCGGCGATCAGTTCGGCTTTGTCCATCATTTCATTGATGTGCGGGTTGTCGGCCTGGCTCCAGTTGACGTTGCCCACGGGCGGGATGAACCTGCCGTTGAAGGTGACGTTGAGCACGGTCTGCGGGTCGGCGAAGTCCTGGATCCAGCCCACGTCGGGGCAGACCGTTATCTCCTCTTTGGGCACGTTGCAGTACTTCGAGTATGAGATCGAGCTTTCCGGCAGGGACAGTTTCGTTTTGAACCCGAGGTTCTGCAGCGTCGTGTTGACGATTTCGGAATCGAGGTCGGCCGGCGCGCCCCGGGCCCCGACGACGGTGATCGTTTCACCTGAGTATTTGCCGCTCGGGTAGCCGGCTTCTTTGATGTATTTTTCCGCCAGGGCCATGTCGCCCTGCGGGTGTTCGTTGTACGGGATTCCCGCCGGACCCTTCAGCCCGCCCGCCTGTTCGAAACCGGAGATCCCCGGGAACAGGAAGTGCGTCTGCACGTTCGTGACCAGCGAGCCGCCGCGGACCTTGTCCATCTGTTCGCGGTCCAGCGCGGCCCACAGGGCCTTGCGCAGGTCCGCGTTTTTGAACGGTCCGACCTTGTTGTTCACGCCGATGTAGTGGTCGCCCGCGCCCGGGGAGATCTGCAACTGGCTCTTGTAGTGTTCAGCCGCTTCCTGGACGGTCGCCTGCGCCGGGCGTTCCTGCGCGATCACGTTCGTGCCCTGGAGCGTTTCTTTGCCGATCACGGTGATCGTGCCACCGATCTTGTAATTGATTTCGTCCAGGTACGCCGGCCGGTAGTCGGTGCTCGCGTTCCAGTTCGGGTTGCGCACCAGGGTCAGCGATTTGCCCGGGAAGTAACCCACGCCGAGGACTTTGCCCTGGGCGTTGTTCTTGATCATGTACGGCCCCGTGGCAACCTCGTAGGAGGCATATTCCGAGGGCGCGTGCTTGTCGTACTTTTCGGCGTATTCCTTCGGCACCGGCGCCGACAGGGGCAGCACCAGCGCGTCGGCCGCGATCTGGGCCTTCGGTTCGTCCAAATGGAACACGATCGTGTGCTTGTCCGGGGTTTCGATCCCCTTCACCGGGCCGCCGGTCGCCTTGGGCATGCCTTCGACGGCGGCGAAGTAGGCCTGGACGTAGGGGTTGGCGACGTTTGGGTTGGCTCCCCGCTCGATCGCGTAGGCGACGTCTGCGGAGGTCACTTCGCGATTGACGGGCGGGCTGAACTTGACGCCTTCCCGCAGGTGGACGGTGATCGTCTTGTTGTCCGCGGAGATTTCAGGCGGCCCTGACGCCAGGTCGGGCGTCGGTTCGGCCTCCCCGTTGGGCTTGTTGGAGTACAGCGGCCGCTGGGTGGCGAACACGACCGGGTAGTCGAGGTTGTAGTAGGACAGGCCCGGGTCGAGGTGTTCGAAGTCCGTTTCCTGGAGCGCCACCAGTTTGCCGCCCTTTTTGCCGCCCGTCAGCGACTCGGTGAGCGGGCTTTTGTAGCCGCCCGTTTCGAGCCCGCTGCCGGCGCTCGCGCTGCCGCCGGAGGAGCCCGATTCGCTCGAGCCACACGCGGCCACGGCGAACGCCAGCGACACCGCGCCGAGCAGCGCGGCGATTGTCTTACTGGACCACATCTGGGGTGCCTCCTGTGTTGGAAATGAGAGCGCTCATCGCGCATACCTCGGATTCAGGGCATCTCTGAGTCCATCGCCGAGCAGGTTGAACGCCAGCACCGTGATGAGCAGTGCAGCGCCGGGAAAGACCATGAACCACCATGCGGTGTTGAAGATCGGGGTGGCCGAGGAGATCATCTGGCCCCAGCTGACCGTGGGTGGGCGGATGCCGATCCCGAGGAACGAGAAGGCCGCCTCGAGGAGGATGTTGAGCGGCACCTGCAGGGTCGCGTAGACGATGATCGGCGCGGCCAGGTTGGGCAGGATCTCGCGGAACATGATGCGGGCGTTGGAGGCCCCGAAGGAGTGCGAGGCCTCGACGAACTCGCGCTCGCGCAGCGACAGCACCAGGCCGCGTACGATCCTGGCCGAGTATGGCCAGGTGATCAGCGCGATCAGGAAGATGACGGCCCCGATCCCGGGCTGGACCAGGCCGCCGGCGCAGGCGTGTACGGAGCACGAAGCGGCGATGCCGAGCCCGAGCAGCAGCGGCGGGATCGACAGCAACAGGTCGATCAGGCGCGAGAAGAAGGTGTCGACCGGTCCCTTGTAGTAGCCGGCCAGCATGCCCACGGTGACGCCGATCAGGGTCGCGATCGCGGTACCGACGACCCCCACGATGAGGGACACCCGGGCCCCGTAGATGACCCGCGTGAGCACGTCGTGGCCGAGCTGGTCGACGCCGAAGGGGTGCGCCCAGCTGGGCCCCAGGGGCGAGCCGAAGGCGTTCGTGAGATTGGGGTTCTGGACGTTGGGCCCGGGGAGCCCGAGGATTTTCACGATCACCGGCGCGAGGAACGCAACCGCGATCTCGATGACGATGATGATCCCGGAGACCACCGCCACTTTGTCGCGGCGAAAGCGCCGCCAGAAGAGCTGCCGCGGCGAGAGTGCGGAGACGCGCTCGCCGGCCTCGAACGGCTCGACGTCAACCAGCCCGGCGGGTACGGGCTCAACACCGCTGATGGTCACGGCGGCCCACCCCCGGGGGTGACGGCCGGGAGGGCACGCCGGCGACAGCTGATGACATTTGCCTCAATCACCCGAATCTACTCATTCGACGGTGCTCCACCGCCACCTTCCGACGCTCGTTCGGTAAACCCTCCGCTTGCCGCAACAATCACTCGTAGATGGATACCCTCTTCGGCCCTGAAACCCACGGCGAACCGCTAGCGGAGCGCTCCGGGAGGGCGCCGGCCGACCCCTCGGCGCCGCTGGCCACGCGTGTGCGCCCGACGACGCTCGAGGGTTTCGTGGGGCAGTCGCAGCTGCTCGGCGAGGGCTCGGCCCTGCGGACTGCGGTCGAGACCGGCCGGGCCCACTCGATGATCCTCTACGGGCCCCCCGGGTCGGGCAAGACGACGCTCGCCCGGATCCTCGCCGACGCCTCGCCGGCCGCGTTCGAAGAGCTCAGCGCGGTGCAGGCCGGGCGCGCCGAGGTGCGCGGGGTGATCGAGCGGGCCACTCTCCGGCTGCAGGCGAGCGGGACCGATACGATCCTGTTCCTCGACGAGATCCACCGCTTCAACAAGGCCCAGCAGGACGCGCTGCTGCCGGCCGTCGAGGAAGGGGTGATCACGCTGATCGGCGCCACCACCGAGAACCCCGCCTTCGAGGTCAACGGCGCGCTGCTCTCGCGCGTGCGCGTGTACGCCCTGCAGGCGCTCGACCCCACGGACATCGAGGTCGTGCTCGAGCGCGCCCTCGGCGACCCGGCGCAGGTCGAGCGGCCGGCGCTGGAGTTCCTGGCGGCGCGCAGCGAAGGGGACGCACGGACCGCGCTGAACGCGCTCGAGCTGGCCGTCCAGACGGCCACCGAGCTCGGCGAGGGGCGCGTAGGGCTGCAGCGTGCCCAGGATGCGCTGCAGCGGCGGGCGATCCTCTACGACAAGGGCGGCGACCGCCACTACGACTATGCCTCCGCGTGGATCAAGGCCACGCGCGGGTCCGACCCCGACGCCTCGCTGTACTACCTGGCCGTGATGCTGGAGGGCGGCGAGGACCCCCGCTTCATCGTGCGGCGGATGATCATCCTCGCCTCCGAGGACATCGGCAACGCCGACCCACAGGCGCTGTCGGTCGCCACCGCGGCCGCCGCGGCGGTCGAGCACGTGGGCCTGCCCGAGGCCAAATTCGCGCTCGCCCAGGCCGCCGTCTACCTCGCCCTGGCCCCGAAGTCCGACGCCGCCGGCCGGGCGCTGGGGGCCGCCACGGCGCACGTGCGCGACCACGGCGCGGCGCCGGTGCCGGGGTGGCTGCGCAGCGGGCCCCGGCCGGGACAGGAGCGCGGTGGCTACGAGAACCCCCACCGCCAGGAGGGTCACCTCGGCAGCCAGGAGCTGCTTCCCGAGGCGGTCGCCGGCGAGCGCTTCTACGAGCCCGACGACGCCGAGGCCGCGCTGGCCGAGCGTCTGCGCGAGATCGAACGGGGACGAGGGCGCCAGCAGCGATAATCGCGCTCGCATGGGCGTCCCTGAGAGCCAGGCCGCGGGCCGCGAGAGAGAGCGATCGCAGCTGCTCGTGAGCGACCCAGCGACCGGGGCGCCGCTGGGGAGCGTCGAGCGGGTCACCCCCGAGAGGGTCGACGCCGTGGTCGGGGAGGTCGCCAAGGTGGTCCCGCTGTGGGCGCTGCTGCGCGTGCGCGACCGGGGCCGTTACATGCGGCGCATGGCCCAGGCGGTGATCGACGACTTCGACGAGCTGCTCGAGGTGATCGCCCGCGAGCAGGGTCGGCCCCGCCCCGAGATCGCCTCGCTCGAGCTGCTCGCCGCCGTCGACGCCCTGACGTGGATGGCCGACGAGGGCGCGCGCCTGCTGGAGGGAGGACGGATCGGGGTCAGCCGCCTGGTGTTCCCCCTCAAGCGGGCCCGCATCGCGTACGAGCCGTACGGGGTGATCGGGGTGATCGGCGCCGGCAGCGCGCCCTTCGCGCAGCCGCTCGGGCAGATCGCCGGCGCACTGATGGCCGGCAACGGCGTGGCCTTCAAGCCGGCCGCCCGCGCCAGCCTCGCCGGCGAGCGGATCGCCCGCCTGGTGGCCCGGGCAGGGCTCCCCGAGGGGATCGTGCGGATCCTCCACGGGGGCGCCGACGCCGGCGTCGCCCTGGCCCAGTCGCCGGTCGAGAAGATCCTGTTCACCGGCTCGCCCCCGGTGGGGAGGGTGGTGGCGAGGGCGTGCGTGTCGCGTGAGAAGGAGGTGGCGCTCGAGCTGGGCGGCAAGGACGCGATGCTGGTGCTGGCCGACGCGCACCTGTCGCGGGCGATCGCGGGTGCGCTGTGGGCCGGGTGCGCCGGCGCCGGCGCGGCGCGCGGCTCGATCGAGCGCGTGTACGTCGCCCGCGAGGTCTACGACCGCTTCCTGAGCGGCCTCGTGCGGGCCGCCGACGCGGTCAAGGTCGGCGACCCCTCCGACCCGCTCGTACAGCTCGGCCCGCTGGCCTCGGCGCGGCGCGCCGAACGCCTGGAGGAGCTCGTCCAGGAGGCGATCGCCCAGGGCGCCCGCCGCCACTGCGGCGGCCCCGTGAGCCCGCCCGGGTGCGACGCGGGCGCCTTCTACGCGCCCGCGGTGATCAGCGGCGTGCGTGGCGAGATGCGGATCATGCGCGAGCCGCTCGACGGTCCGGTGCTGCCGGTGCTGCCGGTCGACAGCATCGACCAGGCGATCGCGATGGCCAACGACAGCGAGTTCGGCCTGGGTGCCTCGATCTGGACCTCCGACCGTTACATGGCCGCCCGCATCGCCCGCGAGCTGCGCGCCGGGATGGTGTGGCTCAACGACCACCTCCCCGGGCCGATGGTCGCCCGCGGGCCGTGGGGCGCCGCCGCCGGCGGGGGACTCGGGCGCACGCTCGGCCGTACGGGGCTGCGGGCCTGCGCCCAGGAGAAGCTGATCACCTGGGATCCCCCGCGCCTGCGCGGCGTCTGGTGGGGCCCGTACGACAACGCCGCCACGGCGGCGGCGAGGGCCCTGGCGAGGGTCCACTCGCAGCGCGAAGGGGAGCGCCGCCGGGCGCTCGGCGAGGGCGGGCTGGCGCTCGCCCGGGTCGGCGCCCGCGCGCTCGGGAGGGGCCTGCAGCGCTGAGGACCGGCGGGAACCGCCGGCGGCCGGGCACGGGACCGGCGCTACGCTTCTGGCGAGATGCCCGCACAGGCTTATGCAGGCAAGCAGTGCGTCTGCCAGCTGCGCAGGGGCACCTGCGACCAGAGTTGCGTGCAGGGGATGCTGGACGTCCCCTTCTACATCGCCTGCCTGAAGCTCAGCGGCCGCCGCTGCGTGGTGGTCGGGGGCGGCGAGGTGGCGCTCGAGAAGGTGGAGGGCCTGCTCGCATGCGACGGCGAGGTGACCGTGATCGCGCTCGAGGCGCTGCCCGCGCTGCAGCAGTACGCGCGTGAGGGCTCGATCCGCTGGGAGCAGCGGGGCTACGCGGGCGCCCAGGACCTCGAGGGCGCCTTCATGGCGATCGCCGCCACCGACGAGACGGACGTCAACATCGCGGTGTTCGACGACGCGGAGGCGCGTGCGATGCTCGTCAACGTTGTGGACGTCCCGCCGCTGTGCAACTTCATCCTGCCGGCGATCGTGCGGATCAACCCGCTGGCGATCGCGATCTCCACGGCGGGAGCCTCGCCGGCGCTGGCCAAGCGCATGAAGCGCGAGATCGAAGCCCACTTCGGCGAGCCCTACGCCCGCCTGGCGGTGCTGCTGAGCGAGGCCCGGGGGTGGGCCAAGGCGACCCTGCCCACCTACCAGGACCGCAAGGAGTTCTTCGAGGCAATCGTCAACGGCGACCCCGACCCGATCGAGCTGCTCGGCGGGGAAGACGGGGAGCAGGCGGTGCGCGAGCTGATCGCCCGGGCCCAGCGGGAACGCACGCCGGAGCTCTCCGGCGCCTGAGGGCGCGTGGCGGCCGTCGAAGTCGAGCGGCTCGCTCGGCGCTACGGCGAGCGGGAGGCGCTGTCCGGCGTCTCGCTGTCGCTGCAGCGGGGGCAGACGCTGGTCGTGCTCGGGCCCAACGGCGCGGGCAAGACGACCCTGCTGAGAATCCTGGCGGCGCTGTTGCGCCCGCACGCGGGCGAGGTGCGGGTGCTCGACCGACGGCTGCCCGAGGAGTCGTGGCGGGTGCGCGGCCGGGTGGGCCTGCTCGCCCACGAGCCGATGCTGTACCGCTCGCTGACCGCGGAGGAGAACCTGCGCTTCCACGCCCGCCTGCACGGGGTGGACGAACAGCGCGTGACCGACCTGCTGGCGGAGCTGTCGCTGTCGGAGCGGGCCCGCGAGCCGCTGCGGATGCTCTCGCGGGGGATGGTCCAGCGGGTGGCGATCGCGCGTGCGGTCCTGCACGAGCCCGAGCTGCTGCTGCTCGATGAGCCCTATGCGAACCTCGATCCCGCGGCGCTGCACCTCGTCGGCCCGCTGATCGGCGCCGCCAGCGGGCGCACGAGGGTGCTGTGCAGCCACGACCCCGCCGCCGCCCTGCGTGAGGCCGACACGGTGCTCGGCCTGCGCGAGGGCCGCGTGGCAGTGCAGGGAGCCGCCGAGGAGGTCTCGACCGCAGAGCTGGAGGCGCTGTACCGGTGAGCGCCCAGCGCGAGAGCTCCGTGCCGCTCGGCGCCGGCGGCCCCACCCCGGGGAGCCCCGTCGACAGTCCCGTCCCGGGCAGCCCCGCCACGACGCTGCCGGCGAAGGACGCGGCCACGAAGGCGGTGCCGCTGCGGCGGGCCGTGGGGACGCTGTTGCGCAAGGAGCTGCTCGTCGAGCTGCGCACGCTCGAGTCGGTGCCGGGGATGTCGCTGTTCGCGCTCTCGACGTTCGTGGTGTTCCACTTCGCGCTGAACCGCAACAGCGTCGAAGGGGACCTCGCCACCGGGGTGCTGTGGGTGACGCTGCTGTTCGCCGCGCTGCTGGGGGTCAACCGGCTGTTCGTGGCAGACGCCGAGGAAGGCGGCCTGGACGGCTTCCTGCTGGCCCCCGTCGACCGCAGCGCGGTGCTGCTGTCGAAGGAGCTCACGCTGCTGTGCTACCTGGTCGTGCTCGAGCTGGTGGCGGTGCCGGCGTTCGCGCTGCTGCTGTCGGTGCCCTTCGCCCACGCCCTGCCCGACCTGCTGCTGGTGCTGGCGCTCGCGGACATCGGCGTGGCGGTGGTGGGGACGCTGGTTGCCGCCCTCGCCGTGCAGACGCGGGCGCGGGACCTGCTGGGGCCGCTGCTGGGCCTGCCGCTGCTGGTTCCGATCGTGATCGGGGCCGCCCGCGCGAGCTCGCCGTTGCTGGTAGCCGGCCACGCCGGCACCCCTGCCGCCCGCTGGCTGGCGATGCTCGCGCTCTATGATCTGATCTTCGGGCTGATCGCCTACGCCGTGTTCGATTTCCTGCTGGAGGACTAGCCACAGACATGTATGGCAGGGGCCTGCGGGCCCTCAGCATCTCCACCGTCGTGGCCGTCGTCGCCGCGCTGACGCTGGTCTTCTTCTATGCCCCGCTGGAAGCCGAACAGGGCTTCCTGCAGAAGATCTTCTACCTGCACGTGCCGCTGGCGATCATCGCCCTGTGCGGCTTCGTGGCCGGGGGCCTGTTCGCGATCGCGCACCTGCGCACCCGCGACCCGCGCTGGGACATGCGCTCCTACGTGGTCATCCACATGAGCCTGATCTTCGCAGTGGCGACCCTGATCACGGGCTCGATCTGGGCCAAGGGCTCGTGGGGGCACTGGTGGGTGTGGAGCGAGCCCACGCTGGTGTCGTTTCTGATCGTGTTCCTGCTGTACGCCACCTACCAGCCGCTGCGCTTCTCGATCGAGGACCCCGAGCGCCAGGCCCGCTACGCGTCGGTGTTCGCGATCACGGCCGGGGCGTTCGTGCCGGCGAACTTCATCGCGGTGCGGCTCGCGAGCGAATTCCTGCACCCGCGGGTGCTGGGCAGCACCTCCAACCTGCCCGGCCCGATGGCGCTCGCCTTCCTGGCCTCGCTGGTCGCGTGGGCGTTGCTGTTCGTGACCCTCTGCAGGTACGAGCTGGCCGCCAAGCACACCCGCTTCCAGCTGCGCGCCCTGCGCCGGCGACTGGCCGGCGAGCAGGCCCGGCCCGCGCGGCGGCGGCGCAGCGCGGCCCCGGAGCCCGCGACCGGCGCGGCCACGCTCGGCGCCCGGGTGGCGGGCAGGGGAGCATCCACGTGAGCGTGCTGCTCGCAGAGACGCCGGCGCTGCCGCTGCACACGGCCGGCAAGTACGTCGCGGGCGCCTACATCGTCGTGTTCGCGATCGTCCTGATCTACGTGGCGATCATGGCGATCCGTCTCGGCCGCATCGAGGGCGAGCTGGGCGAGCTGCTGGCGCTGACGGAGGAAGATCAGCTAGTCGGGCGCGACGCCGGGGACCCGGGGGACGGCGGGGGACACCCCCGGCGCGACGCGGGGGACTCCCGGCGCGCCGCGGCGGACCCCCGGCACGACCCCGGCGAGACACAGGAACCGCCCCACGCCGCGCGGGAGTCGGCACCGGCATGAGCGAGCTGCTGACGCTCGGGGTCTCGCACAAGACGGCGCCGGTGGCGCTGCGCGAGCGGCTGGCCTTCGGCGAGCACGAGGCCGTCGAGTTCCTCAAGGCGATGACCGCCACCGAGCACGTGCGCGAGGGGGTCGTG
>DATJBO010000212.1:0-2491 GCA_035515315.1 Solirubrobacteraceae bacterium
ACGACGAAGCTGATCGTGGCGCGACCGGCATCCGCGTCGGCGACGAGGTCGTGCACCCGCACCCGCAGCAGGTACTTGCCGGGCGGCACGTCGGACGGCGCGATGTCGAGCGTCTCGATCTCCGAGCGGGAGAGCGATGCACGCCGCTCTCGCACGAACAGGAACCGCGTCGCCCGGGGCCAGTTCTCGAGATGCAGGTCGCGCTGCGGCGCGTCCGTGTGCAGCAACTCGTACTGCACCTCATAGCGCAGGGCACCGGCCGCCCGCCGCAGACCGTACAGCTCGGCGTAGCTCCGGATGGTCGCGCCGCGGTCGAAGACCAGCGTGCGGCGCAGGTGCCGGAGCATCGCCGCCCGGTCTGGCATGGCCGAGTCCCAGGCCGGGGCGATGAGCAGCTCGCTCAGCGTCGGGTCGTGCGCGAAGGAGCGAACCGTGATGGCGAGCGCCTGCCGGCCGAGGAGGCCCGAGTCGCGCGCCTGGGCCACGAGGACGTAGCGGCCGGGCGCGGTAGGCCCGGACGCCACCCCGCCGCCCCCGATCCACGCGCTTCCCGGACGGGCCACGCCCTCGAGCGCAGCGGCCACGGCGCCCCGGGTGGAGACGATTACGAGATCCGTGGAGGCCGAATCGAGCGTGTCGGCGAACTGCGCTGTCCAGACGCCGAATTCCAGCGGCGCCGGCTCGGAGCTGGCATCCGCCGTCAGCCCCGTCTTGACGGCCGCGAACTGCCGCGCGTTCATCGCCCGGAAGACCATGTCGGGCACCGTGCGCGTGGTGCTGAACGCGCTCGGCCGGGCGAAGCGGACCTCGCCGTACTGATCGTAGTCCCAGCGCTCCACATCCGTGACGAAGCAACTGAAGTCGGCGGTGTTCTTCCCGCCCACGTACCGTCGGTCCGGCGGTCCGAAGCGCAGATACATCACCCCGCGGTCGTCGAGTCCTGTCGCGAGGTTGTATCCGACGCGCGCCGCGACGCTGTCCAGGCTGCGCAGATCCAGGTTCAGGGGGGCGAAGATGGAATTGGAATAGCCGGGATTTCCGGCTCCGTGCGACAGGTACGCGAACCGGTCGCGTTCCTCGTCCGTCAGGAGGGCGAGCGGCGAGGAGAGGTCCATCGCCGCCCTGTCGCCGGCCCAGCTCACGCCGGGCAGCGGCATGCCCAGGAGATCGAACGAGGCGGAGCCCGCCGCGCCCGATGGGGCCAGACGCAGGTTGGGCGGCACGAGGACCTCGAACATCTCGCACCGCTCGTAGTACTGCCGCTCGGCGCCCGATGGCTCGAGGTTCATCGCGCGCGCGATCTGGCTCCGGTGATAGGAGATCATGGGGTGCAGGAGCGGGTAGTGCTTGCGCGCGTAGCGCAGTCGCGCGAAGTGCTCGGCGACGCGCAGGTTGACGCCGGCGAACAAGTCGGGATTGCGACGCGCCCAGAAGCTCTCGAGCCACTCGCGCTTCGCGCCCGGGGCCACGCCCGCCTCCCAGAGCCTCACCTCGTACGGCCAGGTGATTCCAATGACCTGGCGCCACAGGGCATCGGTCGAGTCGAGATCGGCGTGCGCCAGAGCGCGGCTGTAGAAGAGCCAGCCGCTGGCGGTGTCCCCCGCCTCGAAGGCGCTCTGCGCCCGCAGCGCGAGCCAGGCGGTGTTCGTCGAATCGGCGGCGAGCGCCGAGTCCAGCAACTGGTCCGCCTCGGAGTACTGCTCGTCCTCGATCGCCAGGAGCGCGAGCCGCGCGCGAATCACCGGGTCGCTCCCGCGCGGCCGGAGGAGCGCGGCCATGCGGCGCCTCGAGCCGGCGTTCCGGAACACCGTGAGCCACTGGTCCCAGGCGTTGCCGTAGAACGGGTCCAGCGCGAGCACGCGTTCCAGCCCGTCGGATGCCATGCGCTCGCCGTCGTCGCCGCCGAGCCAGAAGCCGACCTCCGCATAGCGGTAGGCTGCCGTGGGATCGTCAGGCGCGAGGCGCTCCGCTTCCTCGTAGGCCAGCGCCGCCTTGAAGCGCCCGATGGGCATGTGCTTGAACCAGGCGTCGCCCAGGGCCAGGAAACCGCGCTCGTCGCGCGGGTGCCGCATCGTGTACGCCTCGGCCGCGCGAATCGCGTCTTCGACCTTCCCGGCGGCGATCAAGTCGCGCGCCTGGCGCAGCTCCACCGGGAGTGTGTCCTGCCCCCGAGCCGCGCCGGCGGCGAAGGCGACCGCCGCGATGGCCACCCATGCACATCGCATCGAGTCCGTCCGGCTGGAGACGGCGTGGAGCGGCGACGACCGCCGCCCGACGCGCCCACACGTTATGGCCAGCGCGTTAGGCGACCGTCAGTCGAGCGTCGTGCAGGCGTTCGTCAGCGGGAGACCAATCAGGACGCGTCCGGTCCTGTATGCGCGGCTACCAGGCACCCGGCGGAAGCCAGGCCCTTACCGCGCGACGGCCCGGCGCTTCGTGCCGAGGTTGAGGAGGAAGCCGGTCGCGATCAGCGCGACGATCAGGCTCGAGC
>DATJBO010000213.1:0-5021 GCA_035515315.1 Solirubrobacteraceae bacterium
ATGCGGGAAGGCCCGCTCGCGGCCCTGTTCCGCAAGACCGAAGAGCAGGAGGGCGCCCCGGGCCAACCGGGCGGGCCGCCCGAGCAGGCCGCCGCGCCGAGCGCCTCCGACGTGCCGCCGGGCCCCGACGCCGGCACCGGCACCGGCACCGGCGAGGATCGCCCGCACCGCAGCGCCTCCCGGCCGCCGAGCGACGTCCCTGCGCCGAGCGACGTCCCTGCGCCGAGCAACGTCCCTGCGCCGAGCAACGTCCCCCACCCGTCGCTGAGCCCCGCGCCCCAGACCGTCGCAGCCCGGAGCGCCCTCGCGCCGGCCACGCCCGCCGCCGGGCTGACCGTGCCGACGCCCCAGGAGCGCCTGCGCGAGGCGTTCTCCTCCGAACGGCAGGCGGCACTCGGAAGCATGCAGGCGGGCCAGCCCGTGATCCGCGTGGTGGGTGTCGGGGGAGCAGGGGTGAACGCGGTCAACCGGATGGTCGAGGCCCAGGTCGAGGGGATCGAGTTCCTCGCCGTCAACACCGACCTTCAGTCGCTGCAGCAGTCGACCGCCGACCTGACCGTGCACATCGGCGCCGAACTGACGCGCGGGCTCGGGTCGGGGTCCGACGCCGACATCGGCCGCCAGGCCGCGATGGAGGATTACGACCGCGTCAAGGCGATGCTCAAGGGCTCGGACATGATCTTCATCGCCGCCGGCGCGGGCGGCGGCACGGGCACCGGCGCCGCTCCGATCCTGGCCCGCATCTCCAGGGAAGTGGGCGCCCTGACGGTCGCGATCGTGACCAAGCCGTTCCAGTTCGAGGGCGCTCGCCGCAGCGAGCAGGCCGAGCGCGGCGTGCACGCGCTGGCCCAGGAGGTCGACACGCTGATCGTGGTGCCCAACGACCGTCTGCTCGGGGTCCTCGACCGCCACACGGCGATGGTCGAGGCCTTCCGGGTCGCCGACGACGTGCTCCGCCAGGGCGTCCAGGGCATCTCCGACCTGGTCACGCTGCCCGGCCTGATCAACCTCGACTTCGCCGACGTCCGCACGATCATGAGCGGGGCCGGCAACGCCCTGCTGGGGATCGGCATGGGCATCGGCGAGAACCGCGCCACCGAGGCGGCAGACCACGCCATCTCCTCGCCGCTGCTGGAAACCTCGGTCGACGGGGCGCGCTCGATCCTGCTGTCGATCACGGGCGGCAGGAGCCTGTCGCTGTGGGAGGTCAACGAGGCCGCCAAAGCGGTCTCCCAGGCCGCTCATCCCGAGGCCAACATCATCTTCGGGGCGATGGTCGACGAGAAGCTCGACGACCAGGTGTGGGTTACGGTCGTCGCCACGGGATTCTCGGAGAACGGCCGGCGGCGCCCGTCGGCCCGCCTCACCGAGCCGGAGTCCGGCGAGCTGAAGGTCGCCCGCGCCGCGCCCGCCGGCCCGCCGCGTTCCTCGCGCCGCGGCGGGCTTGCGGTTGACGAGCTCGAGGTCCCGGAGTTCATCCCGAACGTGTAGGCGCGGCCCCGACGGCAGATGGGCGAGGCTGAGCGCGGGGTCATCGCCGCCGGGCACCCGCTCACCGCCGATGCCGGGGCGCGCGTGCTGCGCGAAGGCGGCAACGCGGTCGACGCGGTCGTCGCCGCGATGCTCACCTCGTTCGTCGCCGAGCCGCTGCTCACCGGGCTCGGGGCCGGTGGCTACCTGCTAGTGGCCGGGGGGGACGCGCCGGTGGTGCTACTGGATTTCTTCGTGGCCGCGCCCGCGGCCCCGTGGGAGGGTCCCCAGGGGCAGGTGTACGCCGAGCTGCTGCCGATCGACGTCTCGTTCGGCGACGCCGACCAGGTCTTCCACGTCGGCCCGGCCTCGTGCGGCGCCTACGGGGTGCCCGCCGGCGTCTGCGAGGCGGTCAGCCGCTGGGGGACGATGCCGCTCCAGCGTCTCGCCGAGCCGGCTGCCGTGCTCGCCCGCGACGGGGTCGCTCTGAACGCCGGTCAGGCCTACATTGCCAAGATCCTCGCCGGGCTGCTCACCTCGACCCCGGAGTGCGCCGCGCTGTGGGCCCCGGAGGGGCGGGTCCTGCGCGAGGGCGAGGTGCTGCGCAACCGCGAGCTGGCCGATGCGCTGGAGCTGCTCGCCGGCGAGGGATCCGACCCCTTCTACCGGGGCGCTGTCGCGCACGCCGTCGCCGAGTGGGTGGGCGCGCGTGGAGGTCTCCTCTCGCGCGAGGACCTGGCGGCCTACCGGGCGGTGCCCCGCGAGCCGCTGCGGGTGCCCTTCCGCGACCGCGAGATCCTCACCAATCCCGCCCCCTCGGCCGGGGGCACGCTGATCGCCTACTCGCTGGCCCTGCTCGACCGGCGACCGAGCCCGCCCGACCTCCCGGACGTGGTCGAGGCGATGTCGGCCGCGCAAGCCGAGCGCACCCCTGAGTTCCTCGAGGGGCTGCAGGAGGAGGCCTTCTCGGAGCGCTTTCTCGCGCGGCGGCTCGGCTCCACCACCCACATCTCGGCGCTCGACGCGGACGGACGCGCGTGCAGCGCGACCTGCACCAACGGGGAGGGCTCCGGGGTGATCGTGCCGGGCACGGGGCTGCACCTGAACAACGTGATGGGCGAGGAGGATCTCAACCCGCTCGGCTTCCACCGCCACCGCCCCCGCCAGCGGATGCCGAGCATGATGGCTCCCACGGTCGTCATGCACGACGGCGAGGTCGAGCTCGTGCTCGGCAGCGCAGGCTCGAACCGGATCCGCTCGGCGCTGCTGCAGACGATCCTCGGCGTGGTCGATCTCGGGCTCGGCGCCGCCGCGGCCGTGGGTGCGCCCCGCGTGCACTTCGAGAACGGCGTGCTTTTCGCCGAGCCCGGGGTCGAGCTCGTGGGGCTGCCGCGCGAGCTCCAGGTCGTCCGCTTCGGCTCGCGCAACCTGTTCTTCGGGGGCGTGCAGGCCGTGCTGCGCCGCGCCGGGGCGCTGGAGGGCGCCGGCGACCCGCGCCGCGGTGGCGTCGCGGTCGAGGCCTGATGGCCGGCGCGAGCAGCACCAGGACGGCACTCGGCGCCGCCCTGGCGGCCGGCCTCGCCTTGCTCGGCGGCTGCGGAAACGTGCAGGCTGCCGACCTGTTCATCGTCATGCGCACGGGCTCCACGCCGCACGCACGGCTCACGCTGCTGGTCGACGAAGAAGGCAACGTCCACTGCAACGGGAGACCGGCGCACAAGCTCAGCGACGCCGAACTCGTGCGAGCCCGCGGCATCCAGGAAGACCTCCAGGACGTCGCCGCCAAGCACACGAGCCTCACGGCGAGGCACGGCTCCGTGATGAGCTACAACCTGCGCGACGAGGACGGCACCGTGCATTACGCCGACAACTCCGCCGGCCAGCCGAAGGTGCTGCACGAACTGGCGCTGTTCGTGCTGAAGACCGCGCAGGAGGTGTGCGGGCTGCCCGAATAGGGCGGGCCCGCCTCAGGCGAAGCGCACCTTGCCGTTGGAGAGGGCGCGCGCCTGGGCGCGCTCGAGCGATTCCAGGCGCTCGATCGCGGCCGACAGCAGCATCGCCAGCAGCCTCAGGCGGGCGTTCTCCGAGCGCAGCTCCAGCAGCTCCTGCTTGGCCTCCACGCCGAACTCGACGGTCGCCGCCATCCCGTAGGCGTCGAGCTCGAGCAGCTCATCCTCGTCCAGCTCCCGGTCGGTGGCCTGCGCGACGAGGTCGCGGTAGAGCTCCCGTGCCGCCGTGGCCGCCTCGTCGTCGGGCTCCTCCTCGATGTCCGCCAGGAACTCGATCTCGCCCGCCGGGTAGGGGAGGTCGTCCTGGCGGCTGAGCAGCCGGAACGGGAGCTTGCCGCGCGCGAGGATGTCCACGCTCCCGTCCTCCATGCGCTCGAGCACCTCCTCCACCTCGCACGTACAGCCGACCGGCTTGAGCTCCTCGTCGGAGAGCCACACGATGCCGAACTGCCGCGCCCGGGAGCCGCGGGCGGCCTCCAGGCAGCGCCCGATCATCAGGCGGTAGCGCTCCTCGAAGATGTGCAGCGGAACGGCCTCGCTCGGCAGCGCGACGATGCCGAGCGGGAACAGCGGGAAGTTGCGGGCCTGCCGGGGCGGCATCGCCCCGATTCTAGGTACCGGCCCCGCTCAGCGCCCCGGCTTGCGGGCGGACAGCATGAGGTTGTAGAAGGCGCTCGTGGGCAGCAGCGACTCCAGCAGCCGGCGGTCGAGCTCCTGCAGGACCAGGTAGCCGTGGTACGCGTACTGGCGCCACGCCCATGGCACCTCGTCGGGGTCGGCGCTGTGCTCGAGCGTGCGGTTGACCCATCCGAACCAGTTGGCCAGCAGCTCCTCGCCGCACACCCTCGTGTGCTCCAGGCCGGCGTCGCGTGCCAGCCGCGCGAGCTCTCCCGGTGAGAACGCGTGGACGTCGACCACGGGCTCGAGCGACTCCTCCGAGCTCGCCGCGGGCGGGGGGGTGGCCGGAGCGGCGCGCAGCGCGCGGCGCCACAGGGGGGCGAGCGTGCGGCCGATCGCCTTGGGGACGCCGGCGAGGCGGTCGCCGTAGCGGGAGGGCTCGCCGGCGAACAGCAGCGTGCCGCCGGGGCGCAGCACGCGCGCGAACTCGCCGAACGCCCGGGGCAGGTCGGGGATGTGGTGCAGCACGGCGTGGCCGAACACGAGGTCGAAGCTCTCGTCGGGGAAGGGCAGCTGCTCGGCGTCGGCTGGGCGTGTGGCGACCTCGAGTCCCAACCGGCGCGCGTTCTCCGAGAGCGTCCGCAGCATCCCCGGCGAGATGTCGCTGCAGGTGGCGTCCTCGATCATCCCTGCGCGCAGCAGGTTCAGAGTGAAGTAGCCGGTCCCCGCGCCGATCTCCAGCGAGTCGCGGTAGCGGGCGTGGCGGCCGCCGAGCGCCTTGCTGAGCTTGCCGCGGACCTGGTCCTGGCCGACCTCGCCGAAGTCGATGCCCCACTTCGCGTCGTAGCGGTGGGCGGCCGCGTCGTGGTAGCGCGTGTTCGCGTCGCGGATCTCCTCGGCGCTGACGGCGGGCGGCACGGCCCG